>JBAYTU010000031.1:0-38443 GCA_041675465.1 Terrimicrobiaceae bacterium | reverse complement strand
GAGGGCGAACCTCCGTGTGAGCCCATTTATTACGGCTCAGACGGAGCTTCGCCCTCCCTCGCGTTATCGACATGTCGTCGAACCGCTCCCCTCTCATTTCTTCCCTTACGCGCGGATCTGGGCGCAATCCGAGCCAGATCCCGCGCTATCTCGGGGAACGCTGAATCTCTGAATCCCATAAGTCCGCAAATTTGCCGGTTGATCGGCGGTTGGATAGTTCCAGCATTGCCCTGCGGATACCAGCGGGACTCTGGATCAGCACGCCGGGAATTTCCTGCCTACGTGTGAACCTCGCGTGCGTCCGCCTGCTTTTCGCAGATCCGCGGCCTGCCCTCCAATGCCCGCTTCCGTCGCTCCCGGATGTCGGCAAGGTATTCGGGTGTGATCTCTCCGCCCCCAGGAACGCTTTGCCCCGACCGCTCCTGGTTCCCTGACTGCTCACTCTTCTCCCCGTATCGCTTTGGATCCCACTTCGCCAAGAGCTTCAAGCGACTTTCGATCTGCAAGCGACGGTGCCCAAGCATGTCCTCCGTCCATGTCTCCAGACCGTTGGGAGTGTTCTTCGTTCGCATTCCCACGAGCGGCGCGTCTGCAATCTGAAGGCATTCGGCAGCCAGCGTGTCGAATCGTCGATAACGCTACGATCCTTCTCATTCTGAGGTGCAAAGCTAGTCCGCAATGTCGGCTTTAATTCGGCAAATATACCAGGTGTGACTTCAATAGATTCGAGATCGCGCTCAGACTGGACGCTGAAGTGACGGTCTATCTTCGGAGGATGGTCTAACAGCACTTCCGCCAACACCTCCTCTGATCCGAAAACTGCAAGGAGACGGTTGCTGACCTGCGGCTATCGACCCTGGAGCGTCTTGCTCGGGCCTACGGCATAGAAGTTGCGGAGTTGATGGGAAGCCGATTCCCAAAGACCAAGATTCTTGGCCAGCGTTGAGAGCGCAGAAATGGTCGGCGCTGTTCCAGCCTTCCGGGCCGGTGCAAGCGGTTCCGGTGGGACATCGGTCGAGACATCGTTGCGAGGATCGAGGCGCAAATTCGCCTGGTGACAGACTCGGAACTGCTTTTTCTCTCCCGTGCGCTCGACGTGCGGATGGAACGGCTGTTCTCCCCCGGTGCGCTCAAGGCACCAAAGCGCAAGGATCTGGGCGGCGCGTAAAAAGCTACGCGGCCTGCAACGCCTCCGGGTGATGCTTCGCCACTGCCAGGAGCCGCAGAGCCGCTCCGCTGGGCTTCCGGGTGCCGTTCTCCCAGGAGATCGCCGTCACCTTCGGCACGTTGAGCAGGGCCGCAAACTCGATTTGCGTGCAACCGAGCACCGCCCGAATGGCGCGGATTTCCTTTGCGGGAATCGCTTTGACCGGCGGGGGCAGTTTCATCATGCGCTCGCGGGAGCGTTCGCGGCCGGCGGCAAAGCCCTCGACACGGGCAACCAGCATTTCAGCATTGAACGGGATTTCAGATTTTTTCGTTTTCATCGGTTGTATTTCGCCTTGATCGTTTCCACTGCCATCCGCAACCGCACCAGCAGCGCGGGCGGGATGTCCGCCTGCTTCGCCTTCGTGAAGAGCATGAACAGCACAAAGCACCGCGCCACCGGCAGCCAGAGGTAAATGACACGCGCCCCCGCGCTCTTACCCCGCCCCGGCAGCTTCATCCGCGCCTTGCGCAGCCCGCCCGAATGCCGGATCAAATCCCCGGCTTCCGGTTTGGCCGCAATCTCCGCCTCGAATTGCCGCAACGTCTCCTCATCGGCCACGCGCAACACTTCCTCGGTGAAGGCTTCCAACTCGACAAAGCAAACATCCATCACCGGCATGTTATACATGGTATAATCCGTGTCAACGAGGGAAATCATCTTTTGAGAACCAAAACCGATAGCTCTCCCCGTCGCTTCCCTCGATGAGCGGGAATGTGGCGGTTTCCTTGGCGATGGGAACGCCGAGCCTCCATGCCGTTCGGAACGCTGCCCGGTGGCGTTCGCGCAAGCCCTCCGGTATGGCCACAACTGCCGAGTCCACCACGGGAATTGATTTGATGCCGTCCTGATCGTTTTCGATGAGCATGGCTTTCACGATTTCCGCCAGGGTGACACGGAGCCGTCGCCCTACAGCCTTCCGATCGCGCCACCTCAATCGAGCCAGCTTTCCAGCCAAAAGAGGAAACAGGAGTTCCAACTCGCGGTAGCCTTCGCTGGCGTGTCTGGCAACGCGGGCCGATTGGTTCAGTGCCGAAAGAAATTTGATCTTCCACTCTTTCCCCTCACCGTAAATCGAGGGAAACCCTCGCAGTGCCTCCGTGTCGAAACGAACCTTCTCCGCCAGCCAATCCTCGCCCGTTTCATCCTCGTAGAACATGCCAAGAAGCACCGCATGAGCAGATTTTACGTCGAACTCTGCAACCGGCAGACCGTCAATCAGTAAAGTTTCACGCACGGTTTCCTACGACACGTAATTTCCCCTCATGCGCAAGGCGGGTCACACGTCGAGCCCTGCCCGGATTTGGGCCTCGCGGGAGAGGCGGGATTCTTCCGGGGTGGCGGGGCGGGCACCATGTTCCACGGCGATGCGGTCGAATTGCCTCGCGGTCATCAGGGGGCCGACAAGGCGTCCAGTGCGCTCAGTGCGCGAGGAAGTCGGCGAGGTAGGTTTCTGCATTTTGCTCAATGTCGCGGATGGCATATCGGAACGCTTGGTTACAGCTCAGGCGGCCTTGGAGTGGAAGGTTTCCACGTTCGCCGGGGTCTTTGGAAGGATGGAAAAGAACTTTGTCGCAGCAGCCGGTTTGACCAATTCGGCATAGTGGCGTTGGATGATGCCGGGGGAATTGCCTGCTTCCGTCGCCACTCGGGGGAGGTCGCGGGTCATGGCGAGCCGGTAGGAGATGGCGGAATGTCTCAGTGCGTTGTCCGGCCATTCCCGCAGGTCTTTCCTCGGCTTCTTTGTCTCCGGGTCATTCTGTGCCTTGTTCACGGCGGCACGGGTGGAGAAGAACGGGCCGAAGCCCGCGCCGATCCGGGCGAGGTTCCAGAGATTCCTAGCCTCCTCATTTTCCGGCCAGATTTTCCCGGTGTCCTGTTTCACCGATGAAAGCCATTGTTTGGCGTTCTCGGGAATCTCCACCGTGCGGCGGCTTGATGTCTTGGCGATGTTCGCGCCCACGGTAATGATTCCGGCAGCAAGGTCCACATTGCGCCAGTCGAGACGGGCAATCTCGGCCTGTCTCAGCCCGCAGAACATCCCGATGACAACCCCCGGCAGGATGGCAGGATCACAAGAAGCAAGGAGGTCGGCAGCATCGGCTGGGGAGAGGATCCCCGGAGCGGTCGGCACAACCTTGAACGTCATGGCATCGGTGACGGGATTCTCCGAGCAATGCTTTTGCTTTTTGCACCACTTGAAAAACGTGTGGAAAATCGTCCGGTAGTGCATGCAGGTTTGCGGGCCACTGCCGAGAGCGGAGAGGAACTTGTCAATGTCGGCAGCCGAGACGTTCGCCGTTGTTGCCGTCTCCGGCATTGCGCGAAGAAATCGGTTGAGACGGTTCCGTAAATCCTGCTTATGCCGGTCGCTGGCACCCTCGGCCCTCTTTTTCGCCAGAAAGTCCGTCACGGCCTTTTTGAGCGGGATGCCTCCCTCGACCTTTGCCAGGTGCGCCCGGAAGAATCTCGCGGCTTCCACGAGGCTCTTGTCGGTTCCAGCCAGGATCTCAGCCGCCTTGGTCGCATCCGTCCTCAGCGTGTCGGTCATGGAGAAAGCGGCAGCGCCAAAATTCTCCTTCTGAATGATCGCGGATTCGAGAAAAGTTTCCGCGTCACTTTCGGAAGCGAAGGTTTTCCGCTTGGGGCGCTTGCCGGTCGGGTCAGGGACGTTGACCTGATAGAATTTCTTCCCGCGAATTTTAACTTTCCTGATTATGAGAGAGAGTTTGCGCATGGTTCCGTTTGTTGGCGAAAGGATGCGCATAATGCCAAGCAGAAGCCAAGCTTTTATTTTATACCATAGTGAGCAACGGTTTTGTAAACCGTCGGTCCTCGGTTCGAATCCGAGTGCCGACTTTCTCTTTATTTCTGGCCGATCGCCTCGCGGTAAAGGTTTTCGATATTGGCGATTTGTTTTTCGGCGGAGAACTCGTTGCCCGCAAAATCGGCACCGGCGCTCGAAATGCGGGAATAGAGGGCGGGGTCTTCCGCGAGGAGCAGAAGCGCCCGCGAGAGGCCCTGCCAGTCGCCCTCCCTGGCAAGAAGTCCGGTGGTTCCGTTCCGGATGGCCTCGGCGATGCCGCCGTGATCGGTCGCGACGGAGGGAAGTCCGGAAGCCATCGCCTCGAGGAGCGAGTTCGGAATCCCCTCGACATCCCCGCCGACCGTCTCGCTCGGATGCAAAAAAATGTGCGCGCTTTCGTAGAGGTCGGCCAGCGCGGCCTGGGTGAGAAACCCGCGGAACTCGACGCGCCCGGAGAGGCCGAGCGACTCCGCCAGCCTGCGGAGTCCGGCTTCCAGCGGGCCTTCGCCGGCAACCGTGAATTTCGCGTGCGGGTGCGTTTCCGAAAATGCCGCGAATGCCCGGAGCGCGGTCGGGATCCCTTTTTTGGGGACCAGCCGGGACGCCTGGACGAGATGCCAGCGGCCGTCTGCGGGCGGGATGTGTGCGGCGCGTTTGACCGGAGGCAGAACGGTCCTCATGATCCGGAGTTTCGAGGGGTCGCAGCCGAGGGCCGCGACCTTTTCCGCAAGTTGGTTCGAGCGGCACAGCACGAGGCGGGCACGGCGGAACATCTCGGAACGGGCCCCCTCAAAGGCCGGCGTCGCGATTCCGCCGGCCACGTCGGACCCGTGAAATGAGAGGACTGCGGGAACTTCGGACCGCCTCATCAGCGGGAGCATGCGGACCGCCACGTTGCCGAAGAAAATGTGCAGGAGCGAGGCCTGCGCCCGCCGCATCGCCGCGAGCATTTTTTGCGCCTCCGCGTCCGTGATCTGCCAGGGCCTTCCCAGCCAGCGCTCGACCCCTCGCCCCACAAAACGGAAACCCGAGCGAGGGACAACCTCCACCGGTCCCGCCGTCCAATCGCCTTCCCGCTTCTGCGTGATGACGACCGGGGAGAAATGGCTCAACCCGGAAATCTGCCGGTGGATGTGCAGCATCTCCGGACGCAAAAACGTCGCGCAGAAGAGCGCCACCACCGGACGGTCACCATTCAATGCCTGCGACGGTGAGCGTTTCCGAATGGTGTGGGGTGCCGGGGCCGAAATCCCGCGAAACAAACTTTTCTCCTGTGCCGCAGCTTTCGGGGGCGAGCGGGTTCACCGCCTGCCAGGGTTTCTTCGTGAAGATCGCTTTCACCATCCCTTCGATCGTCGGCCTGGTTGGCTCGATCTCTTTGACAATCGTCCGCTGCCGCCCGGCGGGAGCCACAAAATCCTGCGCCATCGCGAGGCCGGTGCAGGCCATCAGGAGCAGGAGCGTCGGTTTCATGGGGGGAGATTACCACCGGGACGCCCGGCGGGCAAGTTTCCCGACGCGCCGACGAAAAAATGCTTTGAGGGACCGTTTGCACAATCCCCGCCCATTGGCGACAGCCCGCCGACCTATTGGGGCCAGGGCTTCAGGTTCTTTACGGCCTCGATCCGGCGCCAGAGTTCCGGGTCGTTGTGGTGCCCGGTCCGCAGCAAATACGCGATGTATTCCTCGCGGGACATGCCGGCGGAGGCAAAAGCGGCTTTCTGGTGCCCCGCCAAGCGGCGGCTGCCGATCTCGGAGAAAACATCAAAAACGAAAACCGCGCCGACGACCGCAAGGGCTGCGAGCGAGAGCAGCAGGACAAGAAAGGTTCTCATTTTCTTGGGGCAGCCTAATGCGGGGGCGCTTCCGGAATCCAGCACGAAGTGTTTGATCATCGGATGCCGATGCCCTTCACTGGGTGCACGCCATGATTATCGTTCTCCGTCCCCACACGCCCAAAGCCGCAGTTGACGAGGTCGTCGCCGAGGTGGCGAAACTCGGCTACGAGCCAGCCCCGATTTTCGGGGTCACGCAGACGGTGGTCGCGGCGATCGGCGACGAGCGCACCCACCAGAACCTCGAATCCCTGACCGCCCTGCCCCAGGTCGAAAGCGTCCTGCGGGTCCAAAAGCGCTACAAGCTCGCGAGTCGCGAATCCCATCCGGCGGACACCGTGGTCGATGTGGGGGGCGTAAAGATTGGCGGCGGGCATTTCGCCCTGATGGCGGGGCCGTGCTCGGTCGAGAACGAGGAGCAGCTGCTCTCCACGGCAAGGGCCGTCAAGGCGGCCGGGGCGACGATTCTCCGCGGGGGGGCCTACAAACCCCGCACCTCGCCGTATGAGTTCCAGGGCCTCGGCAAAGAGGGCCTCCGCCTCCTGGAACTCGCCCGCAAGGAAACCGGTTTGAAAATCATCACCGAGGTCCTCGGCGAACGCGATGTCGAACACGTCGCCGCCTCGGCGGACATCCTCCAGGTCGGGGCCCGGAACGCGCAGAATTTCCGGCTTCTCATCGAGTGCGCGAAATCCGGGAAGCCCGTCCTCCTCAAACGCGGGATGAGCGGGAAAATCGAAGAATGGCTGCTGGCGGCGGAGTATGTCCTCGCCCACGGCAACCCGGATGTCCTGCTGTGCGAACGCGGGATCCGCACGTTCGAGACCTACACCCGGAACACCCTCGATCTCGCGGCGGTCGCCATCGCAAAAAAGGAATCCCACCTGCCCGTGATCGTGGATCCGAGCCAGGGGTGCGGGCGCGCCGACCTCGTCCTCGCGCTCTGTTGCGGCGCGGTCGCCCTCAAGGCCGACGGCCTGCTCGTGGAAGTCCACCCGAATCCCGCCGAGGCCCTGAGCGACGGCCAGCAACAGGTGGATTTCGCCGCTTTCAAGGAACTCGCGGAAATGATCCGTCCGTTTCTCGTGGCGACCGGGCGCGCCGACTGAGGCCCGCGCGGTTTTCGTCCGGCATCCGGGCTCACCCGCATTCGACCGCGCCCGTGAGTTTTGCGGCGAGGTTCATTTTTTTGAACGGCTTGGAGAGAAAATCGTCCATGCCTGCGGCGAAGCAACGGTCGCTGTCGCCCGGCATCACGTTGGCCGTCAGGGCGATGATCGGCACGCGACCGCCTGCGGAGGCGGCCTCGATCTCCCGGATTTTCCTTGTTGCGTCCAGCCCGTCCATGACCGGCATCTGCATATCCATGAGGATCGCGGCAAACTTTCCCGGAGAAAATGCCGCGAGCGCCTGCTGCCCATCGAACGCAAATTCCACCTGAAATCCGAGGGATGCCAGCATTTTGCCGGTGAGGGTGGAGTTGGCGGGGTCATCCTCGACGACGAGCACGGGACGAACTTCCTGGGACAGGGGGTCCGCACGGGTCTGCCGCGAAGCCTCTGCGGCGGTTTGCTGCGCCAAAACAGGCGGGCTGTCGGACCGTTGTTGCGAAGGGTCTGCGGGGACCTCCAAAGGAAGGTGGAAAGTGAAAGTGCTGCCTTTGCCCGGAGTGGAGACGACCGAGACCGACCCGCCCATGGCGGTGGCGAGTCGCTGCGAAATCGCCAACCCGAGCCCCGTGCCCTCGAACTGGCGGTGGAGCGTGGTGTCGGCCTGCGTGAACGGCTTGAAAAGCAGGGCGACCATGTCGGACGAGAGTCCGGGGCCGGTGTCCTCGACCGCAAACTCCAGCATGGCCCGGCCGGAGGAAGACGCCACTGCGACCCGGAGATGGACGGATCCCTTGTCGGTGAACTTGACGGCGTTGCCGAGAAGGTTGATGAGGATCTGGCGGATCCGGCGACCGTCGCCGACCGCCTGAGCCGGCACGTCGGGGGCCGCGTCCCACCGGAATTCCAGCCCTTTGTCGGCGGCCGCTTTCCGGGCGGCGAGGGTGGAGGACTCCACGAGTTCCGCGATGGCGACAGGGCCCGACTCGAGGTTCATGCGCCCTTTTTCGATGCTGGAAAAATCCAGGATGTCGTTGACGATGTCGAGGAGGTGGGTGCCGCTGCTTCTGATCGTCTGCGCGTAGTCTTTCTGCTCCTCGTTCAGGGGGGTTTCGGCGAGGAGCTCGGCGAACCCCAGCACGCCGTTGAGCGGGGTTCTCAGCTCGTGCGTCATCACGGCGAGAAAATCGCTTTTCGCGCGGTTCGCCGACTCCGCCCGGTCGAGCGCCTCGATCAGGTTGGCTTCCAGCGCCTTTCGGTCGGTGATGTTTTCCTTGATGGCGATGTAGTGGGTGATTTCTCCGAGGGCGTTGAAAACCGGGGAGATCGTCGCCGATTCCCAGTAGAGAGTGCCGTCCTTGCGCCGGTTTTGAAACTGCCCCCTCCAAATTTTGCCGGAGGAAATGGTCGCCCAGATCCGCCGGTAAAACGCCGCGTCCTGGTGCCCGGATTTGAGGACGCGGGGGTTTTGCCCGATCGCTTCTTGGGCCGAATAGCCGGTGGACTTTTCGAACGCGGGGTTCACGTATTCGATGCGGCCCGCCGGGTCGGTGATGACGATGGTGTTCGCGCTTTGGTCGACGGCGGTCCGGAGGTTTTGCAGCTCGTCCTCGGTCTTTTTTCGATCCGTGATGTCGGAGATGACGCCATACCAGAGCGTGCCGCCGTCTTCCATCCGTTGCGGCAGCGCGTCACACAGCCTCCAGCGCAAGCCCTGCCGGGGAAGGACCACGCGAAACTCGCAATGGAACGGTTGCAGGGTGCGGGCGGATTCGTGGATGGCATCCACGATTTGATCGTGGTCCAGAGGGTGCAGCCGCCCGAACACCGGGGCGGCATCCTCCCGCACTTCCTCCGGGGTCACTTCGTAGATCGCACTCATGCCCTGGCTGGAAAACGGGAAGCAGGAGCGCCCGTCCGGATACAGGCGGTATTGGTAGACCACGCCGGGAACCTGGTCGGTCAGCCGGGCGAGCATGTCGCGGCTCGAGCGGAGCGCCTCCTCGCTTTGCCTGAACAATTCCCTGGACCGCTTACGCTCGGTGATGTCGTTCATGACGATCGCGGCGCCGACCACACGTCCGTCCTCGTCCAAAACCCTCGATCCGCTGCAGCGCACGTGGCGGCGGGGGCGGTCCTTCGTGGCGATGACCAGCTCGACATCCCGGACCGGCTCCCCGCGCATCGCGCGGACGAGCGGAAGATTTTCTGTTGCCATCGGCGTCACCCCGTCCGATGCGAAGAGACCATACTGTTCCGCCCACTCGGACTGCGGGATGTCGGCTGCGCCCAACCCGTGCCATTCGCGCGCCACGCGGTTGAGCAGGAGCAGCTTCCCCTTTTCGTCGCAGGCCACGACACCGGCTTCCATGTTTTCGAGAAGAAGCCGGGAGAAGTTCATCTTGCGGAGGATCTCGTCCGCACTTCTTCCAGGAGGTTCGGAATTGTCAGTCATCGCACCCCGTCACCGTATCACCCGCCCCCTGGCTTTGCACAGGTCAAAACGCGCGGGAGGGCGAAGCAGCCGCACCGGGACCTGCAAACTGGGCGCGGCTTTGCACAGGTCAAAACGCGCGGGAGGGCGAAGCTGCGTCCTGGGAGGGCGAAGCTCCGTCCTGGGAGGGCGAAGCTCCGTCCTGGGAGGGCGAAGCTCCGTCTGAGCCGTAATAAATGGGCTCACTCGGAGGTTCGCCCTCCCATCGTTGGCGTGACGCGGATTTGGGCGGGCATCCGCCGCTTGCGGGGGATGCGTTTGGGTGGTATGGAGACGGCCTGTTTGGACATCGCCGCCCACATCCGTCCGTTTGTTGGCCTCCGCGCATGGGGAGCCCGCGCGCTTGATGCGGCTGGGGGACTTTTCGGGGACCTGGCATTCCGTTACGGGTTGAAGTTCGGTTTGGCCGGGGTGCTGGCGGTTTTCATTTCCTTGTGGGCGCGTTTGGATGAGCCCGGGTGGGCGCTCTTCACGGTTTTCGTTCTGATGATCGCCCAATATGTGGGGGCGATCGCCGAGAAATCGATCTTCCGGCTGATTGGAACCGTGGTGGGCGGCGTGGCCGGGTATCTGGTCACCGGGGCGTTCGAGCAGGACCCTTTGATTTTTCTTGTGCTGCTCGGGCTGATCGTGGGTTCCTGCACGGCGCTCTTCGGCCAGAGCCGGTATCCGTATGCGTTCCTCCTCTGCGGGATGACGGCGCTCGTGGTGGCGGGCAACGGGATGGGCGATCCGGACAATTCGTGGACATTCATGTTGTGGCGGATCGAAGAGATCGTGGTGGGGATTGTGGTTACGATGATCGTGCAAAGCGTGATCTGGCCACGCTATTCCCGCGTGGAATTTCTCGCCCACCTGCGGGCCTCGTTCGGGGATCTGAGGGAGTGCCTGGCGAATGCTCCCGGGATTCGCGGGAATCCCGGGGATGTGTCCGGGGCCAGGCAGGCGCGGGACTTTCCCGGGAGGATTTCCGGCCTGCGGACGCTGCTGGAGTTCGGGGCCAGGGAGAGCCTGCATTTTCGCCGACGGCTCGAGACGTATTTCGACCTGACGGTTTGCCTGGGGAAAATCGCCTGCGCCATCGCAACCCTGCGCGAGGATCTCCCGCCGGAGTCGGTCTACCGGCGGCAGGCCGGCGAAGCCCTGGATGGCTTGCACGCCGCGCTCGAAGCGGCGCTGGCGGACCTGGCGGGGAATGCCTCCACTTCCGTTTCCCGCGCCGGGAAGCGCGCGTCCGTCTCGGAGGCGTTTGACCGGCTGGATGAAAAATTCCTCGGGATGAGAGCGCGCGATGTGGTGCGGGGCATCCCCCCGGATCAGGCGATGATCCTGGGTTTGCAGGTCTCCGCGTTGGATGACATCCGCTCCGAGATCGGGAAGGTCCATGCGCTTCTGGATTCGATGCCGGCGGACCCGATGCAGCGGGAATTCACGCCGGTGCCGCTGGTCTCGCCTTGGCCGCCGCCATTCTGGATCAAAACCGGGATCAAGTCCGGGCTGGCGGTGGTCGCCGCATTTCTCATCGACAACTGGCTGAGACCGCCCGGCGGGGCGATGTTCATCCTGGGCACGTGGGTTTTCACGGCGATGAACGCGGCGAGCCCCGGAGGGCAGGGGGACCGCCGGGCGTTCCATCTCATTCCTCTGAACGTGTCCGCCCTGGTGATCCTGAGCCTCGTGCTGATGGCGGCGAGCCCGTTCCTTTCGAGCTATGCGGTGATGAACGCGCTGCTTTTCGTCTGGCTGTTTGTCTGGGGCTACCTGTCCTTCAAAAACCGGGGCATGACGATCCCGATGCAGCTCGGCATGCTGGCGATTGTCGGGATCCTCGGGCTCGACGGCCAGGAGCCGGTCGGCTTCCGGGAGATCGTGGGATTTTTCTTTGGCCTCGTCCTGGCGCTGGTGCTGTCGGCGATTTTTCAACGGGTGCTTTGGCCGTCGCTCCCGCAGTGGGAAATCCGCGACCGCTTCGTGGAGGCGACCGGCATCTGCCGCAGGATGCTGGCGCGGGAGAACCTTCCGCTTTGGGTGCGGACCCGGCTCGCCCTGATTCCCGGCGAGGTGGACGTGCGGCTGGAGCACCTGGAACCGCCGATTTGCCCGCAAGGGGAGACCGCCCTGCTCAAATCCCTCATGCTCTCCATCGCCGGTCTCGGCGGGAACTTTGCCATCACGCTCGACCGCCTCCCTCCCGGCATTCCGCAGGATGCCATCGAGGTCGGCAGGAAGCGGATCCGGCGCATGGAGGCGCTTTTCGAGGCGCGGCTGGCCGCCGTCCAGACCGCGTTTGAAAAGAGCGGGTCCGTGCAGTTCGATGAGATCGAAATCCGTGCGGCGGTCGAAGACTGGCGGGAGTGGGCGCTGGAAACGCGGAAGTCGCTGCTGGAGGTCAACCACCATCCGCTCGCGCTCGCCCGGATCACAGGATTTGCCGAGCGCTACCAGCTGATGGGCGAGGACATCCTGACCATCGGGCGCCGGCTCGGCCAACTGCGCCTCCCGCTCTACATGGGCGACTACTCGCTGTAGGGTCTGGCTCCTGATGTCATCCGGGCCAGGTTTTCCCGTGGATTGCCGAAGGTTTTTCCGCGAAGAGCTTCTGTCCCATGACCAGGGCCTTCCGGGCAACGAGCCTTTTTCTTGCGAGCGCCGCGCGTTCGGCGTCCGATCCGGCCAGGCGGGCGGCCAGCCGCCCTGTCAGGATCGACAGGTCGTGGTGGGTGCCGAGCACGGAGGCCAGGCGGTCGGTTTTCGGCACGAAGGCGTCGACCGGGGGGCCGATCGTGGCGGACTGATAAAGAAACGCCTTCACCCGCTTGCGCCATTCGTGGAAAACAAAGTCGTCGTTGAGGTCCTTGCGGCAGGCGCGCATCGTGCGGCGCGAGTTCCGGTAGCTCGTCCGCCAGGCGTCCAGGACCTCGTCGCGCGCGAGTGTTTCAAGGCGGAGATGCTCCACCAGCGAGGCCAGCCGGGAGCAGGTTTCGCGGGCGGGAGCGGGGTCGGGATCACGGTCCGGGCTCCGGCACCGGAGGCCCAGCGCGGCGGTGGTGGCGAGGGCCTCGGTTTTCTCGAGGAGATCCAGCAGCAATTCCGCCTGGACATCATCGTCCCGCACGGACCCGAAGTGATCCTTGAGGCTCCGGGCCAGTGTGTCCGACTTCTCGAATGCGGGGTGCCCGAGGGAGGGTTCCGCCAGCCGCAGGACCGCCCGGAATTTTTTCATCCGGACCCGGATGTCGTGCACGCGGTCCTCCGCCCGCGCCGGGAGCGCGTCGATGTCCCTCGCGACGCCCGCCACGAGGCGGCGCAGGACGCCCTGCAGATCCTTGCCCGGGCTCTTGGCGGCAAGAAGGGTCGGCTTCACGCCCCCATTGAATAGCAGGAGGAAAAACCGGGAGTCCATTGCCGTTTTGCATTTCTTTCCCCGGAACGCCGTGCAAGGCTCCCCCATGCCCGGACGCGACATCCTCCACCCCGCCGACCGCCTCGTTGCCGCGATGGAGCGGATTTACAGCTACCGGATGACGACCACGTCCGGCGGAAACCTTTCCATCCGCGATGGGGAGGGGACCGTCTGGATTACCCCGGCGCGTGTCGACAAGGGCGCGCTGAGGCGCGAGGATATCGTGGCGGTGCGGGCGGACGGGACCGTGGCGGGGAGCCACGAACCTTCCTCCGAGCTGCCGTTCCATCTGGGGATTTACGGTGCCAGGCCGGACCTGCGCGGCATCGTGCACGCCCACCCGGTCGCGCTCGTGGCATTCAGCATTTGCGGGAAAGCCCCGGACACGCGGCTGTTCCCGAAGTCGCGCGCGATCTGCGGCGAGGTCGGGTTTGCCGGCTACGCGCTGCCCGGGAGCCGGTTGCTGGGTGAGCGGATCGCGGGGGTGTTCGCCGGGGGCCCGTCGTGCGTGATGCTCGAGAACCACGGCGTGGTGGTGGGCGGGGAGGATTTTCAATCGGCGTTCACGCGGTTCGAGACATTGGAATTCACCGCGAAGACCTTGATCAAGGCCGGGGCGCTCGGCGGGGCAAGAGTCCTTGACCCCGGGCGCATCGCCCTTGCCGGGGCCCGCAGGGTGTCGGGAAAATCCTTCCGCCCCGGACCGGCCACCTGCCGCGAGCGCGCCCTGCGGCGGGAGTTGTGCGATTTCGTGCGCAGGGGATACAAGCAGAGACTGCTGATCAGCAGCCAGGGGACGTTCTCCGCGCGCCTGGGCGGGGGGGAGTTTCTGATGACCCCCGCCGGGGCCGACCGCGCCAGCCTCCTGCCCGCCGACCTCGTGCTCGCCGGCCCGGACGGAACGGAGGAGGGAAAATCAGCCAGCCGGGCTCTGCCGCTGCACGAGGCCCTGTATCGTCGGCATCCCTCCGTCGAGGCGATCGCGATGGCCACGCCGGTCAACGCGACCGCGTTTGCGGTTTCCAAAGAGATCCTCGACACGCGGACGATTCCGGAGAGCTACATTTTTCTCCGCGATGTCGGGACGATCCCGTTCGAGGCCGTTTACGGCGATCCGTCCGCATTTGCCGGACTGGCCCGCCCGGACTTTCCGGTCAGCCTGCTGGAAAACGACGGGGTGATGGTCCTGGGAACCTCGCTGCTCGACGCGTTCGACCGGCTGGAGGTGCTGGAGTCCACTGCAGAGGCGGTCATCAACAGCCGCCCGCTCGGCCCGGTCCGCCCGATGGACGAAGAGGTGATCGCCGAGCTCGTCCGGGAATTTCTGGCTGGCGGACGGCGCTAGATCCCGCGCTTCTCGCGGATCTCGGCCTTCGCTCCCTCGAAATTTTCGCGCGCCTCCAGCATCGCCTCCGGCGCTCCTTCCAGGCTCCCCTCTTCCTTCGCCTTCATCTCGAGCCGCGACATGGGGCCGCTCACCCCCACAAAACCGAAATTGGCCGAGCTGCCTTTGATTTTGTGGGCCGCGTCCCTTGCCGCAGCGAGATTGTCGTCGCGCAGATGCTTCTCCAAGGCGTCGAGCAATTCCGGTGTCTGGCCGATAAACTCCCGGTAGATCTCCACAAAATCCCGGGTGTATCCGTCGGCCATCATGTCCAACTGATCCCAATCGATCCTCTCGCTCTCGGTTGCCATCGTCCCGGAAAGAAATAGTCGATTGCCGCCCGAGGTCAAAGCGATCTTTCCGGTGTTTTGGAGTCGGCGCATTTGAGGCATTTGCTTGACCGAAATCAAAGACCCCGGCGGCCCGGGACTCCATAATCCACCAGGATGCCTCAGCTATGATCGATGTGACAAAACTGCTCTGTGGCACGCAGCGGGTGGACGGTGCGATCCGGGGCGGGTGGCTGGGGGCGACGGGAAACGTGTCCGAGCGCAAACCGGTCGTTGTCTGGAGGATCACCCGCCGGTGCAATCTGCGCTGCGTCCGCTGCGCCTCGGATTCTGCGCCCAAACACTATCCGGGCGAGCTCACGCTCGATCAAATGGTCGCCGTGGTCGACGATTTGTCCGGCTCGCGGGTGCCGGCCGTCCTGTTCTCCGGGGGGGAGCCGATGCTGCACCCCCATTTTTTCGATGTGGCCGGATACGCGGTCGAGCGCGGCCTGCAGGTGACCGTTTCCACCAACGGCACGCGGGTCGACTCGCATGCGGCCGAGCGGTTGAAGGATCTCGGGGTCGCGTATGTCGGGATATCCCTCGACGGGACCGGCGAAAACCACGATCGCTTCCGCGGGCGTCCCGGGGCCTTCAAAAGAGCGGTCGAGGCCTTCCGGCATTGCCGCGGAACGGGGCAGAAATCCGTCCTCCGCCTGAATCTCACGAGGGAGACCACCGGCCAGCTTGCGGAAATCTTCCGCTTCATCGAGGAGGAGGAGATCCCGCGTGTCTGCATCCATCACCTGGACGGCGACAACGGCCGCGGGGCCGGGGGCGGGTTGCTCCCGGCGGCGAAAGCGAGGCGTGCCATGCGCATGGTCGCGGACGCCGTTTTGCGCTGGCACCGGGAGGGCGATCCGCGGGAGGTGTTCGCCCTTGGCCAGCCGGCTGACGCGGTGTTTTTCTGGCTTCTCATGAGGCGGCGGGATGCGGGGCGCGCGGATGCGATCTGGCGCGCGCTGAAGCGGGGCGGGAGAAGCGGGTGCGCCCCCGGTCTCGCGATCTCGAGCATCGACAGCCAGGGCAATGTCCATCCCGGCCAATGCTGTCGGGGCTGCAAGCTCGGGAATGTCAAGGACCGGCCCTTCAGCGTGATCTGGAAGAAAAGCCAGGGCAGGGAACTTTTCTCGGAGTTCCGCGACCGCCTGCCGCGTTTGAAGGGGCGGTGCGGGCAATGCCGGTTTCGGGGGGTCTGCGGCGGCGGCCTGCGTGTGCGGGCGTTCCAGAAGTCCGGCGACGTATGGGCGGAGGATCCGGGCTGCTATCTCCGCGACTACGAGATCGCCGCTTCGTGAGTGGGGGCTGTCCTCGCTCCTTCAAGCGGACAGCGCCGGGGCTACCCGGCCTGGAGGTGGCGGATGTCCTCGGCGGCCACGGCAAAGACGGTGTCTTCCGCGATGTTCGTGGCCTGGTCGCCGATCCTCTCGAGGAAGCGGGCGATGAAAATCATCTCGAGGTAGCCTTGGATGTGCTCGGGGCGCTTCGGCATCAGCTCGGTGAGCTTGTTCGCGAAATTCCGGTTTAAGGCGTCGAGTTCGCGGTCGCGGGGTTTGAGTGTGCGCGCCAGGTCGGTGTTCTGGTCGGCGTAGGCTTTGATCGCATCGAGCAGCATGGATTCCGCATGGCGGAACAGCGGTTCGATTTCAGCGGTTTCCGGCAACAGGGCGTTCGCGTTGAGCTTCCGGGCCCGGCGCGCGATGCCGACTGTCTGGTCGGCGACCCGCTCCAGGTTGACGCTCATTTTCATCGCCGCGATGACCTGCCGCAAGTCCGAGGCCACCGGGTGGAAGCGCAGCATCGTTTCGATGCCATCCCGGTCGACCTGGATTTCGAGGGTGTCGATCTCCTCGTCGTCCGCGATCACCGTGTTGCACCAGTCCTCGTCGCGTTCGAAGAGGCCCTTGCGGGCGTTGTCCATGTTGCGGACGGTGAGGCTGGCCATCATCAGCACGTTCTTTCTCAGTTCCTCCAAGGTGGAATCGAAGTCGGTAAAAATATGGCGGGAAGGTTCGGGAGTCATGGGATTCACCGGTAACATCCGCACGAAGCGGGGGGAAAAACAAGCCGGGTTTTGTGTTGTTTCACGGCAGCGAGAGGTGGTCGAGGTAGCGGTCCTCGAAGCCGGGGTCCAGGTTGAGCTCGATCGTCGCGGCGTCGAGGTCCGCCATCTCTGCGGCGAGCGAACGGTCGAGCATGGCGAGGTAGGCCCCGCCGAGGGAGGTGTTGCCGACGGCGGAAATTTGACCCGCCGTGAAACCCGGGAGAAGCCCGCAGGCGATGGCGTTCGGGATGGAAAGGTGGAGCCCGAATCCCCCGGCCAGGAACAGCCGGTCAATCCCGGAGGCCGGGAGGCTTTGAAGGGCGAGGAGGGTTTCGATCCCTGCGGCGATCGCGCCCTTGGCCTGCAGGAGGAGGGCCACATCGACCTCTCCGACGCGCAGGTCCGGAAGGCCGGGCGAGAGGAGGAAGCTGAGGCCGTTTTCCTCCTGGCGGAAATGCGCGGGATGCGATGCCACGAGCCTCCGGTCGAAGCGTCCGTTTTCCAGCAGCAGCCCGGCCCGCCTGCCCTCCGCCAGAAAATCCACATACGCCGATCCCGTGATCCCATGCGGGGAGGCGCAGGGGCCGCCGATCGTTTCAAAACCGACACCGAAGGGTTCCGCCTTCATGGAAATCTTCCCGACGACGCCGCGGGCCGCACGCATCCCGCAGAGGAGCCCGCACCCCTCGAAGGCCGGCCCCGCCGCCGTCGCGCAGGAGAGGTTCCCCTTCGGCCCGCAGAGCAGGATTTCGCCGTTGGTGCCGACATCCACGAGCAACTGCGGGCCGGTCCCGTAGCGCACCCCGCAGCACGCGGCCCCGGCGGAAATATCCGCGCCGACATAGGCGGAGATGCCCGGGAGGAAAATCACGCGGACCGCGCGGGGAAGGCCGAAGAGATCGCCCGTGAATTCCCGCTGGTCGAGGAACGCGGGGGTGAACGGGACGGTCCCGAGCGGTGTGGGATCCGCCCCGCAGGCGATGTGCAGCATCGTGGTGTTCCCCGCCACGACCACGCCGGCCACGTCGGAGATCGTCGCTCCCGACTCCTCGAACAGCACCCCGAGAAGCGGGCGGAACGTCTTCTCCCAAAAATCGTCCTTCAGGAGCCCGATGTTCGTTTTGTCCGTCTGGCAAAGATGGATCCGGGTGAGGACATTGTCCCCGCGGGCCACCTGGGCGTTCAGGGCGGTCGCCTTGGCGAGAACCTTCCCGCTGGCCAGCTCCGCGAGCAGCATGGCCACGGTCGTCGTCCCGATGTCCAGTGCCACGCCCAGAGTTCCCGACCCGGTGAAAATCGGGTCGCTGCCGGACGGGACGCCGGTTTGAAAATCGCTGACGACCGAGGGCGGGTGCGAGAGCAGCGAACGCCCCGGGATGGCGATGCGGATCGATTCCCCCGCACCGAGACGATGCTGGCAGGCGAGCAGGTCCCGGGGCGGGTTCCCTTCCAGTATCACGTGGCATCCCCGGCACAGCCCGCGCTGGCTGCAGCGGGTGTTGAGCGGGAACCCGGCGGATGACAGGATCTCGGCGAGCGTCCGGTCGAGCCCGCCCGCTTTCAGCCGACGCGTCCGCCCGCCCGACTCCACCTCGATTTCGGCGGTGCTCTTCATATCAGGCCAATGCCTCCGACATGGCCGCCAAATGGACCGGGGTCGTCCCGCAGCATCCCCCGAGGATCGAGACTCCCTCATCTCGCAGGCGCAGCGCGGCGTCGGCCATCTCCTCCGGCGTGGCCTCGTAAGCGACTCCATCCGGGGTGTTTTTTGGGGCCCCGGCATTCGGCTGCAAAATCACGGGAGCCGTCCCCGCTGCGGCCTTGAGGTCCTTTGCCAGAGCCACGTAGTCGTCCAGGCACAGGTCGGTGCCGCAGTTGGCTCCCACGATGTCCGCGCCCGCGCCGAGAGCCGTCGCGATGGCTTCGCCTGCGGATGCGCCCATCATCGTTCGGAAACCGTCGGCGGATTTTTGAAAGGCATAGGTCGCCATCACCGGGAGCCCGGAGACGGATTTGGCGGCGCGAATTCCGGCCACGGCCTCGGCGGGATCGCTCATGGTCTCGACCAGAATCGCATCCGCTCCGCCCTCGGCCAACGCCCCGATCTGCTCGCCGAATATTTTGAGCAGATCGTCCTCCGAGGTATCGCCCAAGGGTTCGAGAAAATCCCCGAACGGCCCGACATCCCCGAGGACCCAGCCGCCCGCGCCTGCCGCCGCGCGCGCGAGGGCCGCAGCTTTGCGGTTCCAATCCTCCACCCGATCGCCGAACCCGTGCCGCCCGAGCATCGCGCGCGTGCCCCCGAAGGAATTCGTCGTGATCAACCGGCATCCGGCCCGCACGTAGGCGGAGTGGACGGCCCCCACATCGGCGGCGCGATCCTCGTTCCAGCGCATCCCGCATTCCCCCGGCGCGAGACCCCTCATCATGAGCTGCGTGCCCATCGCCCCATCGCAAACCAAAATGGAGGAACGGCACGCGGAGAGGAGATCGGTTTTCATCGTGGCGGGCCATTCAAGTCAAATGCCGGATCAATTCAATTGGAAAATGCAGATTTCTATTGACCTGGGTGGGGAAAAATGGTGAAAGGTGGGCCAATGTGGTGTAATAGGCCACTTAAAACCTAAGAGAACATGGGGCTGGAATCCACAAAGGCGACGGTATTTTCAGGCACGTTTCCGCGTTCGCTGGACGCGAAGAAACGTGTCGCGGTTCCGTCGGCATGGGTTTCCGGCGAAGGCGACGAATTCCATGTTGTCCCCCACCCGACGGAGCGGTTTTTGATGGTCATGCGGCAGGAGGAGTTGGGGAAGTGGGAGCAAAAGTTCCAGGAATCCCGTTTGAGCCCCCAGCAGAAGCGCGGGGCGATCCGCGCCTTTTATGCTTCGGCCCGGGCCGTGAGCACGGACAAGCAAGGGCGGATTCTCCTTCCCGAGTCCCACTGCGAGTGGGCGCAGCTCGGCGGGGACGTGGTTTTCGCGGGTTCCCCCGGGCGCATCGAAATCTGGTCGTTGGAAAATTTCCAGGCGAACGAATCCGCCAACAGGTCGGCCCTGCAGGCCGCAGCCGAGGAGAGCGGCCTGTGACATGAAAGCGCCAACCGCATGAGAACACCCACCTGATGGCAAAAGGCGGCCGGTCATTTTCTTTCGGTTTCCACGCCGGAAAACCCGGAGACGGAAAATCCCGCGGGCACGCCACCATCAAAATCCGACCCCGGAATGCCTATGAACTTCTTGGATTGCGAAGACCTTCTGGAAACACCCTTGGAAAGAACTGACGAGAACGGTGCCGTTTACCATGTGCCTGTGATGGTGGACGAAGTCGCCGCCCTGTTGCGCCCCGCGCCGGGCATGTTGTTTTTGGATGGGACGCTGGGCGGAGGCGGGCACAGCGAGCGCATTCTGGAATGCGGCGCGGAGGTCATCGGGCTGGACCGGGACGCGGACGCCGTGGCGGAGGCCCGGCGGAGGCTGGAGCGGTTCGGCGGCAGGGTCCGGATCGTCGGGGCGAATTTCCGCGAGGCGGGACGCGTGCTGGACGATCTGGGGGAAAGTCGCGGCCTGGCGGGAGCGCTGCTGGACATCGGGGTCTCGTCCCACCAGCTCGACACGGCCGAGCGCGGGTTCGCGTTGATGAAGGACGGACCGCTGGACATGCGGATGGACCGCTCCGCCGCCCCGAGCGCTGCGGACCTGGTCAACACGGCCCCTGTGGCCGAGCTCGCGAAGATTTTCCGGGAATACGGCGAGGAGCCCCGCGCGATGCAGATCGCCGCCCGGATCGGGGCCCTGCGCGCGCGGCACCCGTTCGCGACAACCTTCGACCTCGCCGCCGCCGTCTCCTCGGTCGCCCCGCGCACGGGCGGCAGACATCCCGCGACCCGGGTGTTCCAGGCGCTCCGGATCGCGGTCAACGACGAGCTCGGCGCTTTGCGGGAGGCGCTGGAGACCATCCCCGCCGCCCTCGCTCCCGGCGGACGCCTCGCGGTGATCACCTTCCACTCGCTCGAGGACCGGATCGTCAAACACTTCTTCCGGGACCGCAGCCAGGAGTGGATCGACCGCCCGGAATGGCCGGAGCCACGCCGGAATCCCGACCGCCTTTTCCGCCTTTTGACACCGCATCCCATGGATGCGGGAGCCGAAGAAATCGCGAACAATCCCCGCTCCCGGAGCGCCAAACTCCGCGTCGTGGAAAAACTGCAGGAGACCACGCCATGAACATCAACCGCAGAAAACAAGTCAACCCGGTCCATTTGTCCTCGCTGATCCGCTGGCTGCTCGTCGCCGCCTTCCTCGGGGCGAGCGGGCTGTGCTTTCTTTACATCAAGAACCAGCAGTTCGCGCTCGCGGAGGAAATCCGGCAGATGGAGCGGAGGATCGCGAACGCGCGCTCCCTGAACGAGACGCTGCTGGCCCGCGTCACCAAGCTTTCCTCGCGCCAGATGCTGCAGCAGCGGATCGCGGAGGGCTTCATTTCCATGAAGCCGATCCAGGACAACGTGATCGCTCGCCTGACCCCTCCGGCGCAGGCCACGGCCGATGGCGTCCTCCGCACGGCCTTCAACGAAGGAATCCGCCAATGAGGTGGACGGCACGCACACGCACCGGCCTTGCCTGTGCTGCCGTCGCGATGGTTTTTACTGCCTACTCGGCCCGGCTGATCGAACTCCAGGTGGCGAAACACCAGGAATACTCGCAGATGGCCGCGGAAAAACACACGATGCGGAAGGTGCTCCACGCGAGGCGGGGGCTGATCTTCGACCGCAACGGGGAACTGCTGGCATCGAACCTGCCGGTCCGCACGGTGGTGGCGGATGGCTCGCATATCAAAGATCCCGCCGCTCTTGCCAGGCTCGCGGCCCCTTTTCTCGAGATCGACGAGACCGAACTCCGCTCGAAACTCACGAGCGGGAGAAAGTATATCGTCATCCGCCGCGGGCTGGCCGAGGAGAAAGCCCTGGCGCTCGGGAAAGCGCTCCAGGACGCCAACGTGCGCGGGCTCTATTCCGAGGAGGACGCCGTCCGCACCTACCCGAATGGGCGGATGCTCGGGCACGTGCTCGGCTTCATGGATCACGACGGGGCCGGCATCCAGGGCGTGGAGGCGACGATGGAGAAATCCCTCTGCGGGCGGGACGGATACCGCTATATCGAGCACGACAGGACCGGACGGGAGATCATGCTCTACCGGGGGCAGGAAGAGCCCGCGGTCCATGGACTCAACGTGCGGCTGACCATCGACATGGGGTTGCAGGCGATCCTTGAGGAGGAACTCGATTGCGCCTTCAAAGACCTCAGGCCCGAAATGGCTGTCGGCATCATCGCGGACCCGAACACGGGCGAAATTCTCGCCATGACAAACCGCCCGTGTTTCGACCCGAACCGTCCCGGTGAGGCGAGGCCGGAGCAGATGAAAAACCGGGCCATCATCGACATGGTCGAGCCCGGTTCCGTGTTCAAGATCGTGGTGGCTTCCGGCGCGCTCAACGAGGGCAGGGTCGACGAGAGGACTTCGATTTTCTGCGAGAACGGGGCGTTCGCTTATGGCGGAAAGATCCTGCGCGACCACCACGGCTACGGTTCGATGGGCGTTCACGACATTCTCGTGAAATCCTCGAACATCGGCTCGGCGAAAATGGGGCTGATGATGGGGGACACGAAGTTCTACGAGTATGTGCGGCGGTTCGGGTTCGGCGAGCGCTCGGGCATCGAGCTTCCCGGCGAAATCCCCGGCCTCGTGCATCCGCCCCACCGCTGGGACAAGCTGACGATCACGCGCATGCCGATGGGGCAATCGGTGGCGGTCACCCCCCTGCAGATGACCATGGGCATGTCGGTGATCGCCAACGGCGGAAGGCTTCTGGCTCCGCAGATCGTCCGCTCCGTCGAGGATTCTGACGGGAGGGTCGTCCTCGACAAGCCGCCGAAGGTTGTCCGGGAGGTGGTCCCCCAAAAAATCGCCCGCTTCGTGGGCGACGCCCTCACCGGGGTGGTGGGCGAGGGAGGCACGGCCCAGTTGGCGAGGATCGCCGGGTTCACCGTCGCGGGGAAGACTGGCACCGCGCAAAAAGTCAGCCCCAACGGCGGGTATGCGCAGGGGAAATACGTGGTGTCATTCGTCGGCTACCTGCCGCAGGAAAACCCGCGCTTCGTGTGCCTGGTCATGCTGGACGATGCGAAAGTGGCCTCGAATTTGAACTACGGCGGCCTGGTGGCCGCGCCGGTTTTTTCGCGGATCGGAGAACGCGCGGCGCGTTACCTCGACCTGGTGCCCGCCCTTCGCGCGGAGCCGGCCGGTCCGCTCGCGCTGCGCGACCAAAAACAGGAAAGGACGAACTGACCCATGAAGCTCGCGCCCCTTCTGCAATCCGCCGGAATCCCGGCCATCCTCGCCGACCCCGAGGTTTCCTCCCTCTCGTATGACTCCCGCACGGCCGGTGTCGGCAGCCTTTTTTTTGCGCTGCCGGGCGTGAAGGCGGACGGGGCGGAGTTTGCGCGGCAGGCCGCAGACAAGGGCGCGGCCGCAGTGGTGGCGGAATCCCGGGTCGGGGATTGCGGGTGCCCGGTCGTGACCGTGCCGGATGCGCGGGCGGCGATGGCCGACATCGCGGCCGCTTTCCACGGCCATCCCGACCGGTCCCTGAAATGCGTCGGGGTGACGGGGACGAACGGGAAAACGACCTCCGCGTTCCTCGCGAAGCACCTGTTGGATTCCGCTCCGCTCCGCAGCGGCCTCATCGGGACGGTGAAATACGTCGTGGGGACCGAGGAAATTTCCGCGCCGCGGACCACGCCCGAATCCGTGGACCTGCAGGAAATGATGGCCCGCATGCGCGACAGCGGGTCGAAGGCCGTCGTCATGGAGGTCTCGAGCCACGCGCTCGTCCAGCACCGCGTGAGAGGCATCGGGTTCGACGCGGCGGTGTTCACCAACCTCACGCAGGACCACCTCGACTACCACCGCACGATGGATGCCTATTTCGAGGCGAAGTGCCTCCTCTTCGAGAGCCTGGCCGCCCAGACCGGAAAGAAGGGCAGGGCGGTCATCAATGCCGACGACCGGCACGGCCACCTGCTCGTGGAGCGGTTCGGGAAAAAGATCCGGACGGCCACGTTCGGGCGTGGCGTCGGGGCGGACTTCCGCGCGAGCGCCATCCAGTTTGACGGGACGGGATCCGTGTTCCAGCTCGATGCGAAAAAGAAAAGTTTCCTGGTGCGCATGCCCCTGATCGGGCTCTTCAACATCTACAACGCGCTCGCGGCGCTTGCGGCTGCGGCGGCCTGCGGCGTGGAATTGCGCGGGGCCGTCGCCGCTCTCGCCTCCGCCCCCCAGGTGCCCGGACGCCTCGAACGCGTCATGGCCAAACGCAACTTCCAGGTCTTCGTGGACTATGCCCACACCGACGATGCCCTGAAAAATGTTCTCCGCACGCTGAGGGATTTGAAGCCGACCCGGCTCGTCACGGTCTTCGGGTGTGGCGGCGACCGGGACCGCGCCAAGCGCCCGCTCATGGCCGCCGCCGCCGAGGAACTTTCCGACTGGACGATCATCACCTCGGACAACCCCCGCCGCGAAGAGCCGGAGGCGATCATCCGGGATGTGGAGGCCGGGATGCGCGGCGCAAATTTCGAGAAAATCACGGACCGCGAAAGCGCGATCCGACGTGCCATCGACCTCGCGCGCGCGGGCGACATCGTGCTCATCGCCGGCAAGGGCCACGAGAATTACCAGGAGTTCGCGGACCGCAGGATCACGTTCGACGATGTCGGAGTCGCCGGGAAGGCGATGGCCCACAAGAAGGCGGAGGACTGAGGACATGGACCCGCTTCCACTCGACGAAATCGCAAAAATGGCCGGGGCGGAAATCCTCCGCGGCGACGGGGGCGCGCCGGTTTCCCGCATTTCCAAAGACACGCGGACGATCCGGCCCGGCGATCTTTATGTCGCGCTTCGCGGCGACAGCTTCGACGGCAACCTGTTCGCGGGGGACGCGGCGGCCCGGGGGGCCGCGGCCGTGCTGGTCGAGGACGGCTCCGCAGCTTCGGCGCTGCCGTCCGCGTTTCCGGTCCTGCTCGCCCCATCCGGCCTGGATGCGCTGACCCGGCTTGCGTCCGCCTGGCGGGCCCGGTTGAAGTTGCGGGCGCTCTGCATCACCGGCAGCAACGGAAAGACGAGCACGAAGGACTTCGCCGCCGCCGTGCTGGCGTCGCGTTTTCGGGTCGTGAAGACGGAAGGGAATTTCAACAACCACATCGGCGTGCCGCTTTCGATCCTCTCCGCCACCACGGCGGATTCCGCGGCCGTGTGGGAGATCGGCATGAACCACCCCGGCGAGATGGCCCCGCTGGTCGCTTTGGCGAAACCCGATGCCGCCATCATCACCAACATCGGCATCGCCCACATCGAATACATGGAAACCCGCGAGGCCATCGCCCTCGAAAAAGGGGTGCTCGCGGAGGCCGTCCCGCAGGAGGGGTTTGTCGTGCTTTCCGCAGAGGACGACCTTTCGGACCTCGTCGCCTCGCGGACAAAGGCCCGCGTCGTCCGCGCGGGGCTTTCCTCCGGGGGCATCACGGCCGGCTCCCTGGTCGAGTCCATCGAAGGCTGCCGGTTCATGGTCCGCGCAGGCGGGCGCTCCATCGAAACCTCCATCCCCTGCAATGGCACCCACATGGTCCGCAATGCCCTGCTCGCCGTCGCAGCGGGGATCGAATTCGGCCTTTCCCCCGAGGAGGCGGTCTCGGGACTCCCTCAAACACGCCTTGCCGGGGGCCGTCTCCAGCACCGCATCATCCGCGGGATTTCCTTCCTCGATGACACCTACAACGCCAACCCGGATTCCATGGTGGCCGCCTTGTCGACCCTGCGCGCGCTCCCCGGCGGCGGACGCAGGATTGCCGTCCTCGGACGCATGGGCGAACTCGGCGGATACGAGTTGGAGGGGTATCGCCGCACCGGGGCCGCCGCCGGAAAAAATGTGGACATCCTGATCACGGTCGGCGCGGAAACTGCTCCCCTGGCGGGCGCGGCGCGCGAAGCGGGTCTCGGCCGGATCCACGAGGTCGACGACACCGCCTCGGCCTCGCTCATGCTCGTCAACCTGGCGCGGCCCGGCGATATCGTGCTCGTCAAGGGAAGCCGCTCCGCCCGCATGGAATCCGTCCTCAAACATTTCGAACAATAATGCTCTACTACCTTTCCGATTTGAGCCAGTGGGTGCAGAAACAGGGGGTCGACAACGACTTCATCAAGGCGTTCAACGTTTTTTCCTACATCACGTTCCGCGCGATTTGCGCGGGGATCACGGCCTTCCTGATCAGCCTGGTTTTCGGAAACTGGGTGATCCGGAAACTCATCTCGCTCAAATTCGGCCAGCCGATCCGCAGCAAGGAGGAAGTCCACAAACTCTTCGAGCTGCACGGGGCGAAAAAAGGAACCCCCACGATGGGGGGGATCCTGCTTGTCGGATCGATCGTCATTTCGACCCTGCTGTGGGCGAAACCGGAAAATCCCTTTGTTTGGCTCGTGCTTTTCAGCACGTTGTTTCTCGGGGCCATCGGGTTTTACGACGACTGGCTGAAAGTGACGAAGAAGAGCTCGGATGGGATCAGCAGCCGGCTGAAATTCGCGCTCCAGTGCCTGCTCGCCGCGATCTTCACGATTTATTTCCTGGCCAACCCCAAGCTTTCCGGGATCGCGCAACAGCTCAACATCCCCTTCTCGAAGGAACCCCTCATCTTCAGCCTGGGCTGGGGGACATTTGTTTTTTATCTGCTGGTGCTCGTCGGCACCTCGAACGCGGTGAACCTGACCGACGGGTTGGACGGGCTGGCCACCGGCTGCACGGCCACGGTCGCCGCAGCTTACGCGGTCCTGGTCTACCTCGCCGGCAACATCAAGGCCGCAACCTACCTGCAGGTGCCGTTCGTGGTCTACTCCGGCGAGCTGACCGTCCTGTGCGTGGCGCTGCTGGGTGCCTGCCTGGGATTCCTCTGGTGGAACGCGCACCCGGCGCGGGTTTTCATGGGCGACACCGGTTCGCTGGCCATCGGGGGGATGCTCGGGGCCGTCGCCATCTGCTGCAAACAGGAGCTCCTCCTCGTGATCGTGGGCGGCGTTTTCGTGATCGAGGCCATGTCGGTCATCCTGCAGGTCGCAAGTTTCAAGCTGACCGGAAAACGGATCATCAAGATGTCCCCGCTCCACCACCATTTCGAGCTCAGCGGCTGGAAGGAAAACACCGTGATCGTCCGGTTCTGGATCATGTCCGTTCTCTTTGCCCTGCTCGGCCTCGCCACCCTTAAACTTCGTTGAAATGATCTACAGCGGGAAAAATGCGGTTGTCCTGGGACTCGGCCACAGCGGCGAGGCCGCCGCCCTGCTTTTGTGCGAGGAAGGCGCGAGGGTGACCGTGTGCGAAAGCGGCGTCGGAGCGGTCGTCCGCGAGAAGGCGGTCGCCCTGGAGGCCCGCGGGATCCGCGTGATTCTCGGGGATGCGGCGGATGCCGACCCCGCATTCTACGATGTGGCGGTTCTCAGCCCGGGAATCGATCCTGCGGTCGCCCTCGTGCAGAACGTGCTGAAAAAGAAAATCCCGGTCATCGGGGAGCTGGAGCTGGCGTTCGAGGAATGTTCGTGCCCGGCGGTTGCCATCACCGGCACCAACGGGAAGACGACGACCACCGAGCTCACGACGGAGATGCTGAGAGCCTGCGGAGTCCGCACGATGGCGAGCGGGAACATCGGTCTTCCTTTCGCGGCTGCGGCGCGGTCGAGCCACGAGCTGGACGTCATGGTCCTCGAGGTGAGTTCCTTCCAGCTCGAAACGGTCCGGTCGTTCCACCCGCAGGTGGCGGTGTGGTTGAACCTCAGCCCCAACCACCTCGACCGGTATCCCGGCATGAAGGAGTATCGCGACGCGAAGCTCCGCATCTTCGAGAACCAGACCGCCTCGGACATCGCGGTCGTCAACGCGACCTCCGAACTCCCCCCCCTCGCCGCCCGCAGGATCACGTTCAGCGCCCACCGCGACGACGCGGATTTTACCTTGCAGGGGAGCCGGATCCGCTTCGGGGGGCGGACGATCCTCGATCAGGAGGAGACCAGGTTGCGCGGCATCCACAACGCGGAGAACCTGATGGCCGCGCTCGCCATCGGCCGCGCTCTCGACGTGGAGTTCGACCTCATGGCCGCTGCCGTCAGCGGCTACACCGCGCCCGCCCACCGCTGCGAGTTCGTGCGCGAGCTGGACGGGGTCCGCTGGATCAACGACTCCAAGGCCACGAACCTCGATGCCATGGAAATGGCGATCCGCTCGCAAACTTCCCCGATCGTCCTGATCGCGGGAGGCAAGGACAAAGGGTTCGAGTTCGACGCGATCGCCCCCCTCGTGCGCGAGAGGGTCCGCGCCGCCGTGCTCATTGGGGAGATGAAGGACCGGATTGCGGATTCCTGGGTCGGCGTGACATGCCACAAGGCCTCGGGCCTCGAAGAAGCGGTCGCGGTCGCGTCCGGTCTGGCTGCGGTCGGCGACGTGGTGCTTTTTTCCCCGGGCACCTCTTCGTTCGACATGTTCCGCAACTACGGGGAACGCGGCAACCTTTTCAAAATACAAACCCACCAACTCAAGCCCAAACAATAATCCCACATGAAAATGAAACCCACACCACGTCCGCCAACCCCCCGCCGGGTCCCGCGCCGGATGGTGCGAACCCTGCACGCGCGGGCCGCAACCAGCGGGAAAGACTTCGGGGATTTCGAGGAGGAATCCGAGCCGAACATGAAGTTTTCCCATGCTCTGATCGTCGTCCTCGTCTTGCATGTTCTCGCCGTCGGCGGCGTCTTCGCATTCAACAGCCTGAAGGGGCGGCATGCCGCCCCGGACCGCGCGAAACCGGCCGCGGCCAAACAGGCGGCCTCCGCCCCGGCTGTCGTCACCGCCCCAGGAAAGAACTCGTCCGGCCTCCCCCCGGCGGCCCAGAACAAGACATCCGCGAAAAGCCAGGCGGAGGCGGACATCCCCACGCATACCGTCGTGGCCGGGGATACCCTCACCCGGATCGCAACCGGGCACAAAACCACTGTCGAGGCCATCGAACAGGCAAATGGCATCGGCGGCAACTCCTCCCTTCGCGTGGGCCAGGTGCTCAAGATCCCCGCAAAAACCCCCGCCAAACCGGAACCCGCCGCCGCGAAGGCCCCGGAGGTCAAACCGGTGTCGGACGCGAAGGCCCCCGTGTCGGCCAAGGCCACGGAAACCAAAGCCGCTCCCGTCGGGAAAACCCCCGAGGTCAGGACCGCCGAGGCCAAACCGGTCGCATCCGCCGTCAAAAACCCGGATGTCAAACCGACTCCGGTCGCGAAGACGGCAGAGACGGCCCCCGCGACAAAACCGGCGGTGGCCGAGCCTCCGAAAGCAGACCCGAAACCAGCCGCCTCCGACAAGACCTACACGGTCGTGAAGGGGGACAACCCCTACTCGATCGCAAAAAAAATGAAGGTCAGCTACACCGGGCTGATCAAAGCCAACGACATCAAAGATCCGACAAAACTCCAAATCGGCCAAAAACTGATCATCCCGTAGTAGGCGGGGCCGGGGAGGGTCCCCGGGCCCCCTGCGGACGATCACCTGCATGCAAAAACACGGCATCCATTTTCTCTTGCTGACCGTCGCGGGCCTCGTGGTCCTCGGCGTCGTGATGCTTTTCAGCACGAGCGCTTTCGCGCGTGACAGCCACGGGGACATCTACTTTTTCGTCAAGCGCCAGGTGATGTGGCTGGGTGTCGGGCTCGTGGCGGCGGTCTTCGCCGCCCGCACGGATTACCATTTTTGGGAGCGGAGCTGGTGGGTTTGGTTTGCCGGGGCGTTCGTCCTCCTGCTGCTCTGCTTCGTCCCGCATGTCGGGCTCCGGCTCAACGGCTCGTCCCGCTGGATCAACATCGGCGTGGGGGCCCTCCAGCCGAGCGAGCTCGCCAAAATCGCGGCCCTCTTTTTCCTCGCCTGGTGGTTTTCGAAATTCGAGGAGGAATCCAAGGGGTTCCTGATGGGGTTTGCCGCGCCAATGGGGGTTCTCGGGCTCCTCCTGCTTCCGGTCGTGTTCGAGGTGGACATGGGGAACACGGCGCTCATCGGCGCGACCGGGCTGGCGGTGATGTTCGTCGCGGGGGCCGCGCTGCGCTGGCTGTTCCTGATGGGGGTGGCCGGGGTGGCGGGGATCCTCTTCCTCGCCATGAATATCTCCGAACGCCAGGGAAGGCTGATGGCGTTCCTGCACCCCGAAAAATACCCCGGCGAATTTTACCAGCAACTGCAGGGGCTCATCGCGTTCGGCTCCGGCGGGATCGAGGGGCTCGGCCTCGGGGAAGGCCGCCAGAAGATGCTCTACACCCCCTACGCCCACACCGATTTCATTTTTCCCATGATCGGCGAGGAGCTCGGCCTGCGGATCACCCTGCTGACGGTGGCCGGGTATCTCGTCGTCTGTTTGTGCGGTTCGCTCGTGGCCACCAACGCGCGGGACCGCTTTGGCTTGCTCCTGGGAATCGGGGCGGTGATGATGATCTCTCTCCAAGCTGCGGTGAACATCGGGGTCACGACAGCCCTTCTCCCCAACAAGGGCATGCCACTCCCGTTCATCAGCTACGGAGGATCGAATCTCATGGTCTGCCTTTTCATGATCGGGTTGCTCATCAACATCCACCGCCAGGGAAAACCGCTGGTGCCGCGCCTCGCTCCCGCGTTGCTCCGGGCGCGGATCCAACCCCGGCTATGATCAAGGTGCCTCCATTCCGTGCGGTGATCGCCTGCGGGGGGACCGGCGGACATCTTTTTCCCGGCCTCGCGGTCGCCGAGACCCTGCATGGCCGCGGGCACGAGGTGCTGCTCTTTGTCTCCGAGAAGGAGATCGACACGACCGCCCTCAAGGCGAGGCCGGAGTTCCGCTCGGAGAAGCTTCCCTCGATCGGGATGCCGAGCATGATCGCCTCGCCGGCGTTCGTCCGCTTTGTCCGCCGGTTCTGGGAAAGCTACTCGCAATGCGGGAAAATCTACCGCAAATTCCGCCCGTCCGTCGTTCTCGGGATGGGCGGGTTCACGTCCACGGCCCCCGTGCTCGCCGCGAGGATGCGCGGGCTGCCCGCCTTCGTCCACGAGTCGAACGCGATCCCCGGAAGAGCCAACCGGCTGGCCGCCAGGTTCGCGACCAGGGTCTTCGTCGGGTTCGAGGAGGCCGAGGCGCTTCTGCCACGCGCGCGCTGTGTCGTCACCGGGACGCCGGTCCGGAAAAACCTGGGGCATCCGATGGACCGCGCGGCCGCCAGGAAAATCTTCCATCTGGATCCGGAAAAAAAGACCCTCCTCGTGATGGGGGGCAGCCAGGGTGCCGCAGGCATCAACCAGCTCCTGTTCAAAAGCACGCCGCTGCTGCGCGGGTCCGGAATCCAGATCATCCACCTCACGGGCGACCGCGACGACCGGCTCGCGGCCGCAAACTACCAGCGCGACGAAATCCCCCACTACGTGTCCCCGTTCCATCACAGCATGGAGGAAGCGCTCTCGGCGGCGGATGTCGTGGTCTCCCGCGCCGGGGCCTCCAGCCTCAGCGAGATCTCCCAATTCGCGCTCCCGTCGATCCTGATCCCGTATCCGTTCGCGACGGACGACCACCAGACCGCAAACGCCCGAATCTACGTCCGGGCGGGGGCGGCCGAGATGCTGGCGGAAAAGGACACGGGAGCCGAGAAGCTGGCGGCGATGATTTCCAATCTCCTCGAAGACGGCCAGCGCCGCGAGCGGATGTCCGTCGCCGCCAGGAGAATCCCGCCGTCTTCCGCTGCGGAGAATGTGGCGGACGAAATGGAGCGGGCGGTCAGGGAGGCCTCGACATGACGCTCCAGGAACTCCAGGTGGTGTTGGCCGGGCCGTCCTCGAAACGCGTGCATCTGATCGGGGTGGCCGGATCCGGCATGAGCGGCATCGCCGCCCTCCTGCTCGCCCTCGGGCACCAGGTCAGCGGCTCGGACAAGGTGGTGACCTCCGAGGTCGAACGCCTGCAAAAAAAAGGTCTCGGCTTCACGTCCCCCCAGACCGCCGAGAGCGTCCGGGATGCGGAGATCGTGGTTTATTCCTCCGCCATCAAAGCGGGGAATCCGGCTTACGACGAGGCGAAGCGGACGGGCGTTCCCATGGTCCGCCGCGCCGATGCGCTGGCCGCGATCATGGCCGCCAAGAAAGGCATCGTGATCTGCGGCATGCACGGCAAGACCACGACTTCCGCCATGTCGGCCCACGTGCTCCGCTCCGGCGGCCTGAAGCCCTCCCACTACGTCGGCGCGGAAATCCCGATCCTGGGAACGAACGCCCGCTGGGATTCGGAGGGGGAATATTTCGTGGCCGAGGGCGACGAGAGCGACGGGACCCTCATCAACTACCATCCCGCCCACGCCATCGTCCTCAACATCGAGCCCGAGCACCTCGATTTCTACAAGGACCTCGCCGCCATCGACGCCGTCTACGCGAAGCTCGTCGCCCAGACATCCGGCCATGTCTTTTTCTGCGGGGATGACGCCGGTGCCCGGCGCGTTTGCGCGGCGCACCCCCGCGCGATCTCCTACGGCCGCGCGCCGGGAAGCGACTTCCGGATCGAGGGCCTGAAGACCGAGAATTTCCGTTCGAGGTTCTCGGTGGTGAGGAACGGGGCGCCGCTCGGGGAGATCGTGCTCAATATTCCCGGCACCCACAATGCGGTGAACGCGCTCGCGGTCGTCGCCCTGGCGACCGAGCTCGGGATTTCCTTCGACCGCATCGCCTCCGCGCTGGAATCGTTCCGCGGGGCCAGGCGCCGATTCGAGATCCGCTACGAGTCCACGACGCACCTTCTCGTGGACGACTACGGGCACCACCCGACCGAGATCGCGGCCACGCTCGCGACCGCCCGCACGGGAGGCTGGAAGCGCGTGCTCGCCATGTTTCAGCCGCACCGCTACACGCGCACCCTCGCCCTGAGGGACGAGTTCGGGAGGGCCTTCCACGACGCGGACCACGTCTTCGTGACGGATGTTTACCCGGCCAGCGAAAAGCCGATCCCCGGGGTTTCCGGAGCCACGATCGTCGAGGCGCTCAAAGCCTGCGGGCATCCCTCCGCGCAGCACGTGCCGGAAGTGGCGAGCATCCACCGCTCGGCGGCGGTGATCATCGAGGACGGGGACCTGGTCGTCAGCCTTGGTGCGGGCAACATCCACGAGGCGGGGGCCCGGCTCGCCCAGGACCTCGGCACGCGCGAAAAGCTTCTGGCGGTGATGGGGCCGGGCACCGTCAAACTCCACGAGCCGCTTTCCAAACACACCACCATGCGGGTCGGGGGGCCGGCCCAATTTTGGGTGGAGCCGGAGACCGAGGAGGGGTTCGTGGATCTTGTCCGGTATTGTTTCGACGAGGCGGTTCCGTTCATGGTGATGGGCCGCGGCTCGAACCTGCTGGTGCGCGACGGCGGCATCCCGGGCGTCGTGGCCCATCTGGCGCACGGCGAATTTCTCCGGCACGAGGTGAACGGCGACGAAATCACGGCGGGTGTCGGCGTGAAATTCAAGCAGATCAGCTCCCTCGCCCGCTCCACCGGCCTCGGCGGCTTCGAATGGATGGAAGGGATCCCCGGCAACCTCGGGGGTGGGCTCCGCATGAACGCCGGCGCGATGGGCTTCCAGACATTCGACCAGGTCGTGCGGCTCAGGGCCTGCGACCAGGATGGAAACATCTTCACCCGCACTCCCGCCGAGATGGAAATCCGTTACCGCAGCGTGCCCATGCTGCGGCAGAATTACGCGCTCTCGGCCGTGCTCAAAGGCCGCGCAGAGGACCGCGCGGAGATTGACCGGCTGATCGGGGTCTCGGCCGCGAAGCGCCGCGAATCCCAGCCGGTCGCCGCCAGCGCCGGCTGCATCTTCAAGAACCCGGGCCCGGTCCCGGCGGGGCGGTTGGTCGAGGAACTCGGGTTCAAAGATTTCGCGGTCGGGCACGCGCGGGTTTCCGAAGTCCACGGCAATTTCATCGTGAACGACGGCGGGGCGACAGCTGCGGAGGTCCTGACCCTGATCGAAGAAATCCAGGCGGCGGCCGAGCGCGTGCGGGGGATCACCCTGGAAACCGAGGTTCAAATTGTGGGGGTCGATCCATGAAGAGAAACCACGAGGGATTGCTGAGGGACATGCCCGTGACCCTGGTGATGGGCGGGCCGGGAAAGGAGCGGGAGGTTTCCTTGCGCTCGGGAGCCGCCGTGGCGGGAGCCCTCCGCAAATGCGGGGCCCGTGTCCGCGAGATGGATGTCACCGGTCCCGGGTTCCATCTGCCGGAGGGCACCCGGCTCGTCTACAACATGATTCATGGCACGTTCGGGGAGGATGGCGATCTGCAGGCGCTGCTGGATGGCATCGGCGTGGCCTATACCGGCGAGGGGGCCGAGGGCAGCCGGATCGCGTTCGACAAAATCGAAACCAAACGCCGCTTCGACCGGGCGGGCGTGCCGACCTCGGCGTGGAAGATCATCCGGCGGGGGGAAAATCCGGGTTGGAAAATCCCCTGCGTCATCAAGGCCCCGCGCCAGGGGTCGAGCGTAGGAGTCCACCTCATCCATTCACCCGACGAAATCCCCGCCGCTTTGGACGACTGCTTCCAGTATGGCGGAGAGGTTCTCGCCGAGGATTTTTTCACCGGCCGCGAGCTGACGGTCGGGGTTCTGGGGAGCCGGGCCCTGCCGGTCGTGGAGATTGTCCCGCGCGAGGGGTTCTACGATTACGAGCACAAATACACGAAGGGGGCCTCGGAATACCACGTGCCCGCAAACCTCGCTCCCGGCGAGACTGCGGAAGTCCAGGCGGCAGCCCTGGCGGCTTGCCGGGCACTCGGGCTCGAAGTTTACTCGAGGGTGGACATCCTGATCGCGCCGGATGGACGGCTGAACGTCCTCGAGATCAACACCATTCCGGGGATGACGGAAACCAGCCTCCTGCCGAAAGCCGCAGCGGTGGCCGGGCTCGAGTTTTCCGCGCTTTGCGAGGAAATCGCGGGTTTGTCGCTGGCCAGAAAAACCCCATGATCCGCCGCTCTCCACCCGCAGCTCGTGGCAACCGGAGACTCCGCCAGGCGGGGAGCGGCCAGCATTTGCTCAACGTGAAAGTCCGCGCCGTGACCGCCCGCCGCCAGCGCCGGCAGAAGGTGGGCTCGTTCTTTTGGGTCTCCGCCCTGCTCGCCGTCATCTGCCTGACGGCCTGGCTGGGGATCGCCACCGCGCTCGACAAGTTCTTCTTTTCCAATCCGGACTACACGCTCAGGCATGTCACCCTCGAGTTGGACGGGGTGATGTCACGCGAAGAGGCGCTTGTGGAAACCGGCATCCGCGAAGGCGAAAACATCTTCCGCGTGGATCTCGCCAATGCGGAGAGGGTGCTCCGGGCGGTCCCGCAGGTCGGCGACGTCTGCATCGAAAGACGCCTCCCCGACCACATCTCGATCACCGTCACCGCCCGACATCCCGTGGCCTGGGTGGCCCCGCCCGAAAAAGACGCCGACCCGTTCGACCCCGAAAAATCCCTCCTCGTGGACGAGACCGGATTCCTGATGAAACCTCGGATCATCCAGCCGGATTTCTATCGTTTTCCCGTGATTTACGGCGTCCAGAGCGACAACATCCGTGACGGTGAACCGCTCCACAACGAGGACCTCCACCGCGCGCTCGCCCTGCTCGACGAGGTGTCCCGCCATCCCGAGTGCCTCCTGAATATCCGCACCATGAACATTTCCAAGGGATACTGCGTGGACGTGCTCAGCGACCGCAATGCCAGGATCACGTTCTCGGCCGAGGACTACTCGGAACAACTCGCCCGCCTGCGCCAGTTGCTCGAACACTGCCGGGATTCCGGGCGCGAGCTCGACTCGGTCAACCTCATGGTCCGCCGGAACACGCCGGTCACGTTCGTGATGGCCCCTCCGGTCACGGAGAAGGCGGCAGCCGCAGGCCCGCGCACCGCACAATCAGGTGGAGGAAGGAGACACTGATGGCCCGCGACGACATCCATGTCGGCCTGGAAATCGGCACCACGAAGGTTTGCGCGGTGGTGGCCGAGTGCCGCGAAGATGGCGAGGCCCGCCTTCTCGGGGTGGGGGAAACGCCTTCTCGCGGGGTGCGCAAGGGGGAGATCGTCGATTTCGAGAATGCCTCGAACTGCGTCCGCGAGGCCCTCTCGGACGCGGAGGAAAAAAGCGATGTCGAGATCAAGAGCGTCTGGCTGGCCGTGACCGGAAGCCACATCCACAGCTTCAACAACCGGGGTTCGGCCGCCATCCCCGAGGAAGGCGGCGAGATCACCGAGGAGGAAATCCAGGAGGTCGAATACAAGGCGAAGGAAATCAGCCTGCCGAAGGAAAATGCCATCCTCCACTCGATCATCCAGCACTACTACGTGGACGGCCAGGAGGGCGTGCTCAATCCGGTCGGCATGCTCGGAAGCCGGCTGGAGGCGGACTTCCATATCATCCACGGCGTGACGAACCGGATCCAGAACTCGATCCGGTGCGTCAAGGAATGCCACATCGAAGTCGAGGACGTCGTCGTGAGCTCGCTCGCCTCCGCCCAGGTCGTGCTCGGGCAGCACCAGAAAGAATCGGGGGCGTTGGTCATCGACATCGGCGGCGGCGTCACCGATTACATCGTCTACCTCGACGGCGCGGTCCGGCAGAGCGGCGTCCTCGCCGTGGGCGGCGACCATATCACCAACGACATCTCGATCGGCCTCCGCATCCCGATCACCCGCGCCGAGAAACTCAAGATCGAGGAAGGGTCCGCGGTCCTCGGGAAATCCCTCCCGGGCGAAAAAATCGTCCTGAAAAACGACACGGGCTTCTCGGGCAAGGAAGTCGAGCGAGAGATGTTGAACATGATCATCCACGCGCGCCTCGAGGAGCTTTTTGTCCTGCTGCGCAAGCGGTTTGCGGGCGAGGTCCCCGAGCGCCTCCTCGGCGCGGGCGTGATGCTCACCGGCGGCTGCAGCCTGATCCGCGGGATCCGCGAGATCGCGGAGTCGGTCTTCGACATGCCCGTCCACCTCACCCGGGCCCAGGCGGTATCCGGCCCCACCTCCGCGTTCGAGAACCCCCGGTTCTCCACGTGCATCGGCCTCGCCAAATACGCGCAGGCGGTCCGCTCGGAGATGCCGGAGGAATCGTTTCTGGGTGGCTTCTTCAAGAAGGTGGCGCAAAAATTCCGTCCGTTTTAGTGGCCTATGATCCCGTTTCCAAAATATCTCGACCGCTCGCAGGTGCCGCTGGTGCGGTTGGTGGGCCTCGGAAATGCGGGAGTCAATCTCGCCGACCGGATCACCATGTCCGGCGGTCCCGCGCTGGAAGCCGTGGCGATCAACTCGGACCAGCAATCCCTTTCGTCCTCCGTTTCCCCGGTGAAAGTTTCCCTCGGCCCGCTCACCACGCGCGGGCTCGGGGCCGGGGGCGATCCGGAAATCGGGCTGGATGCCGCGAAGGAATCGCTGCAGGAGATCGAGGACGCCCTCGCGGGGTCGGACATCGTTTTCCTGTGTGCCGGCCTCGGCGGGGGCACGGCCTCGGGTGCCGGGGGAATGGTCGCCGAAGCGGCGAAACAAGCCGGTGCCCTCCTGATCGCGATCGTGACATCGCCGTTCGGGTTCGAAGGTCGCCGCCGGGCCTCGCAGGCTGCGGTCGCGCTCCAGGAGATCGCCTCCCATGCGGACGCGGTGATCCATTTCGAAAACGACCGGATGGCGGAGCTGGCCGCCCCGAAATCCGGGGTGGCCGAGACGTTTGCCGCCTGCGACGAACTCCTGGGCGGGTGCGTGGCTGCGGTCGCGCGGTTGATTTCCGCCCCCGGCCCGCTCGGTGTCGGGCTTCCGGATCTTCTTTCCGTGCTGAACGGCGGGAAGGGAGGGTGTCTTTTCGGAACGGGGGCATCCGCCGGAGACAACCGCGCCCATGAGGCCTTGGAACGGGCGTTGAAGAGCCCGCTTCTGGATCGGGGACGCCTCCTCGATGACGCAGCGAGCGTGCTCGTCCACCTCTCCGGACCGCCCTCGCTTTCGTTTGCCGAAGTGGGTGCCATCATGCAGGAGATCGCGCGTCAGGCATCGGAGAGTTCCTTGCTTCATCTGGGGGTCAGCACCGTGCAGGACAAGAACGCGCCCGTCGTGGTGACGGTTCTTGCCAAGGCGGGGACGTCTCCGTCCGCCACTGCGGCTCCTGCCGTCCGCCCGCGCCGGGCCCCCTTGCCGGAACGTCCGCCCAAACCGGAACCGGATCCCGTCGAACAGGAGCCGGATTTGCCGTCGGCACCGCAGCCGACCGCCACGGAGGAACGCGCTCCAGAACCCGTGCCCGCCAGGCCGGTGCCGCCACAGCGCGCCCCGGCACCGCAGCCGCCCAAGCATTCCCCCACGCCGTCTCCCGCAAAAACCGCCCCGCCGAAAATCAAGCAGGAAACCCTCCAGTTCGAACCAGTCGCCCGCGGGAGGTTCGAAAAAATCGAGCCCACGATCGTCGAGGGCGAAGACCTCGATGTGCCGACATTCCTCCGCTTGAGGAAGCCCTGAGCCGATCGGGACCCTCAAGGCTATCAACCGGTCGCCCTCCGTTCACCGCCGCTTGACCACAACTCAACAAAGCGCTTCTTGGTGTGTTCGGGATCAGGCGCAGGAAGATATTATAGGTTTATTGGGATTGCGTCTATTCATTATTTCCCTGGTGAATGACATGATCAACCAATGCCCGTTCCTGATTTCGCATCCTCCCATCTCGCCGTCGGCTTCT
>JBAYTU010000030.1:0-38497 GCA_041675465.1 Terrimicrobiaceae bacterium | reverse complement strand
TGCCACCATGCATGTCAACCCTCAGACCGTCGGAGTGTATTTCAGGTGGCGCGCAACCACGGGAGGAGACAGCAGTCCCACCGCTGTCAGCACTTCCGGTCAAGCGCCTTATTGGCTGCGCGTAACCCGTGTCGGCAACACGTTTACGGGCTACAGATCCCCCGATAACGTCACCTGGACACAACTTGGAACGCCGCAAACCATCAGCATGGGCAGCACGGTTTACATCGGCCTGGCGCAGAGCAGCGCCCAGAGCACGCTGGGCACCGCGACTTTTGACAACGTCAGCTTCACACCGTAGCTTCCGCCAGCGTCAATTTCAGCGCTTTTTCGCCCGCTCTTGTCGGCTCCGAATCTCAATGCTTCTCCCATTCTCGAAGAGAACGGATGATGAGCGGGCTGGGAATCGCAAGCCCGGATAGCCTTTCGTCGTTGGTGATAAAGAGGTCGCATTGAGCCACGATGGCGCAACTAATCTGGATGGCATCCGCAGGGCGCAACGCGCTGTGATCCGCTCGCAGTCTGGCAAAAAGAACCGTCGCCTCGACATCCAGGGGAATCAATGCAAGCCGCTGCATGGCTTCCCGATATTGAGTCAATAATTCTGGATGCCCGTGCCGGGAAGGATGCACCAAAATTTCTCCCAGCGTAAGCGTCGAAGTCGTCAGCGTGTGTGACCCCTCCTCGATGAAGCGGCTCAAAGCCTGCATTTCCGTGACAAAGGATTTCTTCTCCCAAAGATAGATAAAGAGATTGGTGTCCCAGAAAATTTTCATCGCCACTCTTTGCGAAGTTCTTCGACATACGCGTCGGCTGTTATCCCCGACCAAACGGAAGGGTTCAGTTCCCGCAACGCTTGAAGCGGAGTGAGTGACGGCGGCGAGGGATTCTGGATTTCACGCAGCAACCCGCGTTCGACGAGGGTCTTTAGAGTGAGATTTCGGGCAAGAGCCGCTTTTTTTGCCTCAAGAACCAGTTCTTTTGGTAAATCCACAGTTGTTTTCATACGGCTAACTGTATGCCTGTATCCCTGTTCCATCAAGAAGAATGGCGACTGCTCTGGAGCGTTGATTTCGCCCACTCCTTATGGGGTTGAAATGAGCGGGTCTGCGGAAGCGAGGGAGCGGAAGTGGCGGGGGGGGTGCCAGCTGGCAAACTTTGCTTGTAGTTCGCTCACGGCGTGGAGGGCATTGGCGATGATGATAAAATGAAATCAATGATGAAACATTGAAGCTCTTTTCGGTTGTTCCGGCCACGGTTTTTCCGTAAGCTGTCTTGCGATGAAACCCATACAAATACCCCTCCTCTCGATGGCCATCGGTGCCCTGCTGGCGCTCGGGGCCCCCTTCGCCTCCGCCACGAATTATGAATGGAACAAAGGGAGCCTCGGCAATTGGAACGATGCGGCAAACTGGCTGCCCAACACCGGCACGCCAGGCAACGCGGACAGCGTGGTGACGCCGGCTCAGTTTGGCGGCATCGCCCTCAATATCGCCGCGCCCCAGGTGACGAACTGGACGTTTGATTCCGCAACCAGTCAGAATGTTCTTGCCAGCGGCGCGAATGCGACGCTGACGATCAGCGATACGCTAAGCAAAAGCGAGGCTGGTACGCTGAATTTTTACAAGGGCGCCAGCAACACGTTGGATATGTCCGTGGGCTCTGTGTCAGTAGGTGCTGGCAGACTGTCTTTTGGGGTGAGAAATAATGCTTCAAATGTGCTCAATTCCTTTTCCGGCACTTCGGCCGATATTTCCGGCGGGGCACTTGATTTTAATGTCACCGGCTCCGCCGCCATTTCGGGCACGGTAACGATGAGTGGCGGAGGGATGTATCTTTCCCAACTCTCGGCCGCCACGCGCACCGTCTCCGTGGGGGCGCTTTCCGGCGCGGCTGGCACTGTTGCCGCCAACGATTTTGGAAACGGCACGAACTCAAGCGGAACCCTCGCGCTGACCGCATCCAGTGGAACGGCAACTTTTGCGGGGCAGCTGAAAGATTCGGGCAGCACGTCCGCAGCGAGCAGTCTTGCGCTTCAGAAAAACAACGGCGGCACGCAAATCTTCAGCGGCAACAGCAACACCTATTCAGGCGGGACGGTGGTCAACGCGGGCACGCTCCTCGTCAACAACACGAGCGGGTCGGGCCTTGGGACGGGCGCGGTGAGCGTTGCGGGCGGCAACCTGGGCGGCACGGGATTCATTAATCCCGGCGGCGCAAACGGCATTACGGTGGCCAGCGGCGCATTCCTCGCCCCCGGCGCCAGCATCGGCAAACTCACGATTGGGATGCTCGGAACGACAGGCACGGTGGACTTGACGGCCGGAGGCGATTTCAAGTTCGAGCTTGGCACGGCCAACGTCAGCATCGGAACGATCACGCCTGGCAGCAGCGACCTTCTGGAGATCGCAGGCGCTTCCGCCGGTGACGTGGCCTTCGGCGGCGGCAACAACATCGACCTCCTCGGCACGGCAACCGCAGAAGGATACTACAAGCTGTTCGACACCAGTCTTGACACCACCACCTGGACGGGCCTTACCGTGGGCGGCATCACGACGGGCGGCAATTTGATTACCGGCGGTCTTACGGCCTCCAACTATGGAGGAGGACTCTCCGGGGAGTTGATCCTTGGCGACGGAACAGCCGGCACCAGCGCCGGGGACATCTATCTCCATGTCGTCCCCGAGCCGGCGACCTGGGGCCTGCTGGCGTTCAGCCTGACAACGGTCTTGGTTCTCCGCCGTCGGCGTCAGGGCTGAGCATTCTCTTTTTGGGGGTAGTGGGCGGTGCCACCTGAGAGGGGGGCACCGCCCGCTTTTTGTCTTCTTCCGCCTCCGGTCGGCACGGCGCTTGTCCTTTGAGGGATGCGGGCCACGGCGGTTTCGGAGAAACCGCCCTACCGGCCAACGGTGGGGACGCCTCGCCGCAGGCGTCCGTCGATTTGGCCTGCTTCGCTGTGGAAATGGTATTATGGGGACGGTCGTTTTCCCGTGTCGGGTGCCCGTTTCCAGTTCGTCGCGTTTTGCTCCGGCAGGCGACTTCAGACTGAGAGGCAGAAACTTCGGATGCTTCCCGCCAGATCGAAAAGAGACACGCTGAAGGTGATCCTGTCGTCGGCTCCACTTTTGCGCGGGAGGGCGAACCTCCGTGTGAGCCCATTTATTACGGCTCAGACGGAGCTTCGCCCTCCCAGGACGGAGCTTCGCCCTCCCTCGCGTTATCTTCCCTTACGGAGCGGATTTGGGGCAGCGTTTCCTGTGCTCTCTGTGGTGATTTTCAGGTTCCTTTTTCAGGCCTGTGTTTTGAGGTCAGAAATACCCGCCCTTGTCCGTGATCTGTTGGATGCTCTGGCCCTCGGCGACCCAGCCGAAAATCTTTTTCTCGTTGGCTTTGATTTCCTCGGCGCGTTGCAGCACCTCGAATGCGAGGGCGCGCGGGACGACCAGCACGCCGTCGATGTCGCCGAGCACGATGTCGCCCGGCTTGATGTCCGTGTCGCCAATCTTGATGGGGATCTGATAATGGGTGATCAGGCAGCGGCCGAGGCTGCCGTTGGAGACGCGGTATTTGTAGAAGACGGGAAAATCTTTTTCGAGAATCTGATGGGTGTCCCGGATGCCGCCGTCGATGCAGGCCGCCCTGACCTTGAGGCCCTTGGCCGTCGCCGTCATGACGCCGCCCCAGAGCGTGGCTTTTTCGTCCTTGCTCGTGTCCCAAACGACGAATGCATCCTCGTGCAATTCGGCCAGCATTTCGGTCCTGTAGGCCATCTCGCCGGAGATTTTCACGTTCGGGGCGCTCTTTACGGTGAACGCAAAACCCGCCACCGTGCGGTATTCCCGCAGGGGCAAGATGTGCCCCGGCAGGGCCTGATCCAGCAGGCAGAACTCCCGCAGGACGTCGTTGACCGCGCCGGTGTAGAGTTCCTCGAACCGCGCGAGCAATTCCTTGTCCGGAATGGGCAGGGGATCGCGGGTGAATTCTTCCCGGGACGCGATGAGCTTTTCGAGATTCATCAGCCCGACTTCTTTTTTGTAGGTATCGATACTCATAAAAATCAGTGTTCACTGCCTCCATCGACATAGAGGTTTTGTCCGGTGATATAGCGTCCGGCTTCGGAGCAGAGCAGCAGGGCGGGGCCGGCGCAGTCCTCGGGTTCTCCGAAGAATCCGGCGGGGATGGAGCGCAGCACTTTTTCGGAGTAGCCGGGGTCGGCCAGCGCCTCCGCGTTGCGGTCGGTGAGGATGACTCCGGGAGCAAGGTTGTTGACGGTGATGCCGTCGGGAGCAAGCTGCCGGGCCAGGTTCAGAACCATGCTCATCTGGGCGGCTTTCGACGCGGCATAGGCCAGCATTTCGGGATGCGGCCTGGCTTGTTGGACGCTGCCGATGGCGAGGATGCGGCCCCATTTTTTTCGCTGCATCGAAGGGGCGAGGACCTGGATGAGTTCGAGCGAGGCCTGGAAGTTGGCGCGGAATTGGCGCTCCGAATCCTCCGCCGTGATCCCGCTCCAGACGGCTTTCTTTTGGATGGAGGCGTTGAGAACGAGGATGTCCACGCCGCCGCATGCCTCCAGCACGCGTTCGCCCAATCCGCGACCGCCTTCCGCCGCCAGGTCGCCTTCCACCCAGCGAGCCATCGCGCCGGTGGCGGCGACTTTTTGGATTGTTTCCTCCGCGGCCGCCTCGCGGCGGACGCCGTGAACCACCACGCTGGCCCCGGCTTCGGCCAGGGCGATGGCGATGCTTCGACCGATGCCGCGGCTGGAACCGGTCACGAATGCCGTTTTGCCTTGAAGCGAAAAGTTCATGCGAAAAAAATCAGATGCCTCCGACGATCGGATACCAGTCCGGGCGTTTCGGGTCCTGGTGGAAACGCGCGTAGTAGTCGCCTTTTTCCTCAAAAAACCTTTCGTATTTGTCCATTTTTTCCGGATCGAGATCGACTCCGAGACCGGGGCCATTCGGGACTTCGATGCAGCCGTTCGTGTATTTCATCAGTCCCTGGGTGGTGATGTCGTCGGCGAGGTAGTGGTAGTGGGCGTCACCGGCAAAGGTCATTTCCGGAATGGTCGAGGCCGTGTGCAGCATGGCGGCCAGCTCGATGCCGAACTCCGCCCCGCTGTGCATGGCGACGCCCAGGTTGAAAGTGCGGCAGATGGCGGCGAGATCCTTCACCCCGCGCGGCCCCTCCCAATAATGGATGTCGGTCAGCACGATGTCCACCGCACCCAGCTTGACGGCGGGGGCGAGGTCGTCGAATCGGGCGGGATACATGTTTGATGCGATCGGAATGCGCACTTGCCTGCGAACTTCCGCATTGCCGTTCAATCCCCAGGAGGGGTCCTCGAAATACTCGGGAGCTACGGCTTCGAGCCGCCGACCGACGCGCACCGCCGTGGGCACCGACCAGACGCCGTTGGGGTCGATGCGCAGGCCGAATTTCGGCCCGAGACGTTCGCGGCAGAGTTCGAGCACCCGCGCCTCCTCGTCGGGGTCCATGACCCCGGCCTTGAGTTTCATCGCGTTGACGCCGAGGGTTTCGTGCAGTTCCTGGCACCAATCCGCCATGTCCTCAGCGCATGTGTCGTCCTTCCCGTCGGGGCGGTCGTAGCGCCAGAAAAGATAAGCGATCATCGGGATGCGGTCGCGCACGCTGCCGCCGAGCAGGTCACTTAGGGAACGGTTCATCGCCTTGCCCTGGATGTCCAGGCAGGCCATTTCGATGGCGGCATAAAGCCGCGCATTGGACATGTAGTAGATGCTGCGCAGCACCTTGAGTTTGATCGTTTCCAGATGGAAGGGATCGAGCCCGAGGATGCGGGGCTTGAGCTTAAGCAGGGCTCCCCGCTGATCCCCGCCGCCCACCTCGCCGAGACCGACGAGACCCTCATCGGTGATCAGTTCGAGGATCGTGCGGAGGAAATAACCGGGATGCACCCCGGTATTGTGGCGCAACTGGCAGGTGAGAGGAATGGCGACTGTCCGGACTTTGAGGTCGATGATTTTCATAGTTTCACCACGAGGTCGCCGGGGCTGCCCGGACGGAGTTGGAGGGTTTCGCCCGCCCGCCCGGCGGCTTCGACGGCGTAGTCCCCATGAAATCCCCGGAAAGCGAAGCGCCCATCCGCATCAGTGGTCCCGGAGACGTTTGTCCTCCACTCCTCGTGAAGAAGCCGACGCAACGCGTGATAGGCGGGCTTCGGAGTAAGATCGCCGAAGAGCAGGCCGGAAAAAACCGTGTCCTCGCCCGGTGCCGCGCCGCCGTCCGGCACGTTCCACCAACTGATCCCTTCCACCGCCGGATGGCTGAACCACAGCCGGTAGAAATTTCTCGCCGCGTCCGCCTGCGCCGCGAGCCCGTCCTCCGTGTTTCCCGGCGCGGTGAGGGTGATCTCGCTGATGTGAATCGGCAGGCCGAACGCGCCATACAAATCGAGCGCCTCAAACAAATTGGCCGGAGGGAACAATTCCCCGAGCGTGAGCCGGGCCATGTCCAGGTCGCTGAAGAGATGGAACTGCAGGCCGATGCCGCCCACTGCGGCACCTTCATCCAGCAAACGCCGGATCAAATTCCCATACCGCCGCTTGTGCGGATACCAGTAACCCGTCGTCTCGTTGATGTCGAAGCGCACATCCTTGGGAAAATACCGGGACGCAAACGTGAATGCCTTGCCCTCGTAGTTTTCCGGCATGGGATGGATGTCCCCCACCCCGTAGCCCGCCACCGCTTCGTTCAGCACGTCCCAGCTTTTGATCGCATCACCGTATCGTTCGGCGATCTCCCGGATGCGTTTCTCGATCAGCCGTTCCGTTTCCGCCCGGTCGCGCGGCAGCCACGCGGGCATGGACCATTTCAGGTATTCCCAGACCAGCGTGTGCCCGTGCGTCCGCAGCCCATGCCTCCGGCAAAAGTCCACCACCAGGTCCGGCGGCGGACGGCGGGGAATCGGCTCGCTGTCCGCCGCAAAGCGCAGCCGATCCGGTGCGGGTTCCAGGTCCTTCCAGTAGAACGGAACGGTCGCCGCGTTGAAGAGCCCGAGATATGCCTCCTCGTAAGCCCGGTTGAGGTCTTCGCTTTCATAGCCAGCCAGCTTGAAAATATTCGCCCCGAAGCGGAACGAGGAACCGCTCTGTCGGACGCGCACCTCCACTCCCGGAGCCGGTTTGCCGCCTTCCCCCAGCACCCGGATGACCGCGTCGCCTTTGCGGTGGGCCTCGATGCCTCCCGCAATCCGGTTTTCGATTTCCGGGTTTTCCCACAGGTTTCGGTAACTGTTGGGATCATCAAAAGGAGTCAGTTTCATCGGATGGAAAGGGCTTTCGCCTGCGGTTCGCCGCAGGAATGCTGTCCCCGATATTCTTCCGACGTCCACCCGGCTTCAACAAAATTTTGACAAATAAATTATCAGATATGATAAACAGGAAATGCCGTCGCCAAAGACCATTCCCGTGCTGGAGCGTTCCATCGATCTTCTCTCCGCCATCGCGGAGAGCCCCTTCGGGCTCAGCGCCAAGGAATTGACCCTGCAACTGCGCATCCCCCAGGCAACCTGCTACCGCATCCTCCGCACCCTTGTGCAAAAACATCTGTTGCAGGAGCGCCCGAATGGCAGCTACCTGTCGGCTTACGGCCTGGCCCGGCTCGCAAGGTCCTGGTCCGGCCTGGAAAACCGCCTCGCCGAAATCAAGCCACAGCTTGAAGAGATGTCCCGCCGGACGGGGCTCTCCGCGAAGATTTCCATCCGCGAGGGGGCCTGCGCCGTGGTCGTCCTGCGCACGGAGGCACTGAGTCCGAACAGCATCACGTCGCGCGTCGGGTCTAAGATTCCCCTCGCCGAGGCCGGATCGGTCGGCATCATGCTCCTGGCATCCGTGCCGCCATCCGAACGGGCGTTCCTGCTGAAAAACTCCGGAAAAGCTCTGCAAGACAAAATCCTCCGCGAGGCCGCAGACGCCCGCAAGGAAGGCTGCGCCAGGTCCTACGGAACCCATCATCCCTCGATCTACGCGGTCTCGAAACCCGTCGATATCGGGGCACCGGCCGCCGCGACGCTCATCGGCTGGCCGGAGGATTTCGCCGGAAAAAAGAGAGCCAAAATCGAAAATGCGCTCAGACAAAGTTTCGCGGAACTCTCGCCTTGCGATCTGCGGTGAAGGGGGCGTGCATCTGGCCCAATGGCTGTTCCCTGAGTGAACAGGATCGGGGCCAAACCCGAAAGCCGGAAATATTCCGGGCCGCGCACATATCTTAAAAAGATAAGAGAATATACAATTTTGAAAATCGTCCGGCCTTGCGGTGCAACCCACGTTGGCGCATGGTGACCGTGTTACCAAGACAAGGCACCCATGAAAATCCCCCAGGAGAAAAAGGCGTTTCCCGGCGTTGGAAAGTTCCCGCGCGCATTCTCCTTGCTGGAGCTTCTGGTGGTGATGGGCTTGATCGCCACGCTGTCCGTGATTTCGATTCCCGCAGCCGGAGCGCTGAAAGCTGCCGGTTCGGTCAATCAGGCCATAGCCGATGTTTCGCGTTCGCTCGAGATGGCGAGAGCATACGCCATGGCCAATAACACGTATGTGAGGGTGGCGATCGGCCAGATCCCGGCGCAGGGGGGACGGGTTGTCCCCGCCACCGTTATCGCGACGATGTTTTCCGCCAGCGGCGGGCTCGGGCCGGACAGCGACATGGGGGATTCCGCCAAGTGGCCGCTGCTCAACCATCCGGTGATCCTCGATGGTTTTCTGGCAGGCGACGCGCTCAACGCCGCCTCGCCCTCCACCAGCGGCGACGTGACGCCGTCGGGGGACAATGTCGGCGGCACGAAGATCGGCTCCCTGTCCCGGAAGCTGTCGGCGGCGGGTGGCTCGCCGGTGACATTCACCGCGTTCGTCCAGCTCGCGCCTTCCGGGGAATCGCGCGTGGCCAAGGACGAGCCTGCCCGCCACATCAAACTCGCGTTCGATCAGCCCGTGAGTGTCGGCCGCAATCCCTTCATCCTTCGCCTTTCGGGTGCCAATGGCTCCGTTGCTGTCTTGCGCAAGGAAGACGGGATTCAATGAAACGGGACGCGCGCTCGGCGTTCAGCCTGGTCGAGATCGTCCTGGCCATCGGCATCATTGGTTTTGCGCTCGTCACCATCATGGCGCTGCTCCCGGTCGGTGCCGGCAGCAACCAGGACTCCGCCGAGGCGACCCGTGCGGCGGGAATCCTGACCTTGCTCGAAGCCGATCTGCGCAACACGCACCCCTTCTCGAACAACGGGAAATCCCGGCTTTTCGGCCTGCCGCTTCCCTATGCGGTGGTTGCGGGGAATGTGGCTCTGAACTCCTCGCTGCCCACGAACGTGGCCGAAACGGCAGGCCTCGACGACGCGGAAAATCCGGTGCCCTCGCCCGTGACCGGCCTCACTCCCTATCAGGCATCCGTCATTTACACCCAAGTGCCGACGAATGCGTCCGGCCCCGCCCCGATCCTTGCCCGGCTGGTCGTCGGATGGCCTGCCCGAAGCGGCGCGACCGTCACGGATCTGACCGATGCCTCGAAAATCCGTGGCTATGTGGAAACCTGCACGTCCTTCCCCGCGCCATGAGGGGTCGCGCTCCCACCCGCAAATTCGCGCGTTGGAGGGACGCGGGCCCTCGCGTCCCTTGCTTTTGGCGGCAAGGGCCTGCCGCGCGACATTTTCGTCGCGCGGGGCGGAGGCGTGGCCATCCCCCCAAAAACCTCGCCGCCGGTTTCACCCTCATCGAACTGCTCCTTTCGGTCGCCCTGCTCGCCCTGTTGGGGGTGCTGCTCGTGCAGATCACCTCGGCGGCTTCCGGCGTGATCCGCGTGAGCAACCGTCACATCGACGCCGCCGCGCAGGCGCGCCTCGCCTTCGACCGCATCGGAAGGGATCTCGGTGACCTGATCAAGGACGGCCAGACGGATTTTTCCGCGACGAACGCGGCTCCCGGAAACGCCAGCCTGCTGCAATTCGTTTCCGCCGTCACATCCGCGGGGTCGCCAGCCGACGGCAACCGCTGCGTCTCCGTCGTCGCCTACCAGGTGAACGCCAGCGCCGACAACGGCAACCGCCTTGGCCTGCTGCGCGCCGGCAAGCCGGTGGGATGGGATACGACCGGCTTCCGGGGCATCCAGCAGAACTCCGTGCCGGTTTCCTTCGGCGATCCATCCTTTCCCGCCGGGCTCCTCCCGTCCGTCCCATCGGACTTCGACGTGCTGGCACCGGGCGTCCTCCGCATGGTGGCGGGCTTCCAGCTTTATCCCGACGACCAACCGGTCGCGTTGCAGGACGGCACGACGGTTGCGAACGCCCGCGGCCAGGTTGTCTACAGCCCGCCCGTCCGGACGATGATTCCCGCAGGCGGAGGACCTCCCGTCACACTCGCCGATCTCGGACGCGTCAGCGCGCTCGTTGTCGGGGTGGTGACGGTCGACCCGGAAAGCCTCAAGCTCCTGACGCCAGGGCAAGTCCAGGCACTCTCGGACGCCTTCGCGAACGTGCCGGCAACGGACCAGCTCCCCGTGGCGAAATGGATGGCCGACACTGCGAGTCTCACCGCTCTCCCCCCCGCCGTTCCCCTTCCGGCCCGCCAGGCGGTGCGGGTCTACCAGCGCGCATTTCCCGTCACCCCCCACCTGTGCAAAAACCCATGAAACGGACTGCCCGCCCGTTCCGCAACCCGGCAATCCGGCACCGGCAATCGAAAATCCACGGGGTGGCCCTGGTCATCACCCTCGTCGCAGTCGTGCTGCTCACCGTGCTCGTCGTGGCGTTTTTCACCCGCGCGCTGCTCAACCGCCAGATTGCCTTCACCTCGACCAACCTGGTGAAAACCGACATCCTGGCCCGTTCTGCGCTCGACATCGTCGTCGGCGAAATCCGGCAGGAAATCGTGGACGGCTCGAAAACAAACACCATTTCAGGAATCACCATCTACGAGCCGCTCAGCGCGACGAACGCCGTCCCGCAAAAGGTGGGCGTGGTTTCGCCCGATGCCACCATCGGCGGCTACACCATTGTCAAAGTCTCCGCGGACAACACGCCGATCAATCCCGGCGGCGCGGGCCTCGGCTCGGATGTTTCCCTCGACAAGCCGAGCGCCAACGGCCGTTCGAACTCGAACTGGTTCACGAACGGGCCGCAGCTGGGCTCCCAGTCCACCCTGCCAAGCTGGGTCTATCTCACCCGCGGCAACGGCGTCGTGGTCAACCCGCCCGTGGCCGAAGCCAAGGACCGCTCAAGCGCCAACTATGTGATCGGACGCTTCGCCTACACGGTCTATGACACCGGCGGACTGCTCGACGCCAACGTCGCGGGCTACCCGGCGGCCACTCCCTTTGCCGCACCCGCCGCCGACATCGGAGCCAAGGGGTCCGCCGCCTATGCGGACCTGACGGCCCTCGGCCTCGGCGCGGCGGCCATCGACTCCCTTGTTTCCTGGCGGAACAAGGCCACCGGAACCACCGCCGAATCCTTCAAGGAATGGGCCACCGGACAGCCCCGCGCTTCAGGAACGCCCAACGCCCTTTCGCTCGCCGCCGCCCGGTCGGGCCACATCCGCTCCGCAGCGGGCGACAACAGCTTTCTCAGCCGCCGCGATTTCCTTGCTTTTGCCTCCAAAAACAACTGGCCTACGAATGTCGCCGGATATTTCAACACCTTCAGCCGCGCCGTCAACGCACCGTCGTGGAAGCCGTCCACGCCCGTCGGCTCCAGCATCGACTACGAGGCAGACGCCGAGAAACCCGCCTCAGCGAACCGCAACCTGCCAAATGTGCGCTTTGCCAATGCCGCGACGATCACCCATTACAAGGATGACGGCACGGCGGAAAAATACTCCGTCTCGGCCGGCGACCCGCTTATCCGCCAGCGCTTCTCGCTGGCCAAGCTCGCCTGGCTCACCCATTCGGGAACGCCTCCGTCCGGCATCACGGCGGAGATGGTCCAGGCCGACTTTGGCCTCCGTTGGAACAATGCCCGCAAACGCTGGGATTATGTCGGCCCGTCGGGAACAAGCGCCCAGAGCGCGATCAAGACCCTCGCGCAGGTCGCGGCGGAAACCGCCCCGCGCGAACCGAACTTCTTCGAGTTGCTCAAGGCGGGCATTCTCAGCGGATCGCTGGGAAAACATCCCGGCGTGGCAGGAGACGGACCCTACCTTGCTTCCGTGGTGCTCGGCGAGAGCCGGAACCAGGAGGGCCCGATGGGCTGGGACTTCGAATCCTATTCCAGCGTGCCAGATTATCAGATCATCCAAATCGGAGCCAATATCATCGACCAGGCCGACGCCGACAATTACCCCACCGCGATCTACCTGGATTTCACCTCCTCCCCGCCGCTGGCTCATTCCTACCCCCAAGCCCAAGGCGAGATGTTCAAGACCGCCTTCGGCACTGAAAACCTGCCCTACCTCGCTTGCATGGGCATGCTGACCGCCGTGATTCAAGACGGTGCCGCCCCGGGGGACATGCAAACAGTCGGTTCCTGGCTCCAGCCAGAAGTCTGGAATCCCCACCAGCAACCCGGCGGCTATCCAGATGCCACGACGCCCGCCCAGTTGCGCTTGGTGACCCTCGGCGAAAGCTATGCCCTGAATTTCTATAGTCCGAGGCTCCCGGCCAATCCCAAGAATCCGGGAGATTCCGTCGTCTTCGGCGAGGATCCGAATGCGCCGTCCGATCAGGGCCGGATCGACTTCGTAAATTCGGCGAACTTTTTCGCGCAACCCGTTCCGCTCACCAGTTCCAATGCCACTTCGCCGACTTCGAGAAACCACTGGCCGACGACCGACTCCGGCAGCCTGATCGATTTCAGCGCCGCCAATCCGTTCATTGCCGTCTGGACAGGCGACGTCGAACGGGTCAAGCCTCCCGCCCCGGCCGCAAACGCCATCCGCATCGTACCCGAGCTGATTTCTCCCCTGACGTTTATCCTGCAATATTTCGATGGCGACGGTTGGCGGCCCTACTCGCTGATCGCCCGGATTCACACCATCGGAACGCAGCACTGGGCGTCCGGAAATACAAATGGCAACGCGTCCTGGAAGGATTTCATGGCCCATGCCGATCCGCGCACGGATCGCTTTTCCACATCGGAAGGCATCGCGCAGGGTCAATCGCCGCCGAACGGTTGGCCTATAAGAAACACCATCCAATGGGGCAGCGGCACGACCGGATACGGCCCGATCTATTTCGGCTGGCCGCGGCCCGGTGCAGACTTCACCTTTCTGGGTCCCACCGGCCAGCCCCCCGTTGCCACGGCCTCGGTCAATATCCTCTACCCCAATCTCTGGGCGCGGAACCAAGGCGATGCCACGAATCTCAACGGCACCAAAGCCTATTACTCGGATCCGGATGGGGTGATCCGTCCGGGCGATGCCTTCCGCGCCAATTTCACGTCCGGCGAAGGGATCATGACTTACCACGGCGGCGTCACCCATGCCCGCCGTCCTGTTATTTTGAACCGCCCGTTCCGGTCGGCAGGCGAGCTGGGCTATGTCTTTCGGGATCTGCCGTTCAAGACGCTCGATCTTTGGTCCGATCAAAGTGCCGACAGCGCACTGCTCGACCTGTTTTCTCCGAGGGACCAGCCGCCGGTGATCACCGGCAGGATGAACCCCAACTCGGCTTCCCCGCTTGTCCTCAGCGCGATTTTCACCAGCACCACCAAAAACGAAGCAGGAGGCGCTGTGCTCGGCGCATCCGATGCCCAAAGCCTCGCGACGCAGATCGCCGCTGGGACCGGCTCGGACCCCCTGCGAAATCCGGCGCAACTCTCTGCTGCGACATCCGCAGCCATCGAAAGCAATCTGGCTTCCGGCAATGTTATTGCGGACCTGCCCAACAAAGCTGTCGGCGAAGCCCCCGTGCGGTCTCTGTCGGCGGTGGCCGACACGCGCACATGGAACCTGCTGGTGGATGTCGTGGCGCAATCCGGGCGCGTGGTGCCTAATGCCAGCGGTTTGGATCAGTTCGTCGTCGAAGGCGAGCGGCGTTATTGGCTGCATGCCGCCATCGACCGCTATACCGGCAGGGTGATAGATCAGCAACTCGAACCATCTCATGAATAAGCTCTTCCACTTGCCATGCGCGTTGGTGGCGGCCATTTGGCTGGTTCCACAGTGCGCCGCCGAGACCCCGCCGACAACCCATGAAGTCCATTTTCCAAAAGGCGACGCGGCCTGGTCGGTCGCCTTTGAAAATCAGGCTGCCCCGGCTTCCAAACCCACAGGCGGCGCAGCGCCGGAAACGATTCCGACAAGGACGGTCAAGGTGGATATCGTTCGCCAAGGCAATCTCCGCCGCGATGTGGTGACGCTGTCGGATGGAAGCACCCGTGGGATTTGGTGGATCCGGAATCCTCCGGTGGCATTGTTCGACAACGGCCCCCGCATAAGCACTGCGATGGCATCCTCCATGGCGCAGCAGCGCTACGACGAATCCTCGTTCGACTGGGTAGGTGCAAATGCCTTTGCCGGGATGAAGCCCTGTAAGGGCAAGCCTTGCCAATACTACGAAATGGAGGTTGTCGATGAGATGGATGGGACGAAGCACACGCGGCGAGCATGGATCGATCCAGAGACCCACCAGCCCGTTGCGCTGGATGACAGCTTCATCAAAGTCACCTTCGCATTTCAAGATGCCGCGCCGACGGAGCCTCTGCGGATGCCCGACAACTTCCTCGACAAATACAAGCGCGTGCAGGCCTTCTACGCGCCGCCCAGGCGGGCGGGCAATTGATTCACGCCATCGATCCGGACAACGAGCCATTTTGATTTATGAACAGCTACGCCATCTCCGCCATGTGCTCCACGGCCTCCGAGAGCGTCACCTTGCGGCGACGCGCCAGCGACTCGATCTTTCGCCGCGCGGCGGGCGATATCAAGAGTTGCATGCGCACATGCCCGGACGGCTTGCGGCCCGCCCCCTCACGCCGTCCGCCACGCCGCGCCTTCAGCGTGACGCGGCCGCCCGCCTCCGCGCGGTCATATTCCAGATCCTTCGGCGCGGGCAGCCCCGCCGCGATCTGCCGCTCGCGCGACACAACCTCGAAGCTGCTCTCCGGCAGTTCCATGCCATCCTTCGGTTCATCCGTGTATTTGATTTTCTTTTTCATAAATCTGCTTCTGCCTCCTCCAGTATATCCTGCGCCAATCACCCGCACCACGCCAGCCCGCAGCGTGAACCGCACCGTCAGCACCCCCGCGCCGTCCCACCCCACACACTGCCAGCGCACCTCCCCACGCGACATCCCCGGCCAGCGCAGGAACACCCGGCGCGGATCGCTGAATGCCGTCGCCACCCCGGAGAAATCCACCCCGTGCTTCTCACGGTTGAGGGCTTCTTTCGCGCGACCCCATTCAAAGTTCATGCGGGCAACATCGCAGGGGCCAATATGATTATCAACACATTATTTCAAAAGAAATGCGCGTGAATCCCCAGCCCACCCGTGCAAAACAGGGCGCACTGATTTTGGTTCGCGCGCGCGAATGCGCAACGTGCAGATTTCGAAAGGGCGAAGGTTGAGCGTGAGGTTTCCCGAGGAAAGGGAGATGTCTTCGATGTCGTTTTCCAGCATGTCGGCGCGGGAAACGCGGAGGGCGGAAAGGCCGATGTCCAGGCGGGCCGGGCCGCGCGCCCCGTGCGCTTCGTAGAGCCGCACGATGAGGCCGTCACCGTCTTCCGCCCGTTTGATCGTTTCGAGGATGACGCCCGGCCGGTCGATTTTCAAAAACGAATGAACCGGGGGAAGTGTGCCGGCACGGGATTCGAGGGCGTCCAGGCGCAGGGGCGTGTTCAATTGATACGCTTCCTCGATCACCCGGGCCGCGCGGAAATCCCCGGGATGGGGCAGCAGGGCGTAGGTGAACCGGTGTTGCCCTTTGTCCGCCTTCGGGTCGGGGGCGGTCGGGCTGCGGAGCAGGCTCAGGCGGATGACGTTGCCGTGGATGTCGTAGCCATACTTGCAGTCGTTGAGCAGGGAGACGCCGTAGCCGGTCTCGGAAAGATCCGCCCATTTGTGCGCGCACACCTCGAAGCGGGCGAGGTCCCAACTGGTGTTGGTGTGCGTCGGGCGCTGCAAGTGCCCGAACTGGATCTCGTAGGTCGCTTGCGGGGCCAAGACATCCACCGGAAACGCCACCTTCAAAAGTTTATGCGTTTCCTGCCAGTCCACTTCCGTGACGAAGTCGATGCGGCGCGAGTCGGCGGTCATGACGACATCCTGGCTGATCGTCGATGCGCCAAAGCGGCGTTCAATGCGGACCTTGGCCCGCAGGGGATGGGACTCGATGACGGCGACCTTCCCGGCATGGCGGAGGTCTTCCACGCGTTCCGTGTAAAAGGCGTCGATATCCCAGGCATCCGAGTTGTTGGGCAGGTCGGGATGGAGTTGGAGGAGGTTGCCTTCCGCGCCCGGCGCGAGCACCTCGCGGTTGGCCTCCATATCCCAGAGGCTCTTGATCAGACCGTCGTCGCCCAGAATCATGCGCAAAAACGGGTTGCTGATCTCGATGCCCGCAGCCCCCTGTTTCACTTCGACCAGACGGGAAATGCCGGGGACGGCGGAGGCGTCGATGACCGCGTGGCCACAGGCGGGGACGGTCACGGAGTGCAGTGAGCCGTCGGGGAATTCCACGACCTCGCGCCGTTCCCAGCCCAGCGTGTTGAGGATACGGACCGGGGAGGAAAACGCGCGCGTGTCGATCCGCGCGTCGAGGGCGGACAGCGAGCCGTCCAGGACGGATTCGCCCAGCAGGCGGATGGTCTGGTAGTCCCGCGCGGCGTCCTCATAGACCCAGGCGATGGAGGAGCCGGGAATGATGTCGTGAAACTGGTTGAGCAGGACGAGCTTCCAGGCGCGCTCCAGTGCCCGCGAATGGAGGTGCGAATCGCCCGCGCCCAGCCCGGTCACATCGTAGACGGCGCGTGGAGGGTTCGCCGCCGACTCGGGCCGCAGCGGCTCCAGCGCTTTCGTGATCGCGTCGAGAAATTCCGCGTCGCGCAGGAGGAACTCCGATTTGCGGTTTCCCCGCTTCGTTTGGCCCTGGGTGGTGTAGGTGCCGCGGTGCAGTTCCAGGTAGAGTTCGCCAACCCACACGGCTGGGTCTTTCGCGTCGGCTATCGCCTTGGGCAGGAAGTCGGTGACTTTCTCCTGCCGGAGCTGCGGCAGGCCATCGAAGTCGTGAAGGCGGCGGGCCTGTTCGAGCATGGGGATGTCCGGGCCGCCTCCGCCGTCGCCGTGGCCGTAGATGTAAAGCGAGCGGCTGGCGCGTCCGTGCTCGAGGAAGTTGGTCGCATTGAACATCAGTTCCTGCGGGCTCACTTGGCCGTTGTAGGTGTCGGCCGGGGGGAAATGCGTGAAGATCCTGCTCCCGTCAATGCCCTCCCAGAGGAATGTCTGGTGGGGGAACCGGTTGAACTGGTTCCAGGAAATTTTCTGCGTCACGAAGCCGTCAATCCCGCACCCCTTCAGGATTTGAGGCATCGCGGCCGAGTAGCCGAAGACGTCCGGCACCCACGCGTCGCGGGTCTCGACGCCGAACTCCTCCCGGAAAAATTTTTTCCCGTGGAGGATCTGCCGGATGAGCGACTCGCCGGAGGCCAGGTTGCAATCGACCTCGACCCACATCGAGCCGATGGGTTCCCACTGGCCGGATCGGACGCGCTTTTTGATCTCCTCGTAGATCGGCGGATAATGCGCCTTCATCCAGTCGTATTGCTGGGCCTGCGAGCAGCCGAAGACATACTCCGGGTATCGCTCCATGTAATCGAGCGCCGTGGAAAACGTGCGCGCGCATTTGCGGATCGTCTCGCGCAACGGCCAGAGCCAGGCGGTGTCGATGTGCGCATGGCCGATGGCCGAGAGCCGGTGGACGGTGCCGCCGTTTTTTTTTGCGAGCACGGCCTGCAATTCCGCCCTCGCTGCGGGGATCGTCGAGGGGTCGCCCTCGTCCAGCCGGTTGAGCGATTCGTTCAACGCGGAACGCAGCTCGGCCCGGCGCTGGCTGTTTTCCGGGAAGACGGCCATCGCTTCCGCAGCCACCTTGAAATCGTAGTAGTAGTCGAAGGCCCCGCGATGGACCCGCGCCATCTCGGCCTGGGTGAGTACGAAAAGCGGACCAGGCTTGAACTCTGTTAATCGACCGTCCGGGATCGCCCAATTTGCGGCGGCCTCGATGTGGAAGCTGAAGCGTCCGTCGTCATCCGCGCAGGCGGAAAGGTCGATTTCATTGCGCGCTCGATTGATTGCTCGAACTGGCTTCCCTTGCTGGTAAACCAGGCCCTCCCCAGTGAACCCCTCCCGGCCCTGATCGGTCAGTTGGAAGAGGACCACGGTCTCCCCGCGCCCCCACTCCGCAGGAATCCGGCCCGTGACCCGGAACCACGTGGTGTCCCACGCCGGTCCCCAGGCACCGCCAACGGGAAACGGTTCGTAACGGGCCCCGAGTGCCGTCGCATAAGACACGGGCTCGCCCCCGACATGCCATGCCTCGACGGAAATGAGCTGCCGCTCGGGATAAATCAAAGCGGGTATCCTTTCCAGCGCGCGTCCGATGCGCGCTTCGGTCAGTTTCGGATGTTTTAGCATGGGAGTGGGTCTTGGGCTGGGTTTAGGAAATGATGATCAACGGGGATTTCAACGGTGCGCCCATTGTCTGCGGAGAACACCGCGCCGCCGACGATGAGTTTGACCTTCGTGATGGTTTCGATCCCCGGCGGGATCTTGGCAGCCCCTTGGATATAGCGGACATCCAGGGGGTGCTTGCCATCGAGCGAAACACAGGTCGGGATGCCCTGGCGGCTGATGGGATTGGGACGGCAGGATTCGGCGATCCCCCGGTCGAAATACATGCAGCCATCCTCGATGCCGAGGCAGGAGTTGCGCCCGCTCCACGGCGCGGCGTGGCGCCCCCGGTTTTCGATCCAGAACAGGCGTCCCGGCATCACGGCGGGATTTTTGAGCGCGAACCACATCCAATTTTCCTCAGTATTGGTCGCCACGACCCAGGAAATCCCCGCCTTGGATGGACGTTCGAATTGCTGGAGCAAATCGCAAAAGCCCGGGCGGGTGGGGAAGGCGCTGCAATCGCCAGGCGCTTCGCCCTTGAAAATCGACGGCACCCGCGCGAGGGAGCGGAAAGCGGCGTCGCGGGCGAGCCACTGGTATTCGCCCGCCGCCGGGTCGCCCAACAGGACCGGATACGTGCGCCCGATGGCGAACTTGCTCGTGGAAATGCGCAGGGCGCGTTCGCGCGCGGGCATGCGCAGGACGGCGTGGTGGGCGAACGGCGTCCGGCCCGCGCAGCCCTCGACGAGGGTCCGGCAGTAGACGGCATCGTGGCCGTCGACGAGCGTGAATTCGCGGCGGACCGTTCCGGGGCGGACCTTTGTTTTCAAACGGATGGCGAGCGTGGTGGAACGGCCGTCTTTCGCGCACCCCTCCAGGCTCCACCGGTTTCCGCAGGTTTCGCCGTGCGGCGGATGTTTCTCCCCGCGATGGGGTTCGGCATTGGCCCCGAATGGCAGGCAAAAGAAGTCGCCGCGCAGGGGGACCATCACGGCGGGCATGGCGACGGGTTTTTCGTTCTGCCAGGGGCTGATGTAATAGGGCTGCACGGGCCGCGGCCCGTTCCGGCAAAAGGTCACCGGCGCCATGTGCGCCCCCAGCCCGGTGACGGCCAATTCGACGCGGTCGTTGCGGGCGACCCACGACGGCTGGGAATCGATCCTCCGCTCGGCTTGGCTTCCGGTGTGGGCTGGCATGTTTTATTTCTCCAACTCCTGCAGCAGGGTGAGAAGGAAATCACGATTGTGGGCGCTGACGTAGCGCATCGTGCCCCCCATCCGGCTGAAGGTTTTGCAGTAGCGCAGATAATAGGCGGGGTTGTCAACCGGCGGCTCGCCATCCCGCTTCCAATCCCAGGAGCTTTCCGCGAGATCGACGATCACCATGTGGTGGTTCGTGATTTTTCGGCCCTCCTGCAACTCGAGGTTCTGGGACATGGAAAGGGATTTTTCGAAGATCATCGGCGACATGACCGCCGAGCCGACGGAAATGTAAACCCCGCCCTCCAGCCGGTGGACCTGCGCGGCATACGTGAGAAAATCCCGCAGCGCGGCGCGCCCGATGGCCGCCCCGTGATTGACCGGATGGTTGTAAATGATGTCGTGCCCGATCATCGGGTGGGCCGTGAATGGGACATTCAGCCGGTAGGCCGCAGCCTGGACGCTGTAGGCTTTGTAAGGATGGGGGACCGGGAGGAATCCCGGCCCGAGGTCGCGCATCTGCACGGTGCCCAGCAAATCGAGCGCGGCGGCGGCAAGATCGGGGTTTGTTTCGGCGAGCTCCCCCGCCGTGCCGATCAAGTGTTCGCGGGTTGGGATGTCGAGCCCCTCCCGTTCGATCATCCTGCCGACCGACTCGCCGTAGCCGAGCCCCTCGTAGGCCCCCACGACGAGCGCGAGGTTCAGGTAAAACCCCGTCTCCTCCCAGATGCCGAATTGCCCCTGGTCGACATTGGCCCTGACGTCTTCGCTGCTCAGGCCCTGGAAAGCAAACTCCCAGTCGTGGATGATGCCCGCCCCGTTGGTGGCCAGAAGCGTCACCCACCCCTCCCCGATCAGCCGGATAAGCACGGGTGCCAGACCGTTTTTGATCGTGTGCGCGCCGAACGCCAGCATGACCGGGCGGCCCGCCTTCCGGGCGGCGCGAATTTTCCCGACGCACTCGGCCAGCGACCCTTCCGCGGCGGGCGAAAGCTTCCGGGGTTTCGTCCCGGGAGCCACGGCGTCCCGCACGATTTCCACCTTGTTCGGGCGGGCCGCCAATTTGCGGACCCGCAGGCGGGAGCGGTCGAGTTTGGGGTGGCTCATGTCCGACGCGCGGGAAGGTGGAGGAACCCCCACAGTTTTTCCCACTGCGAGAAATCCGGGACGATGGCGTGGGCGCCGGCTCGGATGAGCCTCGAGCGCTTTTCGGGGTTGGGCCCGAACCGCCGCATTTCGTCGCTGGCGATCCCGACCGCGTAGGCGCCGCGGCGGGCCGTCTCCCGCATTTCCACCGGCCCGTCGCCGAACGCGACAAGCTGCCCGAACGCCCCATCCACCCCGTTCATGATGCGTTCGATCACCATCCGTTTCGCGTCCCTGGCGACCACGCCGACGGAACCGTAAATCCCGCCGTCGAAGACCTCCGCATAACCGAGGCGCGCGGCCTCGAGTTTGACGTCGTCTTCGTCGGTCCCGCTGGCGAGGTAAAGCCGCACGCCCGCCCCTTTGAGGGCGTGCAGAAACGGCACCGCCCCCTTGAGCGTGAAGTCGCCGATGTCCAGCTCCCCCCGGTCGAGCTTGGCCAGGCGGAGATCGACGAGAGCTTTGAGCTCCCCGTTGTAGAGGCTTTTGTATTCCGCCGGAGAAAGGACCCTGTCCTCCGGCACGAACCCGAACTCCCGGACCAGATCCGCCAGACCGTGCATTTGCGTGATCGTCTGGATGCCGGTCGTGCGCCCGATAAATTCGCGCGCGCGGGTTTTCACCCGGTGGAAGACCGTTTCGTCCGCCGTTTCGTGACGGTCCCCCAGCACCGCCTTCACCATCATCGGCTCCATGATCTTTTCCCAGCCCTCGCGCAAGGTGGAGATGGTGCCGTCGTGGTCGAAGATCGCGTGGCGGATGCCGAGGGTGGGCGGCGGCGCGGCCACAACCTCGATTTCGGACAGGCCGACCCGCCTCGCGCGGTGCGGGGATTCGGCAAGCTCCGGATGGTGGGAGTAGTCGGCGCTCGAGCCCAGTTCCAGAATCTCGGCAGGCGTCGCCGTCCCTGTCTGGAAAAGTTTCCGGGCGGTCACGGCGGCCGCGATATTGGCGACAAACGCGGCCGCCGTGATGTTCGTGCCGGTCGAGGTGATGGCCGCGAGCGTCGAAACAAACGTGTCGCCGGCCCCCACCGGGTCGGTCCGTCCGGGGAGTTGGACGCCGAAAATCTGGTGCGGGACATCGCCGGAAAAAACCAGGCAGCCGCGGTCGCCGCGGGTCACGACAAGCGGGGCTTTCCACCGCGCGTAAAGCTCCCCGGCTTTCACCGCCAGATCGTCCAGGGAGACGACGTCGTCCGCCCGGACGTCCACCCCGCAGGCCCGCATCACCTCCCGGTCGTTGAGCTTGTGGACCGCCTTCTCATACGCCCCGTGGTACCCGCGGGAATCGACGATAAAACACACCCCGGGATGGCCGGCGATCACGTCCGCCAGCCGCCGCCGGAACCCCTCCGAATCGTGGATGCTCCCGACCGACTGGTGGTTGACCAGCACCACGGAGACGCCCCCGAGGATTTCCTCGAGCCCCGCGAAAAACTTCTCCTCGGCCGCGCCGCTCAACCGGTTGAAGTTCCCGTGGTCGATCCGTCCGAGCTCCCGGTTCTCCACATAGGGCTTGACGTAGGCGTGCGTCGCCCAGCCCTCCCCTTGCGAAATCAGGCCCTCGGCGCTGACATGCGGGCTTTCCAAGAGCCGCCGCAGCTCCCTGCCGAACGGGTCGTCCCCCACCACCCCGACCGGGTGGACCTTCCGGACCCCGAGCGTCAGGAGATTCATCACCACGTTCCCCGCCCCTCCCGGCGCATACCGCTGGGACCGCACCGGCTCGGTCGGGAGCCCGGTCTCCACGGACATCTCGCTGGCCGCCCGGTCGATCGTCCAATACACGTCCAGGCAAAAATCCCCCAGCACCGCCACCGAGGCCCGCGAAAGATTGTCCAATGCCGCCGCGATCTCGTGGCGGCCGAGCATCTGGAATGGCTGGATGGCGAGGGGGTTCATCGGGTCGGCTTGCACGGGTGTGCGGGAACATCTACCCCGCCGGACGCCCGCCTGTCAACCAAAATGTAAACCATTACAAAATTAGGGGCACCCAAATCCGCGGGCATGGGAAGAAATGAGAGGGGAGCGGTTCGACGACATGACGATGACGCAGGGGAGGGCGAAGATCCGTCCTGGGAGGGCGAAGCTCCGTCTGAGCCGTAATAAATGGGCTCACTCGGAGGTTCGCCCTCCCATCGTTGGCGCCTCAAAACAGGGGAAATCCGGGCGGGATGTCAGCGTCCTGGCAGGGAGCGCTTGAGGGCGCGCCCGCTCGGGCTGGGGTAATAGCCGAGTTCGCGCGCCAGCGAGAGGATGCGGTCCCTCGTGCCGGGCCGGAGCTTTTCCGGCTCGTGGAAGGCGCGGGAAATGGAGGCCGTGGAGACCTTCGCGCGCCCGGCAAATTCGATGATGTTCATTTCGAGTCGATGCGCCGTGATCGGGAATTCTCCTCAGGCGAGTTTCAGTTCGAGGGCCTGAGTGCGGTAGGCGGTGGGGATCACGCCGGTGCGCTGCTGGAACCATTTGGTGAAGTGGGAGGCCTGCTTGAACCCCAGCTGATGGCCGATTTCCTTGATCGAGAGGTGCGTGGATTCCAGGCTGCGCCGCGCGGCATCGTGGCGGAGGCGTTCCCAATACTCGCGGGTCGTCGCCCCGAACTCCCTCCAGTAGAGGCGGTCGAGGTGGGCGCGCCCGAGGCCGGTTTCATGCTGGAGTTGCCTGGCCGGAAACGCCTCCACGAGCGGGGTCTCGTGGAGGAGGCGGGCAGCCCGCACGAGGCGTTCGTCGGACGTGCCGCCCTGCGCGAGCGTGCGCCCGGCCAGCGTCATCAATTCGTAGAAATCGATGAGCAACTGCCGGAACCGCAATTCCAGACGGAGGAAAACCGGGTAGTCGATCTGCTGTTCGGAAAGCTCGATGCGAACCCTCGGAAAGTGCCGTTGAACGATGCGGCAGACGCCTGCGGCGCTGCGCTCGAGGCGCGGGAAATCCCTGGCACCCCGCACCACGGCATCCCGCCCGGCAAAGAGGTTTTCCCCGGTCGGCCACTGGCAGCGGAAATGCACGGACAGGATGCGGGCATCGTCGGAGAAACTCTGGCGGATCCGGCCCTGGGGGGAAACCATCCACTGGCCGGGCACGGCCTTCCAGCTCCCGTCGTCGGTTTCCACGTGGACATGCCCTTTCCGCAGGAGCCAGATCCAGTATCCCACCCGATGGTCGGAGACGACATTCCTCGACTCCGGCGCGACGGGTCCGTCCAAGGCCCAGAGAAGCTCGGTCCTTAGGCTCGCCCAGCGGTAGAGGGGAGTTTGCCAGTGCCGGGAGGTAAAAATCACGACCCGCAAAGAGATAACGGAAAATGTCGGGGAAACAAGCCTGTTGGCCAAAACAGGGTGGAATCAGTCGGATGAGGATGCCCGTCAATCACCACCCTTTCTCCATGCCCTCCAGCTCCCGGCGAACTTCGCCTCCCATGCCGGTGTTCTCCGGGAATCGTTCGGCCCAGGCTTTCGCGCCGGGCAGGTCGTGGCGGGCCCATTGATGCAACACGGCGATGATGGCTTCGTTCTGCTGGATGCCTGACGGGATTTCCTTCAAAACCAGCGCCGCCGCTTCGGACGGATAAGTCCCGGCCTGTTTGATCGCGACTTGCTGGATGAGTTCGTCCCGCGTGCTGCCGCCGGGCTGTTTCATGGCCCAGGCCGAGGCCGACTGCAGGTCTTTTTCACTCCATTGGCCCACGAGGTTTCTCATCACGTCGGTCCGGGTCGCGTTCAGAACGCCGCGTTCCGCAGCGGCGGCGGCATCCCGGGGATTGGCTTCGGCCCATTTCAGATAGACGGTGCCGGCTAGAAATTCTCTTTCAGCCGCGTCCTGCCGGTTCGCCGCCCATTGCAAAGCCGCCTGAGGGTTTTGGGGCGTCCAAAGCAGGGCGACTTGCGCAAGGAGGCGTTCGCGCTCCTGTCCCAGGCTTGCGGCTTCCAGACAGGCTGCAGTCCCCTCCGGGTCTTGGGCCATGCAGGCGGCCAGGAGTCTGTTGGTTCGCTCCCCGTCGTGGGCCGCAATGGAAGCGGCAAGCTGCTCCAACAATGGCCTGGAACCGGCAGCCATTTCCCCACGGGGTAAAATCGGATGAACAGGCGGTGTTCCCGGCTCATCCGAAAAGCCCTGCGTCGCGGAGAGCGTCCCGCGCCCGGATTTTGGAACGGAAGCCACTGCGTCAGCCGTTCGTCCGGCAGGTTGTTCGCCGGACGGCGGAAGGGCAAGCGCAAGCCAGAGGCCCGCCGTGATCACGACGGCGGCTGCGGCAAGCAGGAGAGGCATCTTGTTCAACGACGGATGGGGGTGCGCCATTTGGCTTTGACCTCCTCGGGGAATTTTGCGTTTGCGATCCATTGGCTGGCGGTGACAAAATCAAGGGCCAGCCATTGCCGGGCGCAGGCCTCCGTTCCTGCCTGGCTGGCTATTTCCGAGCCGGCGCCGACTGCGATGCGGAGGCCCGAATCGGGAGCCCACGGTGCCACCGCATCGAGATAGGCCGAGAGCGCCTCCTCGTTCGGTGCGCCGGATTCCAGATGCCCGACCCATCGTCCGGCTTCGTCGGGCGCGACAGCCGCCCACAGTTGAAGCACGGACGCAAGCGCCGGCTTCCGGAGTTCCGCGTCCTTCAACGGCGCGGCAAAATTCGCCGCCGCCTTGGGGTCCTCCGTGGCCCAGCGCCCGGCCACGGCGGCCACCGTGCGCTGCCGCATCAATCCGGGCGCAAGCCCCAGCGCGAATTCGAACGCGGCTTTCGGATCCATGTCGGCCCAGGATTCGGTGGCCCTGGCAACGGCGAGTTCGCGTTCGCTCGCATCGGGAAGCCCCCCGGCCCACTGGATGGCGCCCTTGGGATCAAGCAAGGCCCATTCGACCGCGATGTTCGTTAGCAACGCGTTCCTGATGTTCCCGGCGGGAACCGAGGTCGTGACATGCCTCGCGGCAGCGATGGGATCGGAGTGAACCCAGACGAACCGGATCTCGTGGAGCGATCCCTCCCGCGCCTCTCCAGGCGGCAGGGCCGAGGCCCACTCCAAGGCTTCTTGCGGTTCGGTCCGCGCCCAAGTCTCGGCGACGCCCTGGATGGCCTCGCTGCGGGATCGACCGGCGGGAAGGTCGAGCACGGCCTTCGCCGCAGCGGGCGGGCTTTTCCGCGCAAACTGCACCGCAGCATAGCGGAGTGTTTCCGCCTTGTCCCGCCCTTCCGGAAGCGCGGCGACGGCGGGAAAAGCCTGTTCGGGCGCGAGTTTGCTCCAGCGCTTGAGCGCCGCTTGTTGCAGGACGCCCCGTTCGCGCAGCCGCGGCAGGCTGTCGGCGAGCTTCAGGGCGCCGGGGATTTCCTCCAGAGAAAGCGTTTCGCCGACCTGGGACAGACTCTTAAGCTGTTCCTCCAACGGGCGGTGCGCCAGTGCCAGCGCAACCCGCTCATCGAGGGTTTGCGGCGCAGGCCGGTGCGTTTCCTCCGACCGCAACGGATACGCGCCGAGGGCGACGATCAAGCCCAAAGAACCAAGCGCGAAGAAGACGCGGTTCCCCGACCCATGCCGAATGCCTTTCCTCGTCACCGCTTCCTTGCTCATGAGCTTCAGGGTGATTGGAAGGCGAATTCCTGGTTGGCGCCGGTTCCAACGGTCCATTGATCGAGGAGCGCGCCGTCGGCTGTCGAGCTTCCGGCGACCTCCATGGCCTTGCCGCTGTTGACGTTGATGAGCCGGAAATAGCCGCTCGAAGCGGGCTGGCCGGTCCAGCGCTGATGGTTTCCGGCCAGCCAATTCTTCATAATGATGCTGGCACCATCCGCAGTCGAAGCGGCCTCGACCTGGATGGATTTGATGGTGGTTTCCTGCTGAATCGAATACTGGCCGCCGCCCAAGTCCGCTGTCTTCCATTTCTGCGTGGCGAGCCCGGCATCCGCGTATTGCACGACATTCCATCCCGTGCGCCAGTCCAGGCATTTGCCGCTGTGTTTGGCCACGATTTTGAACGTCCCGACTGGGATCGTGAAAGACGCGAAAGCAAACTCCTGGTTGGCACCGGTGCCGATGGTCCATTGATCGAGGAGCGCGCCGTCGGCTGTCGAGCTTCCGGCGACCTCCATGGCCTTGCCGCTGTTGACGTTGATGAGCCGGAAATAGCCGTTCGATGCGGGCTGACCGGTCCAGCGCTGATGGTTGCCGGCCAGCCAGTTTTTCATAATGATGCTGGCACCATCCGCAGTCGAAGCGGCCTCCACCTGGATGGATTTGATGGTGGTTTCCTGCTGAATCGAATACTGGCCGCCGCCCAAGTCCGCTGTCTTCCATTTCTGCGAAGCGAGCCCGGCGTCTGCGTATTGCACGACGTTCCACCCCGTGCGCCAGTCCAGGCATTTGCCGCTGTGCTTGGCGACAATCTTGAATGTTCCGACGGGAAGGGCGGTGGTGGCGGGCGGCACAAAGACCCGCACCCAGTCCACATACATGTCACTTTGCATGCCGTAACGCGACAAATCGACCGGCCAGCCAGAAGTGCCTCCGAAGGCGTAGTTGATCAGAAAATAAAAGTCCTGGGAATTCCACTCGCTGCGGGTGGGCGTGCTCCAGACCGCGACGTTGTCCAGATAGAATGTGGTGGTGGTGGCGGTCACATTGCATCCATAGGTGTGCGGCGTGTCGGACCACTCCGCGGCGCTGGTGCCGGGGATGCTGCCGTCCATCAGGATCAACGAATAGGCGCGGGCGCTGTCCGACGGCCAGTTGTGGATTCCGGCTGTGTAGCGCTTTTGGGTCAGGTTGCCATACGCTTCGATCACATCGAGTTCGGCGTATTCCTCGGAGCCGTTGGGGATACTGGGCGCCCAGAACGCCGGCCAGCTGCCGGTCGCGCGCTGGGCGATGAACCGGCACTCCATATAAAAAGGCGGGCGAACTTTGAAGCCGGTCTTGTCCTGAGCCACGCTGCAAATGAGCCCGGTGCTGTTGTTGGTCTCGTCGGCCCGAATGCGGAGATAGGAGTCCTTTCGCAAAAAGGGGTTCACGGCGCCCTCATAGTCCTGAAACTTGATGCCGCTGAAATCCTTGTAGCCGACCGTGTGCGAACCATAAGTGGCTCCGGCGCCGGTGCGCGAAATGGAAAGGGCCCCCGTAAAGTCGTCGGAGAAAGCCACAGTCATGCCTTGGGCCGGGGACGGCACCGGGGCAGCGGCGAGGCCTTCCTTCCAGGAGACGCCGCCCGTGTTGTATGCTTGAAAATAGCATGTGTCGGTTCCAGCGGTGATGCGGATGACGAGCGGCCCGTGGGGATAGGAAGCGGACGGAAAGACAAACGAACCGTTGCCGCCGCTGAGCGTCACCGTTGCGACGGTGGTATCGTGACCCAGCCCCGTGTCGCTCTGCCAGCATTTGACCGTCGCCGAGGTGGCACCGGGCGCGCTGATTTGGATGGTCGTGTTGCCGCTGATGTCGGCCCGGTATGCGGGAGAGGTGACGGATACCGCCGCCCAGCACGGGACGGCGAGGCCTGTCGCCAGGATTAGAATGGCAGCGAGGGCATTGTGATTTGTGACGCGGGGGAGAGGCGTTTTCATTGTGTTGTTGGGGGGATGGAGATGCCTTCACCGGGGAAGGCATCGTGGGTTGTGTTTGCCGGGGGGGGCGGGCTTTCCGCCCTTGGCATGTCCACATCTATAAAACCGCTGGCAGCCTGGAGCAAAGCCCCAACGGTTGTCGGTATGGTAGAATTTGTTATCCCATTCTGACGTATCGTTACGGCTGAGAGTGTTCCGCCCCGGCCGTCGGCGATTACAAGCACTTTGAGGTTTTCCTCCAAGGCAGGCGACTCGACAAAAGCTCCCGTGGCATGGGCATCCTGCCCATGCGTAATTCAGCTCGTGAGCAGTGCGATGCACCGCTCCTCGGTGCGCGTCGCGCAGTAATACAGGTAGAATTTTTTTTGGTCCGGATGGTAAACCAGGGATATTTTGCAGGCGTATTTCTTATCGAGCCCTCCGGGATGCCCGCCAGCCTTATACAATGGTTCCGGATGGGCGGTCCAATGGAGCAGATCACGGGAAAAGGCGGCCATGATGTGGGCGTTTCCTTCGCCGTCCACCCCGAAATAGAACATGATCCAGTGGTCCCCGTCGCGAAAAACCTTTCCGTCCGAACAGAATTTGGCGTCAGACATTCCGGGGCGGACCCGGACCACCGGATTTCCCTCGAACCGTTGCCAGTTGAACAGGTCCTTGGAAGTCGCCAGCCCCATCTGCTCCACCCAGTCAGGCATATGCTTCGCGTTGTAAAAATTATAGAACGTGCTGTCGTGTTCCACCAACCAGGGCTGATAAATGCAGTGCTTCTCCCATTCGCCAACCTCGGGTTCATGGACCGAAAGAATGTATTTCTCCTGGGCCCTCGTCCAGGCAAGTCCATCGCCGCTGGCCGCAACCCCTTCGTATCCCGGATCTATTTCATACCCGCCCTGATTGGCGTAGCAGCCGTATAGTGTCCAGAATTTACCCGCCCGTTTTTTCAGGATTCGCGGCGCTTTGATGTCGTAGGATTCGTAAAGATAAGCGCCCACCACGCAACCGCCGAAATCAAAATCGCCCTTTCTCCCGAACCCCATCGCAAGCCTTGGGCGGGTCCAGTGGATCAGGTCCGCGCTCTCAGCCACGAAGCTGTTGTATCCTTTGCCGTTAAAGCCGATGAAGCTCATGAACCATTTATCCGGTTCGCCGGGAAGCTGATAAACCGTGGGAACATCGTAATTATAAAAATCGGGATGGCCCGGGATTTTAAAATCCGCCGGGATAACGGGCTCCATCCGATAATTCCAGCGGCGGTAAGGGGCGGACCAGCGGTCAAGCGTCCCGATATCAATCGGAATGCGGTCGGCAGCCTGGTGATTGGCCGCCGCCGGAAAGCGTTCACTTGGATTCATACATTTACCTCACACATGTAAATATGATTTGGAATCACGGATCAATTCCCGTTTTTTCCTTTGTTCCGACCAGATTGTCGTGCCTGCGGGAACCGTGCGCGTGTTCTTCCGCGATCAGTTCGTCGAGGTTCTGATTGTCCACAACGGTGCCGTCGTCGAGGGGGTTGACCTTCTGGTTGCGCAGTCGGCGGAACAGGTCGCGAGTGTCCCTGATCCCGCCCCAGGTGAACCAGAGGCCCGTGACGACTGCGAGCAGGATTGGCAGGCCGATGCCCACGACTTCCCAGAACACCGACCAGGCGGAAACCGGCCATGGGACCGCGAGGTTCCAGATCGTGCCGACGGCCAGCACCACGACCCAGAGAATGCTCCAGCCGAAAAGCGTGCTGGCGATCCACTTGTCGCCCAGGGTGAAGTTTTCGTCCAACCCGATCAACCGGCCAAGCCACACCCGCCTTTGGGGGACCAGGGGCGCGTCGCCGACCTCCGCCTTGATCGCGGCGTATTTCCCCCGGTGAAGCATGCGGTCCATGTTGAACTCCTCCCGGCATGTCAGCAAGGAAACCACCACATAGACCGTGATCGAAGTGAGCGCCGTGAAAAACGAGATCTGGGCGCCGTTGAGCGGGAAGCCATCGGTGAACTGCTTGATCAGGATTCCCCCGCCCGCGAGCGTCGTCCCGGTGATCAGCGCGCTGAAGGCCCCGGCCGTGGTCCCCTTCTTCCAGTAGAGCCCGCCGATGATGGCCGCGCCGGCACCGCCGACGAAAACCGCCGTCGTCACGCTCCACCACATGAAGATGTATTCGGTCTGCCGGAACAGGCACCCGAAGAGGAATGCGAAAACCGCCACGCCCACGATCGAGAGGCGCAGCGCCCAAAGATGCTGCTTCGGCCCGAAGGGCTTTTTGCGCCGGGGCACCAGCACGTCCTGCACGAAAATGCTGCCCCAAGAATGCAGGTGGGTCGCGTCGCCGCCGAAGATGCCCATCAGGAAGATCGCGCAGACGACTCCCTTGATCCCCACTGGCAGCAGCTGGGAGAGGGCGATCGGCATTTCCATCTGCGACTGGACCTTGGGGTCCGCGATTTGGTGGACGGCCGCCGTGACCGGCCCGAGCTGGGAGGCGAAGTCCGGGTGGTGGAGGAACGTGAGCGCGCAAACCCCCATCAAGGCGACGACCGCGCCCTTCCCCATTTCCCGCCAGCGCCCGAGAACGCCGCCCATCCGGCCCTCGTGCGCCGAGAAGGCCGCGGAATTGTAGGCCCCCGCATTCTGCCACGCCATCGTGCCGTAGGCGTTCAGGAACATGCCCATCAGGACATACCAGATGTTGAAATCCTTGATGCTCCCCGAGTCGAAGGGGTTCAGGAACGATTGGCCGGGCGGACGGTTGCCCAGAACATCGCTGATCTGCGACCAGCTAAAAATGCACAGCAGGGCGAAGATGATGACCAGATAGGCGAGCTGGGAGATGATCCCCTCAATGCAATTGGTGATCATGAGGGTGATGACCCCACCCGACAGCACCACGACCAGCGCGATGGCGAGGAAGAGAGCCATCAGCGGAATATAGGTCGGCACCGTGAAGCCCCCCACCACGACCGTCTCGGGGAATCCCAGAAAATAGGCGACGCAGCGCGCGCCCACCGCCGGGATGATGCCGAAATTGCAGATCCCGGCCACGAAGCCCAGGACGCCGGTCAGCGTGCGGAAGGACTTGCTGTATCGGATCTCGAAAAACTGCGCGAGCGTCATGGCCCGCGTCTCCCGGTAACGGAAGGTGACGAACCCCGAGATGCCGAGAAAGATCCACACCGGCACGCTCAGCCAGCCCCACCAGCCCAGGGTGAACCCGGCGCGCGAAATCACCTCGAACGACGCGACGAACACCACCGCCCCCGCCTGCAGTTCCCCGCCCGCGATGGCCAGCAAATAACGCCCGGCCGAACGGTTGCCGGACATGAAATCCGCCACGCTTTTCACATAGCGCTTCGCGCAGATGGCGATTACGAAAACGAGAACGAAGGGGAGAAGGGTCAGTATCCAGTCAAAGGTGCGCATAAATGGGGTGGTCTTCCGGTCTCTTCGGGAGCGAGGGACCGGGCTATCCCGGCTCCGGCGATGGGAGGGTTGTTAACAGGGCTAACAAGATTTTCGGGATTGGTCCACAGCGGATGAGACAATCCTTTCCTGGGCGCATCTCCGAAAGCTGCAATCGGAGATGGCTGGCGCACGAGCACGGGTGCCCCGCCCGTGTGGGGCGTGGCACCCGACGCGAGGACCCGCGCCCAAACAGGCGAGACTCCCGACATTGCCAGGACAAAGTGGCATGGGCATCCTGCCCATGCGAGGTTTTCCGAACACAGGCAGGGTGCCTGTGCCACAATTTCCTGCAAAACCGACAGTATTGCGCGAGACGCCCGTTCTCCCTGTTTGCGACTTTCGGAGATGGGCGTCCCGTGGAAGGAGGGAAATTATTTGACGTGTCCCGAGACGAGCTTGGTCATCTCGAACATGCTGACCTGCTTCTTGCCGCCGAAGACGACCTTGAGCGCGGCGTCCGCGTTGATCTGGGTCCGCTTCTTTTCGTCCTGAAGCTTGTGCTTCTTGATGTAATCCCAGAGCTTCTTCGTCATTTCGCTGCGGGGAAGCGGCTTGGAGCCGACGATGGCGGCGAGCGCTTCGTCCGGCTGGACGGGTTTCAGGAGTGCGGGATTTGCTTTGCGTTTTGTGGTTGCCATAGGTTTGTGTGTGAGAGTGGTGGGGGGGATGTTGGATGCAGGCTATCTGACCTTCCGGAAAGAGTAAAGAAGACTATCCGCCTGATTTTGCGGTCCACGAGAACGTGCCATCGGGGGCTTCGGTCTCGATCAGCTCGCCCTCGAACGACCGTTTCTGCCAGAGCGAGGATTGCTCGGCCTGGACATCCGGCAGGGATTTTTGGCCCTTCTCGGCGATGGCTTTCATCAGCGCCATGCGGTCCAGGTTTTCGTCCGCGACGGTTTTGCGCACATATTCGCCGACCTCGCCGGGCGTGTCGACGCGGATCGAGAGGAGCCCATCGCGGCCTTCGCCGACGAGCCGCGAATTTTTGAAATTCTGGATGTCGGCCATGCGGTTCCGGCGGCGTGTCTCGGGCTCCCCTGCCGGGCCGGGGGAGGCGCTCCTGGCTCCGGTTTGCCTGTTGTGATCGTAAACGTCGAGACGCATCGAGATGTCGACCTTGATCGGCTCGGCAGTCGAGAGGTTCACGGTGGGCGCGGCACAGCCGGACACCAACGCGAGGGTGGCTGCGGGGAAAAAGATTTTCATGGTTTTTGTTTCCATCGGCCCTCCCGGGATTCGTCGGCGTGAAGCACGACCTCGAAGTTGCGCGATCCGAGCGGTCCTTGCAACTTCAACCCGAGGATCCCCTGGTTTTCCACGAACCAGAAATCTCCCCCGGCCTTCGTGTAATCGAAATCCCGCAGCGTTTCCAAAACCAGGCGCGTGCCGCTTTTTTTGAGGTTGCTCCAGGTGCCGGGGATGTTCGCCAGAAGGTCGTCCAGTTTGCCGATGTTCATGTGTCCGGGCTTGGGCGCGCCGAACTTCCCCTTGACCCTCTCGATCCTGCGCCCGAAAGCGTCCATCTGAAGTTTGAAATCCAGCGGACCGGTCATCCGGAAGTTCTGCGGGGCGATGACGCCGGTGAAACGCGCGAGGTCGATTTTGTTGCCGGACAACCAGCCGATCCACGGCGCGTTTTCCTCGAAGAGAAAGCTGAATCCGCCCTTGAGGTAGCCACCGTAGGCCCGTCCGCCGAAGCCCCCGTTGATGCCGCTGCGGTCGAATGTGGCGGAGAGCCATGCGTCGGAGGACTCGTATTGCCGCCAGCGGAGTTTGTCGAAGAAGACTTTTCCCACCAGGTTGTTCTCGTTTTTTTCCGGCGGATACGCGAACCGGAGGTCGCCTTCCTTTGTCGACACCACCAGCTGGTAGCCCGGGAAAGCGGTCGTCCCCGGCAGGATGTGGAAGGCGGTCTGGAATTTCAGCGTGGCGAGATTGTCGAGGGCGATGTCCTGCGCGTCGGCGTGGAAGCCGAGGGGGATTCCGTATTTCGCGCGGCCTCCGCTGCCGACCACGAGGTGGCCGTCGTCGACCTTGAGCGTTCCGATTTTCCACGAGGGGCCTGGTGCGGGGCCGGTCTTTTCCGCGAGCCGGGATTGGGCGTCTTCCATATACCAGAAGAGATCCGGGCCGACGTAGATCGTGGGCTGAAGGATCGTGACCCCGGCGAGCTCGTTGTGGAGCAACCCGCCCAGGGTGAACTTCAGAAAAACCCGGCGCAACGTGAAGACTTTGGTGAGGGGGTCGTAGGGGGAAAGGATCTCCATGTCCGCGATCTCGACCGTCTGTTCCCGGCCCCCGATCTCGCCAGCTGCCTCCGAGAGCGAGAGATCGGTCAACGTGGTGTGGATTTGAAAGGAAATGTTGGCCGCAGTCTCCCGCTTGTCTTCGAACCGGACGCCAAGCCCCCCGAGAACGAGCCGCGAAATTTTCCATGTCGCAGCGGGATGCGCGGACTGGGACGAAGAGGGCGGGCCGGACAGGATCTGCTGCAGCGCGGCCCCGAGAACGAGCCGTCCGCCGACGACATCCACCCCGGCCACCTCGTGCTTCCCGAGAATTCCCCGCATGGTGAAACGGAGATCCACGCGGTCCAGCACAAGAAAGTCTTCGGGGTATCCGGGTGTCGAAACCCGGATATCCCATGCGGTCAGGCCGAGAGGTTTCGCCGGATCGGAGCCGGGTTCGCTCCAGTCAAAAGCGCATTTCAAACCCACCGATGGGCTCGTCGGCCCAAACCCCTCGTAGAGAACTTCGGCGTAATCGCAGACGATCCTCCGGGCCGCCCAGGGCGGCAGGGAACCCTCCCCGCCGACACCTCCCGATGGCAGGATCCGGAACAGCCCCGGGGAGATGCGGATGACCGGGTGCACGAGCCGGATCTCGCCGAGTTGCCTGCGGCGGAGATCGTCGAACGAAAAGACCACATCCCCGCTGTCGACCCGCAGGAGCTCCACGCCACTCACCCTGTCGCGCAACACGAATTTGTGCACGACGAGGCGCCCGGGCCCCTCGTAGAGCACGTCGCCGATTTCCGCTTTGGCCGCAGGCAACGAGCGCTGGACCGCCCACTTCGCGATACGGGTCAGGTTCCTGGTCAGGACCACCAGCGTCACGCCGGGGAGAACGAGGGCGGCGGCGAGAAAAATTGCCAGGCGTTTCAGCCGGGCGCGACGGCGGTTTGGTTCAGGTGCGGGCAAGGTGGTCGAAGAATGTGCCTGCGACGAACGCCACTCCCACGATCGCGTTGGCTTGGAAAAACGCGCGGTTGATCGAGGCGACGTCTCCGCGACGGGCTTGGAGGTGCTCGTAAACGAGCGCGGCGGCGATGACGCCCAGCGAGGCGAGGTAGATGCCCCCGGCTCCTGCGGCGAGGCCGAATCCCGCCAGCCCGGCCAGCGCGGCGACATGCAGCCAGACCGCGAGTTTCATCGCCCCCCGCACGCCGAGCCGGACAACCATCGAATGCAGGCCCTCGCGTTTGTCCGCCTCATGATCCTGCGTGGCGTAGATCAGATCGAAGCCTGCGCCCCACAACAGGACGGCGGACGCAAGAACGAGCGGCGGGAAATCCAGCCGCCCGGTCACCGCGATCCAGGCACCGGCCGGGGCCACGGACAATGCCAGCCCGAGAAAGAAATGCGCGAAATGCGTGAACCGCTTGGTCAGGGAATAAAAAAACACGGCCCCCAGCGCGACTGGCGAGAGCAGGAGGCAAAGCCGGTTCAAACTCCACGCCGACAGGAGGAACCCCGCCGAGGACGCGAGGCACCAGGCCGCGGCAACATTTTTTCTCACGAGGCGGTGGCGGTGCTCGGTCCGGGGATTTCTCCGGTCGAATTCCCAATCCGCCAGGCGGTTGAATGTCATCGCCGCCGTGCGCGCGCACACCATCGCGGCCAGGATGCCCGCGAATGTCGGAAGCGGCGGAAGCCCGCGGGCCGCCACAAACATCGCCCCCAGCGCGAAGGGCAGCGCGAACACCGTGTGGGAGAACCGGATGAACTGCAGAAAATCCGCCGGCGTGTTCATGCCCTCATGGTTTCTGGCGGCGCCCGGCCTCCTCGAACAATTCCACCAGCCCGTCGTCCACCCGCATGTCCACGATTTTCCAGGTGCCTCCGGAGCGGTAAAAATAGAACCTCCAACGCAGCGGGAGATCCTGGTTCAGGGAGATGCACGTCTGGCGCATGAGCGAATCGCCGACCTGCAGGGTGTCCACGACCTCGTAGCCGGAGACCGGGCCGTAGTGGTCGAGCGCCTTTTTGGTGCTCCCCTTCAAGTCGTTCACGTTTTCCTTCCGCTCGGCGATGATCGTGTTCCTTGCCAGCCCCTCGTAGGCCGCGTCCACCTGGCCGGCTTTCAGCGCGAGAAAAAATGCGCCGATCGCGGCTGCTGGCTCCGGGTGTTTCCCCGCCGGTTCGGGTGCCGCAGCAGGCGTCGGAGAGGCGGTTGCGGGCGGTTGGCCGTCGGGTCCCGCAGTGGAAAAGACCATCCGTTTGCGCTGGTCGGCCTCCTGCGCATGGAGGGCTGCGGCGGCGGCCAGGAGAAGGAGGACGATGGGGCGCATGGTGGGAATGGACCCGTTTTTCAGCCGCCGCGCAAGCCTCAGATGAACGGCTCGATTTCCCGCAGCGTTTCGCGGAGGGCGCGGTAGCCGAAGTGGCCTTGGCGTACGCGCAGGAGGCGGGATCCCTTCCAGCGCGATGTCAGCAACCTGAGTTCCGCGAGGGGGGAGATCCGGTCGTAGAGGCCGGCCGTGACGACGATCCGCTCCGGCTTGCAGAGCGGGATCCCGTGCAGGGGAGAGATCAGGTGGTCGTGCCGGGTGATTTGATCGCGCGCGTGCCCGAGGGATCGGAGCGACAGCCGCATGGACGAGGCCCCGGGATTTTCCCAGATGGCCTTCTCGACGTTGACAATCGGCTGGACGAGGGCCATGAACCGGAAATCGTGCTCCAGGAAGGACAGCAGGGCACCGGTCCACCCGCCGTAGCTGGTCCCGATGACGGCGAATTCGCGTGTGCCACGCGACCGGAAGAGGGCCATCAACTGCCGCAGCTCGACGACCGCCTGCCGGAGCCCCTCGGCGTTGCGCACGAGGTCGGCGGTGATGGCCAGCTCGCCGTTCAGCGTGGATTTCGGCGTGCGGGAGTAGTGGTAGGGCAGGTGGGGGAAGGCGACCGACCACCCGCGCTTGTTGAAGGTGGCCGCGACGCGACGGTAGCCCACGTCGCTGGCGCTCATGAGCGCGTGGAGCAGAAGAAGCACGGGGGCACCTTTTTTCGCGGCGGGATAGAACCGGGCGCGGGCCCGGTCGTTTTCGGAAAACCCGCTCGGAAGCGGCGTGTCCCACTCGATCCACCCGCCGTGCTGCCGGATTCGCAGGGCGGGAGGCATGCGAAAATACTCTTCGCGGTTCATCGGCGAGAAAGCGTCGAGGTAGTCCGCCAATTCCTTCCTGGTGCAACTGTCCGCCCGGCGGCGCCATTGCAGGGCATTCATCATGCCGCACATGGCACCGTCCATTCCCCACGAGGCGGTCTTTTCCACGAGCCGCCTCATGCGAAATTTCCGTGGAAGCCACGGCGGGTTCGGCGATCCCGCCCTGCCACCTGCGCGGTGGGGGCACCCCGCCGAGGCGTCCGTGAATCTCCTCTGTCGGCGTTTGAAAGCGCTCTCATCCCTCGGCCATCCTTTCGCGGGGCGAGTGCGGGAGATCGTTCCCGCCAAGCCCGCACCGGGAAACCAAATCGTCTTTCAGCCGCACGAACGCGGCGGCCAGGTCGGCGCGCATCTGTTCGCGCGCGGCACTGCGGGATTTTTTGTCCGGCGGGTGGACGGGCGCGCCGACCGCGACATACACCCGCGCCCTCCGCCAGGGGATCCAATTTTTTGCGTTGTAGAGGCGTTCGCTCCCCAAGATGACCACGGGGACGACCGGGCAACCGGCATGCACCGCCAGCATGACGGCCCCGTCGCGGGACGGCGCCCCCGCCAGCATCGATCCCGCCCCGTCCCGGATGCCTCCCTCGGGGAACACCCCGATGACGCGCCCGATGGAAAGCCGCCGAAGCGCCTCCCGCAACGCGTGGCGGTCATCCCCACCACGGTCCACCGGGATGACGTCCAGCCATCTGAAGCCGGCTTTCGACCACCCGGTGCCAAAAAGTTCGGACATCGCAATCCAGTCGATTTTGCGCGGGAGCCACCCGCTCAAGAACGGCGGATCGAAGTGGCTGATGTGATTCGAGGCCATGACAAATGCCCCGCGGGGAAGTTCGTGAAAAACGACCACCTTCACCCGGGCCCCCACGGTCAACAGCACGCGCAGCGAACCGACGATCAGGCAATAGAAGACAAAGTGGAAAAACGAAACGCTCAAGCTGCGCGTGAAAATAGCGGATCATCGCCCCTCGCGCCACTGGGAATCTCAGGGCCCAATCCGCGCGTAACGCCAACGATGGGAGGGCGAACCTCCGTGTGAGCCCATTTATTACGGCTCAGACGGAGCTTCGCCCTCCCAGGACGGAGCTTCGCCCTCCCTCGCGTTATCGACAGG
>JBAYTU010000029.1:0-38969 GCA_041675465.1 Terrimicrobiaceae bacterium | reverse complement strand
GGCTTTCCCCTGGCCTACGAAGTCTTGCCGGGCAACACGTCGGACAAGACGACGCTGCGCGACTTCCTGCGCAAGATCGAAACCCAATACGGCAAGGCCGAGCGGATCTGGATCATGGACCGCAGCATCCCCACCGAGGACGTCCTCTCGGAAATGCGGGCGGGCGACCCGCCGGTTTATTTTGCCTTGGCCGCAGCATAGTTGGGATTCAATGGATTAACGTCCACAATCCGCTGCTGAGGAGCAACCACCAAATCCATGTCTTCCATTGGGATCGCGCCGAGAAGAACCTCGTCCCCCATGACGATGGCACCGACATACGCAACGCGATTCTTAAATTTTGTTTCAATGGGGCCAACGTAGGGAACCATTTTTTTCGATCCGTCGGCCAATGTGACTTCCTTCTTGCTTGTCTCTTCAAGTGCAAGCTGGATGCGAATGTGATCAGGGATGACAAGATATGTGGCGCCAGTGTCAGCAAGCGCCTCTACATCAACAGGTTTCTGCTCAGAAAAGCGCGGGTTGGAAAGTGTCAACATACAGTAGGATAGACCCATCGGGCGATGGTATCAAACCGGTCGGCTGTTGCCAACGACGAACCAAGCCGAGAGCTTGTTTCCCAAGGTCGGGCGGAATGCCGATTCGTGCCGGGTGTCCCGCAAGGTGGCCCCGACAACCTTCCCGCAATCCGTGCGGTGAAGGAACACAAGGCCGGGATTCGGTCGGTGATCGTTGGCGTAGATGGAACCTCCCGCATGGAGTTCGTCCATAATGGCCGGTTCAATTTTTCGGGTTTCGACCAAGATAGGCGCGGGCCACCGGCCAATTGCGATCATCCCGCACGGCGTATTTCGCCATGAGTTTAGGAAAGGGAAACCGCTCGGATGGTTTTCCGGGAGGAAATGCGATGCCCGAACTGACAGCGACAACGGACCGAAATTGATTGGCGAGAGTCTGGCAGGCGGCAGGAAACTCTTGCCCGGTCAGGTGCATTTGCAGGTCAATCGCCCCCGCGCCGCCCGTTCCGGTCTTATTATCGAACCAGCGGTTGCCGGTCACAACGAGATTGTGACGGTCGGTTTAGTGCTCTGGCTCTCATACCATTCCAGCGGCATGGTAACGCGATCCGCTGAGCGCGCATACGCCCGGTGGACTGCCTTGCTTCCGTGTCCCAGATGGGCCATGGCTTCGCGCTCCGGCATCCCTGCTGTTTGGGCACGCTCAGCCCAGCCGTAGCGGTATGAGTGAAGGACGATCCCGTCGGGCAGGCCCGCTTTGACCCGTTTCGTCCAAAAGTAGTTGCTCCGCTTGCTCTCTTTCAGTTCGCGAAGATGCGGGAAGAGAGGCCCTTCGGAGGGAAGTTGTTTCAGAACCGACTCCAGAGCCTTACCGATGACCAGACAGGCATTTCCTTGTCCGGATGATTTCAGTTTTTGCCGGGCATAAAACAGGCGACGGGTATTCCAGTCGATATCCTCGGCCCGAAGATTCGCGATATCCGTCTGACTTCCTCCCGTATGCCACAGGAGTTCAAAATAGATCCTATACTCCTTGTTCGGTGGGCTGGGCATGGGCATCGTTTTTGGCCTGGAGGAGTTTTTCTGCCTCGGTTCGATTTTTTGTTCCCAGACTCTCCCGGGCTCCGGTATCGCAATTCTGCGCGTAGAAGGTTCCATTTGACCGGTTGGACCGGCGATAGAGACGATATTTCAACTGCATTTTGAAGCTCCTTTCAGAGTATGCAGAACCTTATCCGAGAATCCCGGAACCCCGTTAATGGGCAGTGGGGGAGTATTGCCCGCCTTGTGGCTGCTTTCGTGAGAATTCTGATTTTCCCGTCGAAGAAGGGACACTTTCAGGGACACTTGCCCCAAAAACGGCCTTTTTGATGCTGTGCCAAAAACACGAGTCCCTGTATTTATCAGGGTTTGCGGGCGATTGAGGGTCATGGCGGAGGGGGTGGGATTGGCTTCGCCTTTCCATTTTGACTTCGGACTGAGGGATTCCCCTCCTCGTGCTTTGCAGATTCGGAGGGGGTGGGATTCGAACCCACGGAGCCTTTCGACTCTCCGGTTTTCAAGACCGGCGCAATAGACCACTCTGCCACCCCTCCAGAATGAGCGTGCCCGATCCTGTAGCAGATGGCAGGGTGGTTTGCATGAGAATTCTTACCGCTCCGGACAAGTTCAAAGGCTCGCTCACAGCGGTGGAGGCGGCGGAGGCGATCGAGCGGGGATGGGGGGAGGTGATGCCGGGGGCGATTTTTGACCGGGCCTGTCTGGCGGATGGCGGAGAGGGGACTGTGGATGTGTTTTCCTCATGGGATGGCGCGGAAATGAGGCGGGCGGATGTTTGCGATGCCTTGGGACGTGCGTTGTTCGCGGAATATGTTTGGGTTCCCGGTGAGCGGCTGGCGGTGATCGAGATGAGTGCGGCTTCGGGTCTGGCAAAGATTCCCGAGAGCGAGCGGGACATCCTTCGATCCACGACATTCGGAACCGGGCAATTGGTTCTTGATGCCATGGCACAGGGCCCGGCCACCGTTGCCGTGGGATTGGGTGGCAGCGCCACAAACGATGGCGGAGTGGGATTGGCTTCGGCTCTCGGCTGGAGGTTTCAGGACCGCCTGGGCCGGGACATGGAACCCACGCCCCGGACGCTCTGCGAGATCGCCGGGATCGTTCCTCCCGACAGGCGGGCCGCAGCGAAAATCCTCGCCCTGTCCGACGTGAAAAATCCTCTTTTGGGAGCGCGGGGATGCAGCCGGGTTTATGGTCCGCAAAAGGGTGCGACAGAAGAGGAAATCGGGATGCTGGAGTTGCATCTCGAACATTTTGCGGATGTCTGCGAAAAGACGTTTGGCACCAGCCACCGCGACACGCCGGGGGCGGGGGCTGCGGGAGGATTGGGGTTTGGTTTGCTCACTTTCTGCGGGGCGGAGATCCTTTCCGGATTCGACTGGATCGCGGGACGTCTCGGGCTGGAGGCGCGGGTGGCCGCCTGCGATCTGGTGATCACGGGAGAGGGATCGATTGATTCGCAGACGATCGAGGGCAAGGGGCCCGGCGCGCTCGCCGCGCTGGCGAAGAAGCACGGGAAGCCCTGCATCGCATTTGCCGGGCGCGTGGAGATGCCCGCCCCGGAGATATTTTCCCGGTGCGTTTCCATCGGCGATCCCGCAATCGGGCTTGCGGACAACCTCGCCCGTGGGGCACAATCGCTCCGAGCCGCCGCCATCAAAGTGGCGCGGTCACTTTCATCATGACAAAAAAACTCGCTCTCCTTTTTTCGGGCCAGGGTGCCCAATCCGTCGGAATGGGAAAAGATCTTGCTGCGGAATTCCCCGTTGCGGCCGGACTTTTCAAAGAGGCGGATGAAATTTTGGGTTACCCGCTCTCGCAAATCGCATTCGAAGGCCCGGCCGAAGATCTCACCAAGACTGCCGTCTGCCAGCCGGCGCTTTACGTTCACGGGCTGGCTTGTCTGGCGGCGGTGAAAGAGAAATTGCCGGGTTTGGAGTTTCACGCGGCTGCGGGCCTGTCGCTGGGCGAGTTCACGGCGCATGCCGCCGCAGGGACCTTCGATTTCGGGACCGGCCTCCGGCTCGTGGACAAACGGGCCCGCGCGATGCAGATGGCATGCGATTCGACCGAGGGGGCCATGGCAGCCATCATCGGTGGCGATGAAGACCGCGTGCGCGATCTGGCTTCCGCTGCGGATGTCGATGTCGCGAACCTGAACTCGCCGGGACAAATCGTCCTCTCCGGCGAGTCCTCAAAAATCGCGCTCGCCGTCTCGCTGGCGAAAGAATACGGCGCGCGCAAGGCGGTCGAGCTGACGGTCGCGGGGGCCTTTCATTCCCGTCTCATGGAGTCGGCCTACCAAACGCTGGGTCAGGCGCTGGAGGAGACCCCCATGCTCGAACCCCGGGTCCCGGTCGTTTCCAACGTCGATGCCGCCGCCGTGGGTGACGCGGAGAACATCCGCCGCACGCTCGCCGACCAAGTGACCGGCAGCGTCTGCTGGTCGCAGGGCATCGAATATATGATCGACCATCTCCACATCACAAATTTCCTCGAGCTCGGGCCCGGAGGAATCCTCGCCGGACTCGTCGGACGCATCCGCAAGGGAACCCCTGTCGTCTCCGTTTCCAACGTGGCCACGCTCGACGAAGCCGTGGCTTTGCTCGTCGCAGGCTGAAGCCGGAGCATTTTTTCCGGCACCTTCTGGCGCGCCCGCCTGCGGGGGGTGATGGCCGTCTTGCGGCGGACGTCTTGCGGCGGAACTTGATCGGGGCCGCCCGCTCGTCCATCCTTTGAATATGACTGCGAATTCCACGGATCTTGTTTCGGAAATTCTTGAGCTCAAGCGCGAGCGGAACGCCGTGATTTTGGCCCACAACTACCAGACGGCGGACATCCAGGAACTTGCCGATTTTGTCGGTGATTCGCTCGGGCTGAGCTACAAAGCCGCCGAGACGGGTGCCGATGTGATCGCGTTTTGCGGGGTCCACTTCATGGGCGAGACAGCAAAAATCATCAGCCCCACGAAAACCGTCGTGATCCCGGACATGGACGCCGGGTGTTCGCTTTCGGAGTCCTGCCCCGCCGACAAGCTCGGGGAGTTTCTCGGCGCGAACTGCGAAAAAAACTATTTCGTCATCGCCTACATCAACTGCAGTGCCGGGGTCAAAGCGCTGGCGGATGTCATCTGCACGAGTGGCAACGCGGTGAAAATCGTCGAGTCCGCGCCGGCCGACCGGAACATCCTCTTCGTTCCGGACCAGAATCTCGGTGCCTGGGTGATGGAAAAAACCGGGCGGCACATGGACCTCTGGCGCGGGAATTGTTACGTGCATGTCGAGTTCACGCGCGACAGCATCGGGAGGATTCGCGCGGAATATCCGAATGCCAAGGTCGTCGCCCATCCGGAGTGCACGCATGCGGTCCGGCTTCTCGCCGACGAGGTTTGTTCCACGGAGAAAATGGTCGCTTATTGCCGCGACAACCCGGCGCGGGAGTTCGTCATCGTCACCGAGAGCGGCATGCTGCACCGCCTCCGCCGCGAGGTGCCGGACAAGATTTTTATCGCGGGTCCCACCGAGCTATGTTCCTGCGGGGACTGCCGGTATATGAAGCTCAACACCCTGGACAAGCTGCGCGACTGCCTCGCCAACCTCCGTCCGGAGATCACCATTGCCGAGGAGATCCGCGCCAAAGCGGAGCGCTCGGTGCGCCGGATGCTGGAAATTTCGCGCTGAGCGGATCACCTATTCCTTCAGCAGTTTCGCGATCCACGCCCCGTAGTTGTCGCGGGCGTTGAGCGCCCGGAGCACGCCGGATTTGTCGAGGACGAAAACGGTCGGGAGCGCATTGATCCCGAGCGGGCGGGCGACGGCATTGTCCCAGCCCTTGCCGTCGTAATTCGTGGGCCAGCCCCCGATCTGAAATTCCTTGAGCCTCCGATCGAGGGCCTTGCTGTCGGTGTCCAAACTCACCGTGGCGACCTGGAGGTTGGCTCCCGCAAGCTTTCCGATCGTGTCCCGGAAATTTTGCATCCACATCAGGCTGTGTGGGGATTCCGCCGACCAGAACACCACGACCACCACCTTTCCCTTCTGCCTGCGGGTGTCAAAGCCGGCTCCCCGGATGGTCGGAAACTCCAGATCCAGCGGCTTGCCGAGATGATTGAGGCGGACCAGGTCGTCGGCGATCCGGCGGTTGAGTTCCTCTTCCTTGGAGAGGGCGCGGGCATCGTTGAGAAGCCTTCGCTTGAGCGCTGGGTCATCGTCGCAAACAGTGGCCGCCTCGACCAGAAGGCGCGGACCGCGCCTGTCTCCGGGGTATTTGGCCACAAACCCCCTCGCCGCGCCGACGATGGAATCCCGCATTTCTGTCTCCCTCCCGATCGCGCCCTGCAGGAAAAGCGAGACCCGGCGGAACCCCGCGTCAGCGCGCTTTTCCGCAGGCGCATCGGGCGACTTTTCCAGTGCGGCCAGAATGCGGGTGGCCTCGTCGGTTTGCTGCCGGATATTGTCCATTTTCCCCGTGGCCGCAAGGATCGCGGCGAGCCGGAGCCGGGCGTCGAACGCCCGCGGATCGGAAGGGTGGCGCGCGAGAAACACCCCGATCAGATTTTTCTGTTTGGCCAGGTGGGCCCGTGCCAGGACCTGCGCCTCCTCGCGCGTTGTCGGCTTCCTGGATGGGCCGGCATCCATCGCCACGATCTCCGTCCAATCGGTGTCGGGAGTCGCGCGCGCGCATGCCGAGCATGCCAGGACCGCCGCCATCAAAAACTTTTTCATTTTTCTGGGGTCTTGATGGCGGTGAAAACCGCGCGGTGGTCGCTGGCTTTGAACCAGATTTTGGAACTGCTGATGCCGCTCTTGTCCATGTTGATTTCGGGCCAGAGCCCCCGGCTCACCAGCAGGTAATCGATGCGGGAATAAATGTCTGCCGCCGACCAGTAATGCGTCCACCGGTAGCCGTAACGGTCGGTCAGGAAAAGGTCTTTCATGCGGAGCGGATCTTTCGCGGAGCCGGTCAATTCCTTGATCGGGTATTCGTTTTTCGTGTCGTTCAGGTCGCCGAAGAGCAGGAGGTTTTCCTGGGGGTTGGCCTCGAGGATCGCGTCGAGGTGCCTGCGCAGAAGCCATGCCTCTTTCGCGCGCATCTCCGCCTGGTCGAAGCCCGGAACTTCCCGGCGGGATTTCAAGTGGGCACCCACCAGGCGGAGCGGGTGGTTGTCCGCAAGCTGGACCGTCACATCCAAAATCCCCCGCCCGACCCGCATCAGGGTGCCGTTCATTTCGAATGGCACCTCGTCCCTCGAATTCCGGGCCACGATGGGAAACCGGCTGAGCAGGGCGAGATGCCGCGCCGCGTCCGCCCCCTTCACCCATTCCTTGTGTGGGTAGTCGAGACCGGCGGCTTTCAGCCTTGCGCGAAAATCTTCCAGCACCGTCTCGTCGCCGATTTCGACGATGCCCAAGATGTCGGGATTGATTTCCTTGACGACTTCGATCACCGCCGCGATTTCCTCCTCTGGCTTCGGGGCGTCGGGAACGGTCTTGCCACCCACCCGGCGTTCCATTTCGAGGTAGTTCTCCACGTTGTAGGAAGCGACGATGACTTCGCGGGCAAACAGATTTCCCGCGAGCAACACCCCCGGGAGAAGCAACCTGATAAAGAGCCGTTTCAAAGCGAAACGAGGGCCTCGCGGGTCAGGCGGTCTTCGGCGGTTCCTTGATCGTGCCTGCCTGCGCTTCCGCAGCGGGTTTTGCGAACGGTTCCTTGTCGGGGGCCGACTTGACCTCCGCAGCGGTTTTGTGGATCTCCCTCTCGAATTCCTCTCGCGCTTTTTTGAATTCGCCCAGGCTTTGGCCGAGGCCTCTCGCGAGCTCGGGAAGCTTCTTCGCTCCGAAAAGCAAAAGGACGATCACCAAGATGAATATGAGTTCCGGCCCGCCGGGCATCGAAAAGGCGAATAGTGGAGGCGTCATGCCGCACGTATACAGCCGGATTCCCGGGGATGCCAGTAATTCCTTCGCCGCCGCAGGCATCTACGGCCCCCGGGCGATCTGTTTCAATGCCTGCATGGGCGTGCTGGTGAAGGATGTCACGATCCACACGAGCACGGGGGGTGAGCCCCTCCGGTCGAATGAGACGGTTCACGACCGAAAGAGAGGCCCGGAAGAGGGGGCCTGATATTTTACCGGTGGCCAGCACCCCGATATATCGCAACTCCGGCAGGGATCTGAGGGTTTCGCGGTCCAGCACGGTCTTGTTCGTAAGCACGATCTCCGCATTGCGGGCGCGATCCACCACCTCGGAGGTGGGGGTGCGGTCGTAAATCTCGCACGGGCCGAATGCTTGAAATCCTTCCCAGGACAGATCGCCGGGATTGCAAGTGTATCCATCGAGTATGACTGTTTTCACAAGGTGTTTGGCAGGTTCAGGCATCCGCTTGGATTGGGCGGGGAATCATCAGCCCTTTCCCGGCGCGCGTCAGACAACGGGGAGCCATCAGCTTCGAGGGCGTAATACCCGGCTCCGATGAGCGCCGCCTGGTCGTTGAGGATGACGAGGACCGGCATGTTTTCCATGATCGAGGAGAGGCGGCCTTTGTCGTTGAACGCATGGAGGAACCCGACCGACTGGATGCGCCGCAGCATTTTTGCGGGAATTCCGCCGCCGAGATAGACGCCGCCGACGGCCATCGTCTTGAGCGCCATGTTGCCCGCCTCCGCCCCGAGGCAGCCGACAAAGATCTCCAGCGTCTGCACACACATCGGGCAATCCCCGGAATCCGCGAATTTCGAAATGACGCGATTCGGGTCGCTTTTCTTCATTTCGGCGGCCACGGCCGGGAGTTCGCTGCCGCAGCCGGTTTCGCGGAGGAATTTGTAAATGTTTTCGATGCCCATTCCCGAAACGACCCGCTCGGTGCTCACGTGACCGTATTGTTTCATCAGAAATTCCAGGAACGCGATTTCCAGCGGGCTGCGGGGACCGAAGTCGGTGTGGCCGCCCTCGCTCGCCCAGACATGGTAGCGCTTGCCGTCCCAATACATTCCCGCCTCTCCGAGTCCTGTTCCCGGCGAGACGACGCAGCGGTTTCCGGAGGCGTCCGGCGCCCCCTTCTGCACCACGGCGAAGTCCCGGGCTTCGAGATGCGGGATCCCGTAGGCATTGGCTTCGAGGTCGTTCAACACGGACACATGCGGAATTTCGAATTCCCGGGAGATCTCGGTCGCATCCACTCCCCAGGTGAGGTTCGTCGGCTTCGCGCGTCCGTTGTGGACCGGGCCCGGGATGCCGAAGCAGGCCGCCAGGATCGGTCGCTCGTCCTCGGCCAGATACTCGCGGAGGATCGCATTCAGCCCGGCATACGAGGCGCTGGTGAAGCGCTGGTTGCGGACGAGGAGGAGTTTCCGTCCGATGACGCGGAACGTCGCGATGTTCGACTTGGTTCCTCCGATGTCGCCGGCCAGGATGTAGGGAGATGGGGCGGTGGGCATGAAATGTCGGTTGGAAGAAAATGGTTCCGAAGTCCTGATGGTTTGTTGGGAAATCCCGGAGACGTCCGAAAATTACCGGCGGAGGGTCTCGAACCCACACTCCCGAAGGAACACGATTTTGAGTCGTGCGCGTCTGCCAATTCCGCCACGCCGGCTTAACTTAAGAGTAAATCACGGAAAAATCACACTGATCATCAGAAATATATTGTGCTAGAGAATTACCATGAACCGCACTGCAAAGCGGACGCTGCAAACTGTAGCTCTGGCACAAACTATCACAGGCCGCAGTTTACCGCCGTCCGCGATTCGCGCAATCGGAAAGTGAAGGGGCTCCTTGTTCGCAACGGCCGGTTCATTGAGGCGCGGTTCTGGAATGGACAGGCAAACAGGGGGCCGAATATGCCGGGAATGCCATCGCTGTCGCCATTCATCTGACTGTGGGCCTGCGTAGAGTGGCGCTCAAGCCAAGAGCCCTCCGCAACCGTGTTTTTTTCGGATGGAGTTTGGCAATGTGCGCATCCTGGACTACTTTCCCTGCCTTCCATGCCCAGCGTCCACATCAAAACCTACGGCTGCCAGATGAACGAGCGCGATTCGGAGCAGGTTGCGAAAATGCTCGGCGAACGCGGCTACCGGATGACTTCGGACGAGGCGGACGCGGATGTCATCCTTCTCAACACGTGCAGCGTCCGGGACATGGCCGAGCAGAAGGCGATCGGGAAAATGGGGATGCTCCGCAAGCTCCGGCAGGCGCGCCCGCACCTGGTTCTCGGCTACCTCGGCTGCATGGCGCAGGCCCGGGGGGACTCGCTCACAAAAACCTCGCCGCATGTGGACCTCGTGGTCGGGACCCAGAAATTCCACCGCGTTGCCGACTACGTGGACGATCTGCTGCGCCGCCGTCTGGAGTCGAGGATCGATGACCAGCGGCTCCCGATTGTCGATGTGGGCGAGGAGGCGGGTTCGGAGGCGACGATCCGCGAGCAGGATCTCGCCGCCGGACAGTGCGCGGCTTTCGTTTCGATCATGCAGGGATGCAACATGCATTGCGCGTTCTGCATCGTGCCCCAAACCCGCGGCGCGGAACGCGGGAGAGCGATCGGGGAAATCGTCGCGGAGGTGAGGGGGTTGGCCGGACGTGGGGTCCGAGAGGTCACGCTCCTCGGGCAGATTGTCAATTTCTACGGGCGGCACGAATTTCCCACGAAGAACGGGACCAGCCCGTTCGTCCAGCTCCTCGAGGCGGTGTCTGGCGTGGACGGGATCGAGCGGGTGCGTTTCACGTCCCCGCATCCGATCGGGTTCAAGGCGGATTTGACAGCCGCTTTCGGCCGACTTCCGAAACTCGTCGAACACGTCCACCTCCCCCTCCAGAGTGGCTCCGACAGGATTTTGAAAAGCATGCGCCGGGGATACACGGCAGATGCCTTCCGCAAGCTGGTTGCCCGGCTCCGGGCGGGGCGTCCGGGGATCGCCATCACGACGGACATCATCGTCGGATTCCCGGGCGAGACGGAGGAAGACTACGCCGCCACGCGCGCCCTGGCCGACGAGGTGGGATTCGACAACGCCTTCGTTTTCCGCTACTCGCCCCGCCAGAACACCCCGGCTGCAAACATGGAGGAACAAGTTCCCGAAGACATCAAAGAACGGCGCAACAAGGATCTGCTGGAAGTCGTAAACAGACATGTTGCAAGGCATCTCGGCGCACTCGTCGGTCGGCAGGTTGAAATCCTCTGCGAGGGCGCGAGCCGGAACAACCCGCGTCGGCTCTCCGGCCGCACGCGCACGAACAAAATCGTCGTCTTCGAGGGGGCCTCCCGCCACGCCGGGCAAATCCTTGATGTGAGGATCGAACGCGCCACGTCGTCTACGCTTTACGGAAAGGTGGTTTGAGACACAATCAGGCATCACTTTTTCACGCGAAATGTCCTTGCCTCGGATCTTGTTCCGTGCGAGAGAACAGGGACCTTTCCGGTGCTGCGTGTGCTTGGGGGGCGGCAGGAAGCGACCGGAGAAATTCGGGGTTGTAGCTCAGTTGGTAGAGCACCGCGTTCGCAATGCGGGGGTCAGGGGTTCGAATCCCCTCAGCTCCACTTCTTGAAAATGAGCCCTGCCCGTGGACCGAAGCCCCGTGCTTTTGGGTTTGTGCCAGGCCGTCCGCGTTGCTAGCTTCTGCCTTGATCCGGGCAGTTAGCTCAGCGGTAGAGCGGTAGTTTTACACACTATTGGTCGGGGGTTCGATCCCCTCACTGCCCATATTTGCGAACCATGAAATTCCAGACCAGCCAAGTGGGCGCGGGCCCGTTGTATTTCAACGTCACTTCCTTTGTGGATATTCTCATGGTGCTGGTGATCTTCATGCTCGTCGCCTGGTCGACCGCGAAAATCGAGTCCGACGTGGGCATCCAGCTTCCGACATCGAGTTCGTCCGCCCCGAGAAATCCGGCCCCGACTCCGGTGATCGTCAACGTGCGGGTGGACGGGTCGATGGCGGTGAACCAAAAAGATATTTCCGACAACGATCTGATCCGGATGCTCGATCAGCTTGTCCGGCTTCAGCCCGGCCAAGTCGCCGTCGTCCGCGCGGACCGGCATGTTCCGTATGAGCGGGTGCTGAAGGTTCTGGATTATTGTCGCGAGGCCGGGATCAGCCAGGTTGGGTTCAGCGCCCTCATGCCATCCAAGCCTGGGCCAGGCGCTGGCAATTAGGCTCGAGAGCGTCGGTTTTTTTTGCGCAGCCGGGCCGTCTCTGGCGATTTTTTGTCAGCGGAACGGTCACTCGCCGGGGTTCAGCGGGCTTCAATAGTTGGCACGATGATTGCTTTTCTGGTCACTTGCAGGCCATTTCGTCTGCAAACAACCAACAAACAAACATCCATGTTCAGAACCAAACATCTACTGGCGACCTTGGCTGCTGCGCTTATTGCGGCCGGATCGTTCATCACCCCGAATATGGCGTCCGCGCAAGACGCTCCGACCCCTGCACCAGCGGCTGCGACACCTGCCGAACCGACAGTGGAGCAGCGGGTGGCCGACTTGGAGGCTTACGTGAACAACGCGGCGAGGACGCCGGACGTGGCTTCGAAGATCTCGGGCCCCGGCCCTGGCCACAATGCCTGGCAGATGACCAGCACGGCGCTCGTGCTCTTCATGACACTGCCGGGATTGGCGCTTTTCTACGGCGGGCTTGTCCGTTCGAAGAACGTGCTTTCCATTCTGGCCATGTGTCTCGGGATCGCCGGTTTGGTTTCGATCCTCTGGTGGGCGGTTGGATACAGCCTCACTTTTGCGGGCAGCAATCCTTTCGTGGGGGATCTCGCAAACGCGATGTTTAAGGGCATGTCGCCCGGGGCTACGGGAGCCGGATACTACTGGATCTCCGACTATATCTGGGCGATGTTCCAGCTCACGTTTGCGATCATCACTCCGGCCCTGATTTTCGGGGCGACAGCCGAACGCATGAAATTCAGCGCCGTGCTGCTTTTCACCGCGATCTGGATGTTCGTGGTATACTTCCCCTTGGCCCATATGGTGTGGTCTACCGCTGGCTTCATGTGTGGTCCGCTCAATCCAAACGCCGGAATCAAGGCGATTGACTTTGCCGGCGGCACGGTGGTTCACATGAGTTCCGGTTGGTCTGCCCTGATCCTGTGCCTGATCCTCGGGCCTCGTCTGGGATTTGGAAAAGAGCCGATGCCCCCGCATTCCATGGTCCTTTGTATGGTTGGCACAGGGATGCTCTATGTCGGCTGGTTCGGCTTCAATGCCGGGTCTGCTCTCGGTGCTGATGCGATCGCCTCGAACGCCTTTACCACAACCTTCCTCTGTGCCGCGACAGCGGGATTCGTCTGGGCGGTTGTCGAGTGGGTCATGAAAGGCAAACCCAGCGTGCTCGGTTTTTGTTCCGGTATCGTCGCCGGCTTGGTGGTCATCACTCCCGCAGCGGGATTTGTGACCCCGACCAGCGCCATGATCATGGCCGTTGCCGCAGGCATTGTTCCCTTCTTCGCGGTTGTATATATGAAGAAACTCTTCGGCTACGATGACGCCTTGGATACCTTCGGTGTCCATGGAGTCGGGGGAACGCTCGGGGCCATCTTGACGGGCGTTTTTGCGGATGCTTCCGCCAACCCTGTCGTGGAAGGCCTCAAAAACGGGCTGGTGCTCAACCAGGTGAAAGCGGCTCTGGTGACGATTGTCCTGTCGGTTGTTGCGACCACAGTCATCGCATTGCTCATCAAGTTCACTCTTGGTCTTCGTCCGAGTTCCGAAGCTGAAAGCCAGGGGCTGGATACCACCGATCACGGCGAAGAAGGCTACCTGCTGGATTAACTGTCCTGAACCAATAATCAACAAAATATAAAGACCATGAAAAAAGTCGAAGCAATCATCAAGCCGTTCAAGCTGGAAGAAGTCAAAGACGCGATGGCCGACCTCGGGATCGAGGGGATGACGGTGAGCGAAGTCAAAGGGTTCGGGCGGCAGAAGGGCCACACGGAAATCTATCGCGGCAGCGAATACACGGTGGACTTCCTTCCGAAGATCAAGATCGAGGTGGTGCTGGCGGACGCCTCCTTGGAGAGCGCGCTGGCGGCGATCGTGAAGGCGGCCAAGACCGGGAAGATCGGGGACGGAAAAGTCTTCGTTTCGCCGGTCGAGGAAGCGATCCGCATCCGCACCGACGAGACCGGCGAGAAAGCGGTCTAGCCCGAGAGAAACGACAGGACGCAGGGCGGCGGGAGAAGGAGAGCTCCCGCCGCCTCTGCATTTTTGCTTTCCTTTACGCGGGGGAATCTCTGCCTTATGCTTGCCGCGATGGACTCTCCTCCGACACCGCAGATGAAATCCTCGCAGCCCATGGAGGAAGCGGGGCTGCCGCAGTTCCTTTTTCAGATCGGGTGGATGACGTTCGCCGTCTTCCTGCTTTCCCAGGCGGGCGGCTGGTTTTCGAAGTCCTCCTCCGGGATTATCAGTCCGATCTGGCCCTCGGCGGGGTTCGCGCTGGCGGTCGCGTTGATCTACGGGCTCGAGCGGGCCTTTCCGGCGGTTTACCTCGGCACGCTGGCCAGCAATCTCCTGAACGGCGAGCCGGTGGCCTTCCTGTATGCGGGGCCGGTCGGGTATGTTCTCGAACTGGTTCTGAGCTGGGCGCTTCTCACCAAGAGCGTGAGGATCGACCTGACGTTCTCCAGGGTGCGGGATTTTGGGAAATTCGTTGTTCTCGGCTGCCTTCCCGGGCCGCTGCTCGCCGGGTTTTATGGCGTGCTGGTCCTCCAGTTGAGCCAGAACCTCTCGGCCTCGCAGATGGCGTCGGGGTATCTTGGCTACGTCCAAACCAACGCCTTCGGCACGCTGGTCTTCTGCCCGTTTTTTCTCTTCGTGTTGAGGCGGCAGGATTTCCGTCCGCCGACGGCGATCGGGCGCTACGAGCTGCTCGGATACTCGGCGGCGCTCGCGGGTTTCGTCTGGGTATTGATCAATGTTCCGGGTGCCGAACAAAGCGTCCGGTTTGTGTCCATCGGCGGGATCCTCCTGCTCTTTTTGGTGGTGTCGATCCGGTTCGGGCTGCGCACGGCGACGCTTTTTCAGGCCATGCTGATCTTCCTGGTCCCCGCCTTTGCCGCGATGGTTCCCGCGCGCCTGATCGACATCAGGACGGTTCCGGGCGGAGGGGGGTTCCAGCTTTCCGCGCACGGGCTCGCCTTCATAACCAGCCTGGGGTGCCTGCTGGTGGCGGCGTTTCGGGACGAGCTGTCCTCGCTGCGCATGAAGTTCGCCCTGGCGATGTCCTCCGCCGATCTCTGCGTCTGGGATTGGAGCCCGTCCGGCTGGGCGTGCCACACCCCGTCCTGGAGCGACAAATTCGGGCTGACCGGCTCGAAGGTGATTTCCGAGGAGGTGGTCCGCGGCCTCGTGCATCCGGACGATCTCGCCGAGTTCGAGGAAAATTTCCGGCGGCTCGCCTCGTCGGAAATCCCGCAGTGGAGCCAGGTCTGCCGGATGAGGGACGCGGAGGGGCGATGGCTTTGGATCCAGCTTGACGCCAAGCCGGTTCGGCGCACCGCCGACGATGAAATCGCGGCGGTGGCGGGAGTCATGCGGGATATCACGGGCGAGCGCCAGGCCGTTCAGAACAGGATTTCGGCGATTGAGACCGAAGCCCAGCTCCGCACGCTGCGAAGCCAGATCAACCCCCATTTTCTTTTCAACGCCCTCAACAGCGTCCGGGCGCTGATCGGGCGGCAGGATGCGAAGGCAAAATCGATGATCACCTCGCTGGGGAGCCTTCTCCGGGAGGTCCTGGCCGGCAAGGACGCCAAGATGCAATCCGTGGAGAAGGAGATCGAGATCGTGCGGGATTACCTCGAAGTCGAGGCCATCCGTTTCGGGGATCGCTTGCGGTATCGGATCGAATGCCCTCCGGAATTGCTTTCGCAGCGGGTGCCCGGCATGCTGGTCCTCACCCTGGTGGAAAATGCGGTGAAGCACGGGGTTTCAAAGCTCGAGAAAGGAGGGGGAATCGAAGTCATCATCGCCCATGCTCCGGATTCCGGCGCGCTGGTGGTCTTCGTGGTGAACGACGGGAAGTTGTCGGTGGAGGACAACGAAAGAAGCACCTATAGCGGGCAGGGGCTCGACAACACCCGCGAGCGCATACTGCTTGCCACCGAAGGACGGGGAAGCTTCGAAATCCATGAAATCCCGGGGCCGCGTGTCGAAGCGATCGTGCTGCTGCCATTCGATGAACGGTTTCACTGGCAGGACAATGCCAGGAGGACAGATTCTGTGGCGGCACTTGAAACCGGGGGAGATACGAAGGCGGCATAATGATTATTTGGTTCCCGGTGCGAATAGTGTTGTGCAAAGCACGTCTGGTGTTGCATGATTTGTTGCATCCCTCTTTATGAAAACTGTCCTTGTGGTCGAAGATGAAGGAGTGGCTCTTGAAGATCTGAGAGATTCGCTTTTGGAGATTGATCCCGGATTGGAAATTGTCGGCGTGCAGACGGCGATGGAGGCATTGGAGTTGCTTGGTTCCAGAAAAAACGACAATCCGAAGACATTCGACGGGATTTTTTTGGATATCGAGCTTCCGGGGATGAGCGGCATCCAAATGCTGGAACGTCTCCCGAAGCCGCTCCCCCCGACGATTCTCGTGACCGCCCACGCGATGATGGCGCTGGATGCGTTCGGGCTCGGGGTCATCGGCTGCCTGCTCAAGCCGGTTGACCAGCAACGCCTGCGCCGCGCCTATTCCCAGATGAAGGCGATCGCCGATGCGCCGCCCAAAGCCGACAGCCAGGCATCCTCCTTCGAACCTGGTTCCGAAAGCCGGGTGCTTCTGCGGGACCGCAACGGGATCCACATGGTGCACGTCTTGGATTTCACCCACCTCACCGAGGAGAGGGGATCCACTCGGGTTTTTTTCGGGAATCACAGCGTCGTGGTCCCGCACCGTCTTGGTGACATGGAGGCCGGGCTGGACCGCGAGTATTTTTTCCGGGTGAACACTTCGACGATCGTGAATCTGGATAAAGTCACGCATTTCACGACTTCGCCCACGGGGTTGTTTGTCGCGGGGCTTCCGGACGGGACGGCGGCGGAATTCAGCCCGGACCGTTCGAGGATATTTCAGGAGCGCTACGAACTCTGACTTGATCTTTCTGCGGCTGGGGCGTCCACTGGAGCCGGTATGAAGCACACTTTCGCCCTCCTCGGTTTCTTCGTCACATCCTGCCTGCTTCCGGCCCAGGACCTGTCGGCTTTTCGAAACGGGGAAGGGGTGACCGGGAGCGTGCTGGCGCTGGTGGCGCAGAAGGACGGGCAAATCATCCTCGGCGGTTCATTCTCTGCGGTGAACGGCGTGTCCCGGCAGAACCTGGCGCGCCTGAACACGGATGGCACTCTGGACAAGGGGGTTATCCCGCAGTCCGTCGAGGGACCCAACGGTCCCGTCGCGGCCCTGTTGCTGTTGCCCGATGGTTCGGTGATCGTCGGCGGGGATTTCACGACCGCAGGAAATCTCGTGCGCGGGGATCTTGTCAAATACACGCCCGACGGAACGGCCGACGCGGAATTCGGGGCCATGGAGGGCGGGGTTGCCACCAATGGCTCGGTCTCCGCGCTCGCGCTCCAGCCGGATGGCAGCATTGTTGTGGGAGGGAATTTCACGACATTTTACGGCCAGCCCCGGCGCAGCATCGCCCGCCTCAACGCCGATGGCACCGTCGCGAAGGCCGACAAGGAATCCGACACGCTGAGCGGCAGGGTCAGCGCCCTTGGGATCGGCCAGGAAGGAGCTGTCTTTGCCGCCGGATCATTTTCCTATCCCGGGCAGAGCGCGCGCAGCATCCTTCGCCTGAGCCACTGATCATTGCCGCCAGGAAGACAAAGCCCCTCGATGTAGTGAGCAACAACGCCTGACTGCCGTTCGCCTCCCTGCTTTTTTCCGGCACCGCAAATCGCCTGCCAGAAATTGACAATTCTTGTCGCCCCGATTACCGTCCGCACGATGAATGTTTCACTGACATCCGAGATGGAAAAGTGGGTGCCTGGGAAAGTGGGGAGTGGTCTTTACACCTCGGCGAGCGAGGTCGTGCGCGAGGCGATTCGCACGCTCCATGAGAAGGAGACACGCAACCGCACGAAACTCGCCAGCCTTCGGGATGCAATTCAGTTGGGGATTGCGGCGGCTGACCAAGGCCATCTTTCGGACTGGGATGAAAAGGTGTCCAAGGAAGTCAAGGAGATGGGCCGCAGGCGGCGCGGAGGATGAAGCTGCAGATTTCGCAGTCGGCGAGGGATGATCTGGTGGATATCTGGGAGTTCATCGCCGAACACGATGAACTGGCGGCCGACCGATATATTGAGCACCTGAGACGCCAGCCCCTTCGCGCGAAATGCCATTCGACAAGCAAAAGTTCATCCGGATCAAGGGAGCCCGGCAGCACAACCTGAAAAACCTGGATGTCCGGATCCCGCGGCACAAGCTGGTCGTGGTGACCGGGCTGAGCGGCTCGGGGAAGTCGTCGCTCGCGTTTGACACGCTTTTTGCCGAGGGCCAGCGAAAATACGTCGAGAGTCTTTCCGCGTATGCGCGGCAGTTTTTGGACCAGATGCAGAAGCCGGACGTGGACTATATCGAGGGTCTTTCGCCTGCGATTGCGATCGAGCAGCGGTCGTCCGGCGCGAACCCGCGCTCGACGATTGCGACGACGACCGAGATCTACGACTACCTTCGTCTTCTCTACTCGGCCATCGGTGTTCCGCACGATCCGGCGACTGGCCAGAAGGTTTCCCGGCAGACCCCGCAGGAGATTGCGGATGCGATCCTCCGCTGGCCGGAGGGGACGAAGTTCCTCGTGCTGGCGCCGCTCGTCAGCGGGCAGGTCGGGGAGTTTCGTGACGTGATCGAAAAAGCCCGCCGCGAGGGGTTCGTGAGGGTCCGCGTGGACGGGGAAGTTGTCGAGCTGACAAAGCCCGACGGCATCAAGCTCAACAAGGCGGCGCGGCATACCATCGAGGCGGTGGTCGACCGGCTCAGCATCCGGGAGGGGCTTGGGCAGCGGCTTGCGGACTCGATCGAGACCGCCCTGCGGTGGGGAGGCGGAAAGCTGTCCACAAGCCGCCAGGAACCCGGCGGCACGGCATGGGTCGAAGAGAAGTTCTCGACCGACTACTGCAATCCGGAGACCGGATTCACCATGCCGAAGCTCACCCCCAAGCACTTTTCGTTCAACAGCCACCTGGGGGCCTGCCCGGTTTGCCACGGAATCGGCACCGAACTCTACTTTGATCCGGACCTCATGGTGGATGCCGACAAGACGCTGGCGCAGGGGGCCGTGCGGCCTTGGAAGTCCGCCAACAAGCGCATGCGTTCCTACTACGCGGTTTTGCTGCAAGGGTTGGTGGCCGACACGCCGGTTCCGCTAAACGTGCCGTGGAGCGAATTGCCGGAGGGTTTCCGGGAACTGGTCCTGTTCGGTTCGCGCGACCGGGGCATCGCGATTTCCACCGGGGCAGGCCGCGTGGTGACGAAGCCGTTCGAGGGGGTGGTGGCCCACGCGCGGCGTCTCTACGAGACCAGCCAGAGCGAATTTTCCAAAAAGCGTCTGCGCGCGTTTCAGGGCCGGAGGATTTGTGGGACATGCCGCGGGGCAAGGCTGATCCCGGAAATCCTGGCCGTTACGGTTTCCGGGCCGGACGGACGGGAATTCGGCATCGAAACCCTTTGCTCGCTGAGCATCGGGGAAGCGGGCGAGGTCCTCGGTCGGCTCGCGCTCTCGCCCTCGCAGGAGGAAATCGTGAAAGACGTCCTGCGCGAAGTCCGGCAGCGGCTGAAATTTTTGAATGAGGTCGGGTTGGGGTACTTGCAGCTCAACCGGGAGAGCGGCACCCTCTCCGGCGGGGAAGCCCAAAGAATCCGCCTCGCCACGCAGATTGGCTCCGGGCTTTCGGGCGTGATGTATGTCCTCGATGAACCGAGCATCGGCCTGCACCAGCGCGACAACGACCGCCTGATCCAGACGCTTCGCGATCTCCGGGATCTCGGCAACTCCGTGATCGTCGTCGAACACGACGAGGACACCATCCGGTCCGCAGACCATATTCTCGACCTCGGTCCGGGGGCGGGACCCCGTGGGGGGCGGCTCGTCGCCGAAGGCACGCTCGAAGAAATCCTGCACAGCGAGGAATCCCTCACCGCCCAGTATCTGAAGGGGTCGATCCGGATTCCCGTCCCCCGCCTCCGCACGGCCCCGCGCAGGACCGGGGCCAAGGCGGGAGATGTCGGGGATGGCTGGCTGAGGGTCCTGGGGGCGGCGGAAAACAACCTGCAAAAAATCGATGCGTCCTTCCCCGCCGGTTGCCTGACCTGCGTGACCGGGGTTTCCGGGAGCGGGAAATCCACGCTGGTGAACGACATTTTGCGGAACGCGCTCGAACGCGACCTGAACCGGGCGAAGTCCCGCCCGGGAAAACATGCCGCGATTTCCGGGATCGAGCAGTTCGACAAAGTCGTCGTGATCGACCAGAGCCCCGTCGGGAGGACCCCCCGCTCGAACCCGGCCACCTATACCGGGGCGCTCGGGCCGATCCGCGATCTCTTCAGCGAGCTGCCGTCCTCGCGCGTGAGGGGCTACGATGCGAGCAGGTTCTCGTTCAACGCGAAAGGCGGTCGCTGCGAGCATTGCCAGGGCGACGGGTTCATCAAGATCGAGATGCATTTTTTGGCCGACGTCTACGTCGAGTGCGAGGTCTGCCGCGGGCGGCGCTACAACCGCGAGACGCTCGAGGTTACCTACAAGGGCAAGAATATCGCCGACGTGCTCGACATGACGGTCGATGACGCCGCCCGCTTTTTCCGGAATGTCCCCGCCCTCTGCAACAAGCTGGAAACCATGCAGGACGTCGGACTCGGCTACCTGAGGCTCGGCCAATCGGCCACGACGCTTTCGGGCGGCGAGGCGCAGAGGATCAAGCTCTCGGCGGAACTCTCGAAACGCGCGACCGGGCGGACGGTTTACATCCTGGACGAGCCGACCACCGGCCTGCATTTCGCGGACATCCACAAACTGCTCGAAGTTCTGATGAAGTTGCGCGACAGCAGGAATACCGTGATTGTCATCGAGCACAACCTCGAGGTCATCAAGTGCGCCGACTGGATCATCGATCTCGGGCCGGAGGGCGGGGCCGGGGGTGGAAAAATCGTCGCGGAGGGCACCCCGGAAGAAGTCGCACGCTCGACGGGCAGCCACACGGGGCGTTACCTTGCCAGGTATTTCACGCCATGATTTTCCCGCTCGCCCTGCTCCTGCTCGCCTCGGCTCCCGATAACATCGCCGCCGCGAAATCCGCCCTCGAGGCCGGACTCCCCGCCGTCGCCATCAACAAATTGGAGGGCTCTCCCCGTCCGGCGAAGGACGCGGTGCTGGTCCTGGCGCGCGCGTATCTCGAGGATGGGAAGCCCGGCAAGGCGGTCGACCTGTTGAAATCGCATCCCGCAGGGACGGTCGGGGACTTCTGGCTGGCGCAATCCTACGCCGGGTTGGGCCGGTGGGAGGAGGCGCTGGAGATGTATCGGGCGTGTCGCAATGAGGCCGCCGTGTCCGGCGAGGCTGTCATCGGCCAGGCCCGCATGCTGCGCAATCTCGGGAGATGTCCGGAGGCTCTCGCCGCGCTTGAGCCCGCGAAGGGTTGGCCGGAAAGCCCGCTCCGGCACCTTGCGGATTTCGAGCGGGCGGAGGCGCTCATGGAACTCAACCGCCCGCAGGACGCCAAGCTGGTCCTGGAGACCGTATCGCCAGGCGACCGGCGGGAGAAAGTCCGCCGCGACTACCTGATGGCGAGATCGCTTTCCCTTTCCGGAGACGATTCCGGGGCTCTGATGCTTTTCGACGGCGTGCATCCGCTGGACCCGGACATGGCGGTGGGCGTGGTTGCAGGGCGGGCCCGGTCCCTGGTCCGGATCGGCCAGCCCGCGATCGCGGAGACGCTTTTGGAGGATTTCCTCGCAAAGAACCCCGACCTTCCCGGACTGGAGGGCGTCTTTTCCCTGCTGGACTCCGTTTACGCCGCCCAGACGGCCGCCTCTCCGAGCGAGCTGAAACGCTGGGCCGAGGACGGGGACGTTTCTCCGAGGAAAAAGCTCGCCGGCTATTACCTCGCGCGCTTCGAAGCGCGGTTGGGCAGGGAGAACCGCATGGAAAAACTCCTGGAGAATGCGGTGGCCGGTTCCGCCGGCAACCCCGCTCTCGACGTGGCGTTCCTGGAACTGGCCCAACTCCGCCTGAAACAGGGCCATCCGGAAGAGGCGCTGAAACTCCTTCCCGCCCCAGGGGCTTCCGCCCAGGCGGATTTTCTCAGGGGACTGGCCCTGGCGGCGCTGGATGATCCGGCCAAGGCCTCCGAGCTTTTCATCTCGGCCTCCTCCGACAAATCCCTGGCCGAGGTGGCGCTTTACAACGCGGCTGTCTGCGACCTCTTCGCGGGCGGGACAAAATCCCGGGGTTTCAACCTCTTGAAGGAACGGTATCCCGCAAGCCCCAGGCTGGATGGATTGAGGCTCAGGAAAGGATACGAGCTGGCGAGGCGGAACGACGGTGACGCCCTCGGGGTCTTTGAAAATCTTTCCAAAGCCGGGGACGGAAATCTTGCGGCCGCCGCCAACCTCGCCCTCGCCGAATGGGAGTATGAAAACAACGACCGCCAGGCGGCGCTCGGCCACCTGCGGCGGGTCTCGGCTTCCGGCGCCGGCGAAAAGGACCCGCAGGCGGACGCACTTTCGGTTTTTCTTGCCGACGACGGAAGATCGGATGATGCCGCGATTGCCGCCGCGACGAAATTCCTCTCCGCGCACGAGGGGGCCCCCGCCGAACCGGAAGTGATGATGAAACTCGGCGAGCTCCTTTACCGGAAGGGGGACTTTGCCGGGGCGCGGGTCCGGCTGGAATCCCTCGCCAAAAAACACCCCGGCACCGTCATGGAATTTCCCGCGCTGTTTCTGGCCGCGCAGTCCGCCTCGCATCTGCAGACGCCATCCGCGATGAACGACGCCATGCTCCTGTTCGAGGAGGTGGCCTCGTCGAAGAGCCCGCTCGCCCAGCGTGCGAGATTCGAGCAGGCCGTGCTTCAAAATGTCCTTGGCAAGCCGGACGAGGCCATCGTGATCCTCGACCAGATCATCAAATCGAACGGCACCCCGGAAATCCGGTCCGCCTCGCTCGTCGAAAAAGGAAAGACCCTCTACGGCCTCGGCGGCAAGGACCCGAAATCCTACCGCGCGGCCATCGACGTCTGGAGGCAGGTCGTGGGCGATCCTGCCTCCACCCCGTCCTGGCGCAGCCAGGCCCTCGCCCGGATCGGGTCCGCCTACGAAAATCTCGGCGAGCCGGAAGCCGCCGTGGCGGCCTATTACGATGTCGTCAAGGATGGCAAGCTTGCCCCCCAGGCATTCTTCTGGTTTTACAAAGCCGGGTTCGCCGCCGCGCGCCTGCTCGAGTCCTCCAAACGCTGGGACCAGGCGATCAAACTCTACGAGATGATCGCCGCCGTCGGCGGACCGCGGAGCGAGGAGGCAACTTCCCGCATCAACCAAATCCGGCTGGAAAACTTCCTCTGGGACGAACCTTCGGGAAACTGAGCATTTCAGAATAAAAGGACGCCGGAAGCCGTCACAGATGCGCCCCGTTCGGGGCAGGGCAGAAAAACGGCGCTCGCGCTCGCGGGGCGGGGCTGGTAGGGTGCCGCGATGAAATATGCGTTTTTGGGTGCGGGAAAAATGGCGTCCGCAATCGTGCAGGGGATGCTCCGCGCCAGGGTCTGCTCCGCGTCGGACATCACCGCCTCGTGCCCCGAGCCGGAATTGCTCGAGAACCTGCGGGACGCGACCTCGGTCAACGTCATCGCTTCGAATGCGGAGGCCGTCTCGCCGGCTTCGGTGGTGATCCTTTGCGTCAAGCCGAGCGATGTCGCGACGGCGCTCGGGCAGGCCGGGGCTTCGCTGGACGGCAAGCTGCTCATTTCCATCGTGGCCGGGCAAAAAATCTGTTCCCTGAAGGCTTTGGCCCCCGGCTCGCGCGTGATCCGGGCGATGCCCAACACTGCGGCCATGGTTGGCAGGGCGGCCACGGCGTATGCCTGCGATGCCACGGTCGGCGCATCCGACAAATCCGTTGCCGCAGCCGTTTTTTCCAGCATTGGCGGGGTCTATCCGGTCGGGGAAGACATGCTCGACGCGGTCACCGGTTTGAGCGGGAGCGGGCCCGCGTATGTTTACCTGATGATCGAGGCGCTTTCGGACGGGGGGGTTGCCTGCGGGCTCCCGCGAAAGCTCGCGCTCGATCTGGCCGTGCAGACGGTGATCGGTGCGGCGGAGATGCTCGGAGCCACCTCCGAACATCCCGCCGTTTTGCGGGAAATGGTCACCAGCCCGGCGGGCACCACGATGGCGGGGTTGAGCGAGTTGGAGGCCCGGGGGGTCCGCAGCGCGTTCATCGAGGCCGTGCGCGCGGCGGCCCGCCGCGCCGGAGAACTTTCCGGGGAATGAAATTGCTCCATGAAGTGACCACGGGTCCATCACAGCGTGGGACTTCGCGGAATCAGGCAGCTGACATCGGTCTTGTCCGACCGCCGGATGCGGAAAACCGCACGTCCGGTGGTGTGGAAGGGCCTCGGGGCGCAAATCCCCGTGACCGCATCCGGTCGTTGCCATGATGGAGATCGAGCAGCTCTGGGAAGAGATCGACTCGCGGGTGGCCTGTCTTCCCGCCCGGCAAACCGGATTGATGCAGGCGCTTCACCGTGCTGCTGCGGAGGACATCCTGTCGCCCGGCGAGTTTCCCGCATTTGACCACAGCTCGATGGATGGGTTCGCGTTTTCGTCCGTGCAGCCGGGAAGATGCCGGGTCACGGGCACGATCGCCGCCGGCCGACCGCTGCCGCTTCAAGTCGCCTCGGGAACTGCGGTCCGGATTCTCACGGGGGCTTGCATTCCGGAAGGCACCGCCGCGATCGCCAGGCAGGAGGACTGCGCCGTGGAGGGTGAGGATGTTTCCCTGTCTCCGGGCGCTCGGATCGCTTTCGGAGAAAATATCAGGCGGCGGGGAGGGGTCTTTCGAAAGGGGGACATCTTGGTCAGGTCGGGGACCGCCATTACGCCCGGTGCAATCGCGTTGCTGGCGTCGGTCGGCGTCAGGTCCCTCAAGGTGACCGGACCGGCAAGCGTCCTGCACCTCGTGACGGGCGACGAGGTTGTCGGATCCGCCACATCGCTTTTGCCGGGCCAGATCCATGACAGCAACGGCCCGATGATTTCCGCTTTGCTCGCGGACATGGGCCTTGCCGCCGAAAGTCGCCATGTCCCCGATGACGGTGATTCCCTCGTGAACCGTGTCCGCGAAACACCGGCCGACCTGCTCCTGATTTCCGGAGGGGCGGGTCCGGGGGAGCGGGACCACGCCTTGGATGCGTTGAAGTCCGCCGGGTATGCCATCCATTCTTCACGCCTCAACAGCCGCCCCGGGAAACCGTTGATCTTTGCCACCAAGGGACCGGGGATCGCCTTCGGTCTGCCGGGAAACCCGCTTTCCCACTGGGTCTGTTTCCAGGTCTTCGTGAAGCGGGCGATCCTCCGCCTGCATGGCCTGCCGGTGCCGGAGATGCTCGGCACCCGGATGTCCGCGAAGATCGCCCCCTCCCGCGACGGGCGGAGAACATGGACTCCCGGAGCCTGGGATTCCGGGAGTGGGCGGGTCCGCCCGCTTCCTTGGAAACACTCCGGCGACCTCACGCCCCTTGTCGATGCGAACGCCCTTATCCTGGATCCGACGGATGAAGGGACAGCCCGGATGCTGATCCTATGAAAACAAAACCCTTCAGCCATTTCGACGAATCCGGAGACGCCCGCATGGTGGATGTGGGGGACAAGCCCGTGCAAATCCGGACGGCGCAGGCCACGGCGGAGATCCATTGCCAGAAACCCACGCTGGCGCTTCTCAAAAAGCACGCCCTGCCGAAGGGGGATGTCCTCGCCGTCGCCCGCATCGCCGGCATCCAGGCCGCCAAGCGGACTTCCGACCTGATCCCGCTCTGCCACAGCCTGCCGCTCGACAAGGTTTCTGTGGATTTCACCGTCGGAGAGGACCGGATCGATATTCTTGCCGAGGCCAAAACCCGCGCCCGGACCGGCGTGGAAATGGAGGCGCTCACCGCCGCCAGCGTCGCCGCGCTTACGCTTTATGACATGATGAAGGCGGTGGACAAATCGATGCGGATCGAGGGGGTCCGGGTCAAGCGAAAAACCAAGCGATGAAAATCGGACGGGTCACGCTCAGCGACCGGGCCCACGCCGGTGTCTACGAGGATCTCAGCGGGCCGGAGATCGAGCGCGTCGTCCGCAGGCATCTGGATGCGACCGCCGAATTCCTGGTCCGCCTTCTGCCCGACGAGAAAAAGGCAATCGAAGCCGCCCTCACCGATCTGAGCGATGCGCGCGGGTGCGATCTGATCGTGACGACCGGCGGCACCGGGCCCGCGTCGAGGGATGTGACGCCCGAGGCCACGAGGGCGGTCCTCGATCGGGAACTGCCGGGATTCGGCGAGGCCATGAGAGTAGTCAATTTCGCGAAAGTGCCGACCGCGATTTTGTCTCGCGCGACCGCCGGCACGCGCGGAAGAACGCTCATCGTCAACCTGCCCGGAAATCCGCAGGCAATCGCCGAATGCCTGCCCCCGCTCATCCCCGCGATTTTCGAGTGCCTCAAACATCTGCAGGAAACGCCCGGGGGGTGTTGATCGTGTTTTTCCCCAGCAACATGAAGCTCCAAAATCCGCGCGCGAGGGAGGGCGAAGCTCCGTCTGAGCCGTAATAAATGGGCTCACACGGAGGTTCGCCCTCCCATCGTTGGCGTTACGCGACGGATTTGGGAAGCTCTGCGGCCTTTGACTCTCTCCTGCCATTGTGGTAAACAGCCCGCGTAAATGAGCGCGCTTCCAAAAACTTCTCTGACTGCCGCCGGGTATCTGGCCATCGAGCGCGCCGCAGAGACGAAGAGCGAATTCTTCGACGGCGAGATGTTCGCGATGGCCGGAACCACCAAGAACCACGCGCGGATCGTGATGAATTTCGGCGGCGAGCTCCGCGCCCGGCTGAAAGGCCGGACATGCGAGCCCTTCGCGACCGACCTGCGGGTGAAGGTCGAGGCGAACGGGCTTTACACCTATCCCGACCTTGTGGTCGTCTGCGGCGAACAGCATTTCGAGGACGACCGGCTTGACACGCTCCTGAACCCGACCTTCATCGTCGAGGTGCTTTCCGAGACGACCGAGCGCTACGATCGCGTGAAAAAGTTCGACCTCTACCGGGCGCTGCCATCGCTGCTGGAATACGTCCTCGTCTCGCAGTCCGAACCCCGCGTCGAGCAGTTCCTCCGCCAGCCTGACGGCGGATGGAACTTCCGCGCCACCACCGACCCCGCCGCCACCGTCAACCTCCCGTCCATCGGATGCGAGATCCCGTTTGCAGAGATCTACGAGCGGGTGGAGTTTCCTGTGCCCGCGCCGCTCGTATCGGGCGAGCGGAGACCTGTTGAATGATGGGGCGGGCCGTGTCGGATTTTGTCGGTGATGCTGCGGCCTCGCCTGTCCTTGCCGCTTTGGAGAAGGGAAAGTGGCGCAATGCCCGCGACCTTGCGAAGGACCTCTGCAAAAAAGACCGTGTCCGCTACCTGCCGCTCCTCGTCGAAGCGAACGCGGGGCTGGCGCACGACCTGGCATCCAGAGGGCTGCTCTCGGATGCACGGACGGTCGTCGACCATCTGAAAACCATCGCCCCGCCGGAGCGCGTCGCCTCGCTGGAGGCGTTCCTGTCGTCTCCCCAGGCCGCCACGCCGCGGTCACCAGGAAGCGACGGCCATCCCGGGGCCGCGACTGTCCGGCTCTGGCCGGAACTTTTGAGGATTGCGGCGAATCCCTCCAGGGAGCCTGCCAGCCGGGACATCACAGTCATCGATGATATCGTCACCGCGTTTTCGCCGGCACCGGTTGTTGCTGGCGACGACCTGTCCGCCAGTCTGTCAGCGGAGCTGGAGGCGATTCATGCCGCCTGTGAGGCGGCCTCCGAAGGCCGGTGGGAGGAAGCGGCAGAGGCTGTCCGCCCACTCCCCTCGCATTCGGTTTTCCGCTACTGGCGGCTGTTTCTGCGAGGTATGCGACTGGCGTTTCAAGGGGACACCGGTGGCGCGGAGCAGTGTTTTAATCTCCTGCCGCCCGGCGGTGCCTGTGCGATGGCGGCGGCTTCGATGCCGGGTCGCAAGCCCTCATCGGCCATCCGCCCGGCCGCCAGGGCCTCGTGGGATCTGGCGCTTTCCGGCGAACCGACCGATGCGGCGGGGGAGATCGCCGCAGCTGACGCGGCCTGGCGCAAAGGCGATTGGACGTCCGCCAAGGAGGCGCTGACAAAGGCGTTCAGGGGCGGGTTTCCCAGCTGCGGGCACGGGTTGGCGGCGGCACTCACGGACGCCCTGTTTTTTGTCGAAGACTCGCGCGAGGATGCGTGCATCAAACGGAAACGCCAGTTCGCGGGCTTCTGGCAACGGCTTTGCCAGATGGAAAGGCCTCCCCGCGCATCGTTCGTCGCAGCCCTGCGGACTCTGATGGTGTCGGAAGAGCCGGAGATGCCGCCCGGGCCGCTGACAAAGGAAGTCGGCGACCTCCTGCTGTTCGAGTCCGAGTTGCACGGGCCGGACCCTGTCCGCGACAGCCAGGGGTGGCAGTGGCTCGGCGAAAAGCTCTCCGGGGCGGCTCTCTCGCGCTTCCCCATGATGCGCGAGCAGCCGCCCCTGCGCGATGCCGCCGGAGCGGCCCGCGCCTTCGAATCCGCCACGAAGAGCGACCCGGAGAACGAAGCGGCCTGGCTCGGGCTCCTGGGCGTTTACGACAAAACCCGGGCGACTGCGAAGCGGAACCGGCTTCTGGACGTCATGGTCAAACGGTTTCCGCACAACAAGCGCGTCCTCATCCGGGCGGGAGCGATGGCGGTCGAGCGGGGGGCCTTTTCCAAGGGGCTCGGCTTTCTGGAGCAGGCCCGCGCGCTTGATCCGCTGGATCCCATGGTGCGCACCCAGATGCTGGTCGCCCTCGTGCACCGCGCGCGCGACGCCCACCAAAACGTCAAGGAGACCGGCTCGATCTGGGAGCAGATCGAGCCCCTCCTCGACGCCTCTCCCGACTGCGGGGATCTCATGTGCGCAAAGTGGGTGATGCGCGTGCGGCGCGCGCTGTGGGATTTCGCCAATGCCCCGGCCGCCCGCGCGGATGCGGAAAAATTCGCCCCGTCGCGCCTGGAGTTCCTGGCCATGGAAAGCCTGTTGGGCGGGTGCTACAACCTCCCGCCGCGGAAGGATTGGCAGGCGGACTGGCAGGCGGTGCCGCCGGTCACATGGAGTGCCGTTGGCGGGGTGTTCCACGCCATCTCGTTTGCGGAAAAAATCGATGGGTTTAAAAAATATGCAACGAAGCGTGCGTCATCGCTTCTGGTCGAATCCGTGAATTTTGCCGCACGGGACGCTCTCTTTGTCAAGGATCCGTCCGGGGCATTGCGGGTCTTTCAGCAGCTTGAGCGGACGGATAAGGCGTCGAGCTATTTTTTGGGGGACATTGCGGACGACGCGATGGAGCGAATGCATGAGGTCGTCCGCCGCCTTCCGAAAAAAGTCGTCGCGGCCAGCCTCCCGCTTCGCCTTCTGGATTTGTCGCTGAGGGAAAGCTACGACATGAGCCTCGGCGAGACCAAAGGCAGGAAGGAGATCGCCTCGTTCATTGCCGATGCCGAAAAGGCCGGGGCGGGGGACTTGGCGGAGGTCGCGCGCAAATTCCTCTTGGATTACCGGAAGGACAGGGAGTCTGACGGGGAGGATGCGCCGGATTTCTCACGCCCGGGGCCGTTCTCCCACATCATCGAGGACTTCATGCAGGCGCTCGCCTCGGGAAACAGGAAGCGGGTCAAAGACCTGCGGGCGGTCATGGGGGCCATCGGCATGGTTCCGCCAGCACGGAGCCCGAAGGCGCAGCCCGCCGGGCGTTCCCGCCCGGGCCCCGCAAGTCCCCCCCCAAAAAAAGCCAAGTCGAAACCTGCAGGTGGCAACCAAGGTGAGTTCCCCTTCTAATCCCTCCATGAACCCGTTCATCGTTCTCGACCTTCCTCCCGACTGCACCGATGAGCAGGTGCGCGGCGCCTATCACGATCTCCTGCGGAAATACCCGCCGGAGTTGTTCCCCGCCGAGTTTCAGGTGATCCAGGAGTCGGCGACCGCACTCAAGACCGCGCGCGACCGATGGCGTTGCCACCTCTTCCGACTGCCCACCGACACGGAGTCCCCGCTCGGGGTGCTCAATAAATTCTCCCGTCTTCCAGGGCGGGCTCGCCCGCCGGGATTCCCCGCGTTCAAATCCCTCCTCCGCGCGTGCGCGTCCGCCGCCAGGCAATCCACAAACCCATGAAATCTTTCAAATCTGATTCCGAAATCGAGTTTGTCTTCGACCCTCCCACAACACCCCTCGATCCCGGGGTGATCGCCGGACCGAACGCCGCGCCGGCTGAAAAGGAGCCAGAACCGCTTGCCGTGTCTTCGAACCCTGATGCTGCGGAGGAGATCGGCGACGAGGAGGCACTCGGGGAGGCGGGCGAAAAAGTGGGGGAGAATGAACCCGGAGAGCAGGACGAGGAGGACGTCGAAGAGGAAGCTCAGGAGGACGAAGAAGAGGCCGAAGACCCGCATGGCGAAATTTTGGTCGAAATTCGGGACGAGCTCGCCGCGACCTCGACAGAGAACCGGCGAAACACGCGGAGGATCTTTGATGCGTTGAAGCAATTCGGCGGCATCCTCGACGCGCTTTCGGCGACGGTCAACGACATCCATTCCACCGCGCGCGCCCAGGCGCAGCCAGCGGCACGCGCGACCGACCAAGCGCCGGACATCATCGAGCTGGCCGACCGGGTGGACCGGATCGCCGCCGCCTTCGCCCGCGAGCCGTCCGCAGTCCTCCCCTGGTGGCCTCCGGCCCGCCGCGCGATCGATGCCTGGCGCGCCGACCGCGCGCGTCTCGGCGACTCGTTTGCGATCCTCTCCACGCACGTCCGTGCGCTCCTGAAAAATTCCGGGGTTGAGAGGATTGCATGCGAAGGCGGGCTTTTCGACCCATCCTGCATGCGCGCCGACGAGGCGGTGCTGGATTCCTCCGTCGATGACCATACCGTGCTTGCCGAAATCCTGCCCGGATGGCGCGAGTCGGCCAGCGGACGGGTGGTGCGTCCCGCCCACGTCCGGGTCTCCCGCGCCCGATGAGTATTTTAAACACATGAAACAAACATCCCACGACCCCGTTGTCGGCATTGATCTCGGCACCACCAATAGCGCCATCGCCGTTGTCCTCGACGATGGGCTCACCGTCATCCCCGTCCTCGGCCAGCCGACCATGCCCAGCGCGGTCGGCCTCGACCCGACAGGGCACCTCATTGTCGGGCAGCCGGCGAAAAACCAGTCCATCTCGTCGCCGGAGAATACCGTGCTCTCCGTGAAGCGGCTCATGGGAACCGACGAGACCGTCGAACTCGGCGGGAAAACCTACCGCCCGGAGGAAATCAGCTCGATCATCCTCGGCGAACTCAAGCGCGCGGCGGAATCCCACCTCGGTCACCCGGTCGGCCGCGCGGTCATCACCGTCCCCGCATTTTTCAACGAACGCCAGCGCCAGGCCACCCAGGATGCCGGGAGGCTCGCGGGCTTCGATGTGCTGCGGATCATCAACGAGCCGACCGCCGCCGCGCTCGCCTACGGGGCCGGAACCACCGGCGACCACGCGAACGAAACCCTCCTCGTCTACGACCTCGGCGGCGGCACGTTCGACGTCTCGCTCGTCACGGTCGAAAATGGGGTTGTCGAAGTCCGCGCCAGCCACGGCGACACGCGGCTCGGCGGCGACGACTTCGACGAGGCGCTCGCGAAACTGGCCGAAGACCGGTTCGAGGAAAAAGATCGCGGGGCCTCGGGCGGGATCACCCCGCTCGCGCGCCGTCGGCTCAAGGCGGTCATGGAACGTGCCAAGATCGCGCTTTCCGACCAGCCGTTTGCCGCAGTGCACGAGGAGTTCCTCACCGCCACCGCCCACCTCACGACCGAAGTCGCCCGCTCGGATTACGAGGCACTCATCGAACCCTGGATCGAAAAATCCCTGGCGTGCCTCCAGCGCGCGCTCGCCGATGCCGCCGTCACCCCCGCGCAAGTGGACAAGATCATGCTCGTCGGCGGAGCGACCCGCACGCCATTGGTGCAGGAAGTTCTCGAGAACCGCCTCGGCAAGACGCCCCGCCACGAGATCAATCCCGACCTGATCGTGGCCATGGGCGCGGCCATCCAGGGCGCGGCCCTTGCCGGACGTCCGGCACCGGCGATCCTCATCGACATCACCGCGCACAGCTACGGGATCGGCGCGATGGCGCACGGCCCCGGAATGTTCATGCCCGTTGTCGTGTGCAGCCACATCGTCCGCCGAGGCACCCCGCTCCCGGTCAAAAAAGCGCAGGTCTTCACCACCGGGCGCGACAACCAGACCGAAGTCGAAATCGAGGTCTTCCAAGGCGAAAGCCATGTTCCCGAGGAAAACCTGAAAATCGGGGAGTTCTGGGTCAAGGGCCTCGCCAAGGCCCCGGCCGGAAACGATGTCGTCGTCGAATTCGGCATCGACCTCAACGGGCTCCTCAACGTCACCGCCACGGAAAAGCAGACCGGCCTTGCAAAAACCGTGACCATCGACACCGCCGGCCACCACCGCATCAACCTCGACGTCGCCCGCACAAACCTCGCCGCACTCTTCGCGGAGGACGATGCGCTCGCCGGGCCGGACGGCGACGGTGAGGATGATGATGGGGATGACGCCATCGAGATCGCGCCCGCCGCCGCTTCGACACCCGCCGCCCAGGAGGCCCCGTCCGGGCTCCTCGCCAGCGCCAAGAGCCTCCGCCGCCGCGCCGAATCCCTCCTTGAACGCGGCGTCTCCGACTCGGACGCCGCCGAGATCCGCGCCCTCCTCGACACCTCGTCCGCAGCCATCACCCGCCGCGACTGGCCCGCCCTCCAGGAGGCCGACGACAAGCTCTCCGACGTCCTGTTTTACCTCGAGGATTAGCCCTCCTGTTTCCGGGTCAGATGGTCCATCAGCCATTGATCGGCCTCCTCGTGACTTTTGAAACGATAGACCCCCCGGCGGGCACCCACTCCGCAACCGGCATCCCGCCACTGTTTGTTGGATTCCGTTTCCGACGGGAGAACTCGCAGCGGGGCGACACAGAGCCTCCGTCCCACGGTTTTTTGCCCGGTGCTCTTTGACTCCCTCCCACCAACCTGATACATTTTGACTCCGTGAGCGTCACCCTTCCGAAGACATCTCTGACAGCCGCCGGGTATCTGGCCATCGAACGTGCTGTAGAAACGAAGAGCGAATTCTTCAACGGCGAGATGTTCGCGATGGCCGGAACCACAAAAAACCATGCGCGGATCGTGATGAATTTCGGCGGCGAACTCCGCGCCCGGTTCAAAGGCCGGACATGCGAACCCTTCGCCACCGACCTGCGGGTGAAGGTCGAGGCGAACGGCCTTTATACCTATTCCGACCTCGTGGTCGTCTGCGGCGGACAGCGTTTTGAGGACGACCAGCTCGACACGCTCATGAACCCGACCCTCATCGTCGAAGTTTTTAGGCGGGACTTCCACGAAAAACAAAAGGGATCCTCTTCTGATAAGTAGCCAGATTAGAAAATCAAGCCGGGGACGTTCCGAGCAATAAATGCGAGATTACACAAGAAAACTTCGTTTCCCCCCATCACATGAAGTTTATAGGCTACTGATTCTTCTAGTGCTTTCTGTGCTGATCTGGTGTTTCACCTACAACCGATGGACGATTGAAGCATGGGAAACACCTTTGGAATATGGAATTACGCCCGAAACCGCAGATGCCAAAAGCGTTCTTGCATCAATCAAAGCTAGCTCCGAAGGTCATATTGTTCCCCTCCTCCCGAAGCACATTCCCGAACTGGGGGCGCCGTATGGAGCCGATTGGGATGACTGCCCGCTTGTCGAGCAGCCGCTGTTCTGGCTCACCGGCTTGGCCGCCAAGCTATGCGGAGTGTTCACAGCCGCAAACCTCGCAGTTTTGGTAGCGCAGGTTTTGGCGGCACTGGCGTTTTATGTAACATGCCGCAGTTTGAAGTGTGACTGGGCCTGGGCCATGTCGGGGGCGCTCGTTTTTGCTTTTGCGCGTATGGCCATCGCGCGACAGATTCATCATCTCCCCGTTACCTTCTACTGGCACGTTCCATTATGCCTGCTTGTTTGCTGGTGGATCAGCGGAGGCGAGTTGCAGTGGCGGAACAAGCTGCATTGGATCGGCCTCGGAATCGGGGTGATCACCGGCATTCAGAATCCTTACTACACAAACATGTTCCTCCAGCTCGCAGCTCTAGCCACGGTCTTCCGTGCTTTAGACAGGGATTGGAAATCAGCTGCGGCCGGTGCAAGCATTATCCTAACAACTTTCGGGATCTTTTTGCTGATGAACGCAAATATGGTTCTCTACCATCTCCTGCAAGGCCCCAACATCGGGTCCATCGTCAGGGTGTATGAGTGGCTCGAAGTCTTCGCTCTGAAACCGCTTGATCTTTTCATGCCTCCGCCTGATCATCCAATTGCTTGGCTTGCGAACTATGCGCGCAGTTATCGTGAGCATGTATTGGTGCCGGGGGAAACGCCTCCATCGAACTACTTGGGCCTTGTAGGCATTGCCTCTCTTTTCTGGCTGGTGTTGGTAGCTGCAAAGAACACTGTTTCTCGCCCCCGGATGCCTATCCCGGTTGAGGCATGGCAGGTAATGTGGATTTTCTGCTACTCAACCATCGGCGGTATCAACGGTTTTCTTGGAACCCTTGGCATACAGTTGTTTCGCTCCACGAATCGGCTGAGCATCTTCATCCTTGCGATCGCTCTAGTGTTCTCAGTGAAATCTCTTTCGAGGCTGAATTGGTCGCGGTCGAAAGTAGTCATTTTTGCCACCCTTCTGACCATGGTAGCTCTTTTGGATCAAATTCCACCACCACCGGTTACGGCTTCTATCAGGCAGACTGCGGAAATAGTCGCCGCAGACCGGCAGTTTGTTTTGCAGATCGAGAGACGATTGCCCCGGGGCGCAATGATCTTTCAGTTGCCGCCCTGTCCCTACCCTGAGTCAAGTGCCCCAGGAATTCCAGCTTATGACTATTTTAGGCCTTACCTATTCTCACGCTCACTCCGCTACTCGTATGGCAGCATCAAAGGGCGTTCTCGTGATAACTGGCAATTTACGATTGGCAGGAACGGAATCATTGCAGCGGTTTCCGATCTTGAGTCATACGGGTTCCGCGCCATTTACATTCAGAAGAACGGCTTTCAGGACTATGGTGCGGGACTCCTTCATGCGCTTGCCGATGCCGGAAAATCGGAAGTAATCGAACATCCCAACGGGGAAATTGCTCTGCTAATCCTTAAACCGCGCGCCAATCCGGTTCTCCCTAGATAGACTTTCCACGATGACTTCCGCGCCTGCCATTTCTGTTTGCATCCCCGCGTTCAATGAGGCAGAATTTATACGGGATGCTGTGTATTCGGTGGTCAAACAAACCTGCCAAGATTGGGAACTGGTGATTGTCGGAAACTGTCTTTCCCAAAAAGCGACGAAGGGTATTGAACTACTTCAATTAGAACTTAATGATCCCCGAATCCGGGTGCTTTGCAATCACGATCGCATGCCGATGGCTGAAAACTGGAACGCTGCGGTCTGCCAGGCTCGGGGAAGGTTTCTCAAACTCCTGTGTCACGACGATGTGCTTCTGGATCATTGCCTTGAGCAGCAGTCCACTTCTCTTAAAGAGCACCCCTCGGCGACTGTCGCAGCCGGGGCTCGCACTATCATGAATGCCAGGGGGTGCGCATTGTTCACCCGTTCCGGTATTCGTCGCACAGGCCTTTACAACGGGCGTGAAATTATCCGCCGGTGCCTCCTCGCCGGAACCAATATTGTGGGCGATCCGGTCTGCGTGATGTGGCGCCGCACGGATATGGAAATGCCGTGCTTGTTCGATCCGTCCGTCCTCTATTGCACCGACGTCGAGATGTGGCTACGAATGCTCGGCGGGGGGAATCTCTATTACGACACCCGGCCAGTCGGTTGCTACCGCATCCACGGCAAAGCAGCAGCCGTTGGACTAGCTGGTGTGACAGTGCGGGATTTCCTTCACATGGCCGAGTTGCAGGAAAAGCGGGGCACGGTGAGCCTGAGCTTTGCCGAACGCTGGATCATCGCGATCAAGTCTCGCGTGAAGAGCCTTGGTCGGCAGGCCGTTTACACGATCCTTGGTGGGTAGCATTTTGAAAAGAGACACCTGATCAATGTCGAAATCAACGGAACGCAAGGGACTAATTCACAACTTGGGCAAAACACGCTTTGTCCATCATGCAATGGGAAAAACCAGGCTTTACCGGCTGGTAAATCATATTCTCGCGAGATGGCCGATGCAGAAGACTCTACCCCGGAGCGGCGCGGTTATCCGCATCAGCTCCATTGCGGGACTCGCGCTTGCCGAAGAAATGTTCTGCGGCGGCAGCTACTTTGCCGCAATAAACAAACATGAGATCAGGACCTTTGCCGATCTTGGATGCAACGTAGGGTGGTTTCCATGCCTTCTTTTGGAAGCGCTGGGCAATGTTCAACTCAAGGGTCTGCTAGTTGATGCGGATCCGGCGGTGGTGGCTGAAGCGGAGTGGCATTTAAAAAGGAACGGTCTCTTGGCGTGCGATGCAATCACGGGAGCCTTAGGTTGCGAGTCAGGGACGAACGAAATTGTTTTTCACATCAATCCGGCAAACACCCAGTCCTCCACAAAACCGTTTGGCGTGAACCATCCATTTCCAATCAAAGGGGCACTTAGAGAAATCCTGGTTCCTGCGCTTGAATTGTCGAAGGAATGGACTCAACGGCACGGGGACACAGTTATCGATCTTCTAAAAATCGACATTGAGGGTGCGGAACTCGATTTTCTGCGAAAGGAAATTCATTTTATTTGTCGGGCTGTTCGAGGGATCGTATGCGAGTGGCACGACTGGCATGTGTCTCTCCCGGAGATAGAAAGTTTTTTGAAGGAAAATGGATTTCTGCTTGATAAAATCGCCGAACAGGACCAGCTCGGAGGAGTTGCGATTTTCAGCCGTTCCAGCCCATAGGACTCGCGAGATTGCAGTCCCGCCACCCATAACCGCGGATTTTCTTACTCTTTTCCTTCCTCCACCGAATCCACAACGTAAAGCGGGCGGGATTTGGCCTGGAAGTAAACCCGGCAGGCGTATTCCCCGACAATCGCCGTGACCACGATATTGGCACCGGTGACAATAAACCCGAGAGAGATCAGCGACGTCCACCCTGGCACTGTTTGCCCGCCGAAGAACAGCCAGCCGGAATAGACCCAGCCGAGGTAGGAAAAACCGATCAGCACCACGACCAAACCCAGGGCGGCGGCGAAACGGATGGGAAGTTTGGAGTAGCCGAAGAGTCCGTCCAGAGCCCCTTCCACCCGCCGCCAGACAAGGTAGCGGGTGATTCCACTGTGGCGTGCCGGGCGCGAGTAGGGAATGCCCGCCTGCCGGAACCCGACCCAGCTCCGCAGACAACGGATCATCCGGTCGTTCTCCGGCATGGAAAGGATGAGTTTGGCGACGCGCCGACTGATCAGGCCGAATTCCCCGGCGTCCGCCGGAATGGGATGTTCGGCCAGCAGGTTGTGGAGACGGTAAAAAAGGGAGAAGAAAAGCCGCATGACGGCGGATTCCTTCCGGTTTGTCCGGATCCCATAAACCACATCGCAGCCCTCCTGGTATTTTTTCAAAAATTCTCCGATGAGTTCGGGCGGGTCCTGCAAATCGGCATCGAGAAAAATGATGGCTTCCCCTGCGGCATGGCCGAGGCCGGCGGACAGCGCGGCCTGGTGGCCGAAATTCCTGGACAGGTTGACCAGGATCCAATGCATGGCAGGCTCGCAGGGAAGATCGGAAATGACGCCCGGCGTCTGATCCGTGCTTCCATCATTGACGAACACAACTTCAAATTTGTGTTCTGGCAGCAGGCGAATGACTGCGCTCAATCGCTCCCATAATACTTGGATCGTGGATTCTTCATTCAGGACAGGAATGACCAGGGAGACGAGCATCGGATGGAGTATCTATAGGCGACCGCCAAGGGAGGCGTCGAGAAACGATTTTCAACCGTCGAAGACTTGCGCCATCTGCAAGCCTGCCGCCCTCACTCTCGAGACCGCAGTGGCCAGGTTGCCAGCCTTGGATTCCGAGCGATTCTCATTAACCGGAACGGATTCCCAGACAAGGCCAAGGGGATCATTCAATCGCTTTCGTTCATGGGAAACACCCGGGTGATCGAGAGTGCTGCTGGCGATCTGGTCTGCGTGATTCTTGCTCCCGCTTGATCAGCTTCCCTCAGTCTTCCGGTGGGGATTTTCCCTGTGCGGCGAAGAGCTGGCGCAGGAAGTAGAGGTCGCCGCGGTCCTTTTCGCGGCCGGTGCGGGATTTCATGCGCCAGAGGAGCTCCGGGCTGGCGAAGGGGATTGCGACTCCGTCGATCTCGTGGACGACGATGCTGTGCGACGCCTCGGCATAACCAATGCCTGAGGCGCTGGCCATGAGGTCCACGAGGATTTCGTCGGCCACCCGGACGACGAGATACTTTGAGACATCGCCGGGATCGAGTTCACGCACACATCCGTCCGGGAGGGTCGCCAGGGCCTCGAAGACCCTGGCTTCATTTTCCAGGCTGGCATCAATGAGGAGATCGATGTCTCCGGTGTGGCGGGGGTATCCGTTGGCACGAACGGCAAATCCTCCGACGACCAAAAATGCGGCTCTCCGTTGGGATAGTTGACGGCAGAGTTCCACCAGATCCGACAAGGAGGGATCGCGGGGAATCAGTTCGCCGGTTTCCGGGTCAAATGGTCCATCAGCCATTGATCGGCCTCCTCGTGACTTTTGAAACGGTAGACCCCCCGGCGGGCACGAATTCCACAACCGGAATCCCTCCACTGCTTGTTGGATTCTGTTTCCGACGGGAGCGCCCGCAATGGGGCGACACCCAGCCTCCGCCCCACGGTTTTCCCGATGTTTTCTTCCAAATTGATGACCGGGCGCATTCCAGCCGCCAAGGTAATTCATCCGATCCCCCTTGGCAAGCGGTCGGAGGAGGCCCAAATCCGCGGGTAACGTCAACGATGGGAGGGCGAACCTCCGTGTGAGCCCATTTATTACGGCTCAGACGGAGCTTCGCCCTCCCTCGCGTTATCGACAGGTCGTCGAACCTCTCCCCT
>JBAYTU010000028.1:0-39495 GCA_041675465.1 Terrimicrobiaceae bacterium | reverse complement strand
CTACGAGAGCGTCAAGCAGGACTGCGAACTCGCAGCCTTTCTTCGCCTGGCTCCTCGCATCAAGGCCGCTTTCCCCCAAACCCGCCTCTGCGTCGCCGCCGACTCGCTCATGGCCTGCGGCCCCGGTCATGAGCCTCTGCGAACAATACCACTGGTCCTACGTGCTGACTTTCAAATCCGGCCGCACCCCCGCCCTCTGGCAGGAGTTTCTCGCCCTCCTGCCCCTGTCCCCTCAAAACCGCCTGCGCCAAGCCCTCAGCGACGGCACGCTTCAAGTTTTCCGATGGGTCAACGACATCGCCTACTCCGATAGCGACAAGCGCACCCATATCCTCTCCGGCTTGCTCTGCGAGGAAACGGACCCCAAAGGCCAACCCCACACCTTTGCTTGGATCACCGAAAAACACCTCCACTCCGGCAACATTTCCAACATCGCAACCCGCGCCGGACGCTCCCGCTTTATCATCGAAAACCAAGGTTTCAACATCCAGAAAAACGGCGGCCTGAACCTGGAACACGCCTACAGCACCGGGGAAGACACCCTCAAATCGTTCTAGCCGCCGCTTCGGCGGCCAGTCTCATCTTCCCCTTTTCCCCAGGACCTCCGCATTTCCTCACATTCCCGCGCCTTGCCCATTTTCTATCCCGCTTATTCCTCGTTGCTGTGCTGGAAGTTGCGCATTTTTTTGGGATCACGACACAGATGTATTTTGGCGACCATCCCGCGCCGCATTTTCATGCGACCTACGGCGGGCAGACGGCGAAGATTCAAATCTGTCCTTTTGGGATTGTTGCCGGGAAGTTGTCTGTGAGGGATTCGCAAGATTTGACGATCCGGGCGGGAAAGAATAGTTTCGGAGAATGCCAAAAGTCTCCTTTGAACTTGCAGATGCGCGGGCTGTCGGCAGCCGTCTTGTCCGCCTGCACTTTGCAGATGGGGGGGAGTTGGATCTCGACCTCACGCCCGACCTGGAGGCGCTCAGCGGTCCCCTGGTGGATGACCTGAAGAATCCGGAAGTATTTGCGCGATTGGAGATTCGGCATGGTTCGTTGGTGTTCCCGACCGGGCTCGACTACGGGGCCGACGTCCTTCGCCTTTGGTGCGAGAATGGCGGAGTGGCAAATCAAGAGAAAACCGATGAGCTCGCGGCACGGTGTTTCTCATCAACCCCACGATGAAATCCCTGCGAGGCACATGGGCGATCGGGTGGAACACGTTTACCGAGCTGGTGCGGATGAAGGTGTTCTATTTTTTGCTGATTTTCGCGCTCCTGATCATCGGGAACTCGGCCTTCGTGGCGAAGTTCTCGTTCCAGGAACAGTTCCAGATGCTGAAGGATATTTCGCTGGGGGCGATGTCGGTTTTTTCATCCATCCTCGCGATCCTGGCCACCGCGAATTTTTTGCCGAAGGACATCGAGGACCGGACGATCTACACGATTCTCGCGAAGCCGGTGCCCCGGTTCTCCTACCTGCTGGGAAAGCTGGTCGGGATCCTGCTGCTGCTTGCGCTTTCGATCCTGCTCATGAGCGGGCTGTTCCTCGCGGTGCTGTGGTTTCGCGAGCACGGGGTTCTCGCGGAAACGCGCGTCCAGCTCGCGGGGGGGGGGGGCGAGGAACTCGCGCTGGCATTGAAGGAAATCAGCGCCTCGACCTTCAACGCGAACCTCTTTCCGGGGATCGTCATCATCTTCGTGAAATCCGCGCTGCTGGCTTCGCTGACCCTGTTCCTCTCGACGTTCGCGAGTTCGGGGCTCTTCGCAATCCTGATGGCGTCCGCGATCTATTTCATCGGGCACCTGCAGGCGACGGCCCGGGATTTTTGGCTGGCGGGAGGCGACGTCCATTGGTGGGCCCGCCTGCTGTCGGCGCTTGTCGCCCTGCTGTTCCCGGACCTCCAGGCCTTCAACTACGTGGACGACGTGATCGCGGGGGCGTCCATCCCGGCCGCCCTCTTCGTCCAGACGCTGGCGCTCGGCGGGCTCTACGTGGCGGTCTATTTTTTCCTGGCCGCGATCGTCTTCGCGGGGCGCGAGCTATGAGCCCCAAGTGTTCAGTTTTCAGTGATTCAGTGTTCAGAAAGGGCGCATTCAGAGGCGGAGCCGTATCTGCGCTGAAAACTGAACACCGAACACTGAAAACTTTTTTTCCATGATGGCGCGCCGGGCCTTGGCGGTTTTTCTGCTGGCCGGGTTCGGCGCTGTGCTGCTGCCGCTGCAGGTCCATCTTGCCGGGGAAGCCAAGGCCGCGAATTTCCGCGTGACCGCGATCACCCTCGATCTTCGCGAGCGGATCGGGCAGATGGGGTTTCTGGCGGCGCTCAGCGGGTTTCGTTCGCCCTTGGCGGCGTTTCTTTGGATTGAGGCGCACACGGCGTGGGAGAACACCGAATGGGGGAGGATGGCGGGCCTGTTTGACACGGTGACAACGCTCCAGCCGCGCTCCATCCTCTATTGGGACATGGCGGCCTGGCATATGGCGTATAATGCCAGCGTGGCCGCGATGCAGGATGCGAAGCAACCCAGCGAGGCGCTCAGGATCCGCGCGCAACGGCAGTATTTTGACCTCGGGCGCGACCTGCTCGAACGGGGGATCCGGAACAACCCCGACAAATACCAGCTCCACCTGCAGTTGGGGGTTCTTCTGCGCGACAAATTCGAGGACCACTGCGGGGCGGCGGCGGCCTTCCTGCGGGCGGCGCAGTTCCCGGACGCGCCGCCCTACTGCCGCCGGTTCGCAGGCTACGAGATGGCGAAATGCCCGGGCCGCGAGCGGGAATCCTACGATCTGCTGAAAACGCTCTACCTCGAAGGGGACAGGCAACGGCTGCCCACGCTTGTCAATGTTCTGCGCGAAATGGAAAAGAAACTGGATATTCCCTCCTCCGAAAGGGTAGAAAGCCCCTGAGGCCGTAAAACGCGGCCGAAAATTTCTCCATGCGATTTGCCATATTCGGTGACATCCACGCCAACCTTCAAGCCCTTCAAACGGTTCTCGCCGATGCGGAGAACGAAAAGTGCACGCACTTCGTGTGCATGGGGGATGTCGTGGGTTACAACGCATTCCCGAAGGAATGCCTGGACATCGTCCGCAACCTCGACTGCCCGGTGGTCAAGGGGAACCACGACGAGCAGGCCTCGATGTTCGGGTTCCAGGAAGGCTTCAACGCGCTCGCCGAAGAGGCGATGAACTGGACGCGGGACCAGTTGTCCGAGAAGGACAAGGACTGGCTGCGCACGCTGAGGCTCCAGCGGCAGGTCCGCGACTTCACCATCGTTCATGCCACCTTGGACACGCCCCACAAGTGGGGGTATGTCTTCAACCAGCTCGACGCCGCTGCCAGTTTCAGCTACCAGCACACGTCGGTTTGCTTCATCGGGCACACCCACTCGCCGAAAGCGTATATCCGCGACGGCAGCGTCCGGACGATCCCCTTCGAGTCGCTCGACCTCATGCCGGGGAAAAAATACCTGATCAACGTGGGCAGCGTCGGGCAACCGCGGGATGGAGACTGGCGGGCGGCGTATTGCATCTACGATACGGCCACGAACCGGGTGGTTCTGCGTCGGCTTCAATACGACATCGCCGCAGCGCAGAAAGCGATTTTGGAGGCCGGTTTGCCGTCGAAACTCGCCGACCGCCTGGCTGTCGGGCGGTAGCTCCGGCGGGAAAAAGACCCGCCCGAAAAGCGGCATCAACCGGTCCCAAAAGCCGTCCGGCGAGCGCCATTTTTCCGTCTGCTGCATGGGATTACCCGGTGGTTGACGAAGATCTTAAAACCGCCTTTTGGAAAATAGCCCGCATTCTGGCATGCCGCCTGCTGCCGGTGCCAACGTGCTGGGGAGGAATGCCGGGCCAAAAAGTTTGTGACGAAAACGTAACAAATCTCCCGTTGCCTGGGGTGGGAAGTCTGGCATTTTGACGCAGGACATGAAGTGTGCGCGGCACGTTGTTCCGCCGCTCGCAGCCGCAGTCGTTGGGCGGTCAAAAGTCGCTTCCGGGACCGGTCCGGAAGAGGGGAGGCCCCAACATTCCTTCCTTTGTTCTTCGGGAATAGACGGTCTGCAATCCGCAAAATTTCGAATTCCAAATTCCGCATTCGCGCCGGGGGTGCGTGAACCATTTTGAGTCGGTCGAAGAGGGAAAAACACAAAAAAACCAAAACGGACGGGAGAAAACAAACACATGAAAAAAATACTCGCAATCATCGGCCTCGCGGCGGTCACGCTGGCGGGGGGGCAGGCGCAAATATTAGTGAACTACAATTCGGCGACAACTCTTGATTTCAACAACTTAAACACAAATTTCGGTGGAACCTATAATGCGACGGGGGGGAGTTCACCCTTCACCTCAGGGACGGCCACCGTTACGACTCCGTATGCAATTTACTCTGGGTCGACAAATCCAGCGCTGGTTATCACAGCTTTCAATGATTTCGATCCAGGCGGAGTGTACTCCAACACCAGCACCTACGATAGTGCAACTAGTTGGAGAGCTCTCCAAGATGCGAACACTACAGACCTCTCTCTAGGTATGAAGAACAGTGGCACAGGGCGGTTCGTGCTACGGCTCAAAAACAGCACGGCTCAGGCTCTAGATTCGTGGTCAATTTCCTATAATGTCGAACAATATTCCCAAGGGGCTAGTCCCTCGACGATTACGTTTGACTACGGGCTTAGTTCTCCGACAGGGACATTTATCACGACGGGTCTCACGGGAGGTAGTGCGGTTACAGCAACCACGGGCACGGCTGGCAACTTGGCTACTGTGCTTTCAACTTCGCGGACAGCAACGATTGCAACTTCGATTGCCGCTGATGGAGAAATCTACTTGCGTTGGACATACAATCACGTTTCGGGGACTTCGCCACACTTGGGGGTCGATGATATTGTCTTCACAGCCGTTCCCGAGCCAAAAACATGGCTCCTGATCGGGATCGGTTCCGCGTTCATGCTCTGGAACCTGCGCCGTCGGCGTGACTTGGTGGGTTGAGCGAAACGAAATTCACACAACGAAAGGCCGGGTCCTCGAGCGAGGCACCCGGCCTTTTTTGCGGTTTGTGCTTTTTTTTTTTTGTAGAGGCGGTTGTGCCAACCGCCTGTGGAACAAGGGATCAGGCCCTTGGCACAAGGGCCTCTACAGCGTGGGATCTGTGGCGTCAGGCTTTTTTGTGGGTGGCCTGAGGTTGTGCGGCCCCGGATTCCACGCTTCCGCGTTGTGCTGTTGTAGAGGCGGTTGTGCCAACCGCCTGTGGAACAAAATCAGGCCCTTGACACAAGGGCCTCTACAGCGTGGGATCTACAGCGTGGGATCTACAGCGTGGGATCTTGCAACGTGGGATCTACAGCGTGGGATCTGTGGCGTCAGGCTTTTTTGTGGGTGGCCTGAGGTTGCGCGGCCCCGGATTCCACGCTTCCGCGTTGTGCTGTTGTAGAGGCGGTTGTGCCAACCGCCTGTGGAACAAAATCAGGCCCTTGACACAAGGGCCTCTACAGGCAGGATTGGGGTTATGTCGAACCGCCCGCCGCGATTGACGCGGGTTTTCCAGAGCATCGATTCGCCGGTGTATTTTGTGACGTTCAACACGTTTCGGCGTCAGCCGTTTTTGGCGGAGGACTCCGTGCATGAAGCTTTCCGGGCGTTTGCTGGGGCCGGGATGGAGCGGGGTGTCGGCATTGGGCGATACGTGCTGATGCCCGATCACGCGCATCTGTTCGTGAGGGGGGCGGCGGATTTTCGCCTCGCGCAGTGGGTCCGGCTTCTCAAGCGCGCCGTTTCGAAGGTGATTTCTGGTTCGTCCCCGCACTGGCAGGAGGGATTTTTCGACCACGTGATGCGGTCGTCGGAGAGCTATTCCGCGAAGTGGGAGTATGTCCGGCAGAACCCGGTGCGGGCCGGTCTGGCAGCGGTGCCGGAGGAGTGGCCATACGCCGGACAAATCGTGGACATCTTCCTGTAGAGGCGGTTGTGCCAACCGCCTGTGGAACAAGGGATCAGGCCCTTGGCACAAGGGCCTCTACAGGGGATCGTTACCGTCCGATCTTCCGCAGGATGCGTCCCGACATCAGGTTCCGCTCGATTTGTTCGAGGGAAATGCCCTTCGTTTCGGGCACGAAGATCACGAAGAAAACGATGAACAGCGCGTTCAGCCCGCCGTAAAGCAGGAACGTGTTTCCCCCGCCGAACGTGGCCAGCATCGTCAGGAATGTCTGCCCGACGATGGCATTGCTGATCCAGTTCGTCGCGGTGCTGCAGGTCACGCCAAGATCCCTTCCGGCCAGAGGGTAAATCTCCGAGCAGATCACCCAGATGATCGGTCCTGCGCTCATCGCGAACCCGATGATGAACACCAGCAAAGCGCCGATCGCCGGATACCCGAGGGCCGGATTTTTCTCGATGTCCATGTTGAAGAGCATGCCCACAGTCAGGAGGGCCAGGCCCATGACAAGGAACCCGGCATACATGATCGGCTTGCGGCCCAGCTTGTCGACAAAGGCGATGGCGATGAACGTGGCCAGCACGTTCGTGATCCCGACGACCACGGTCCCCCACATCTGCTCGTTGACATCCTCGAAACCGGCCAGCGCAAAGATCTTCGGGGCGTAATACATGACGACGTTGATGCCGGTGAGCTGCTGGATGACCTGGAGCCCGATCCCGAGGCCGATGGCCCTGCGGAAGTTCGGGTTTTTCAGGAACATCTGAAAGCCGTTCTGCCTGATTTTCATGCTGTCCTCGATCTCCTGCACTTCCGCAGCGATTTCCGCATCGTCGAGGTGCATGCGCTTGAACACATTCACCGCGTGCTCTTTGAACCCCTTGAGGAAAAGCCAGCGGGGGCTTTCCGGCAGGAAGAGAACCCCGGCGAACATGATCGCCGCAGGAATCGAGATGATCCCGAGCATGACCCGCCAGTGGCCCCCCTTGACTCCCCCGAATGTGGCGTAGGAGGCGAGCCACGTGTCGCTGAGGAACGCGAGCACGATGCCGATCGTGATCATCAGCTGATACATGGAAATCATCGAGCCGCGGACGGTCCGGGGAGCGATTTCGGAGAGGTAGAGGGGGGCCGTGAAAGAGGCGACACCGACCGCGATGCCGAGGAAGAACCGCGAGATGATCAGCGCGTGCTCGTTGTGCGCCATGGAGCAGGCCAGCGAACCGAGCACGAAAATCACGGCGCTCACGAGAATCGTGCGCCGCCTCCCGAAGTTACTCGACAACACCCCGCTGATCAGGGTCCCGAAAACCGCGCCCCACAGGAGCGCGCTGACGATGATTTCGATCTGCTTGTCGCCGATCTTGAAGTCCTGTTCGATGAAGTGCTGCGCCCCCGAGATGACTCCCACATCCAGCCCGAAGAGCAGGCCGGCGAGCGCGGCCGTGAAGCCGATGAAGTAAACGATGAAACCGACTTTTTTGGGGGTGGATGGGTTCGACATGAGGGGAGGGGGTTGCCGGGAAGTATTCCCTGACAGGCACCCCGGCACAATCCCTTTTTATCGGGCATCCGCAACAACCGAGCCCCGCCTATCTTGCGACCGCGACCTTGACCCGTTTCAACTGGCCGTGGTTTTTGACCTGGACGCGCCCGCTCTCGAAGAGATCGATCAGGGCGGCAAGGGTTTCTTTGCTGTCGCGGGCACAGGAGCCGACGATGGAAACGAGGTCGCCCAGCGAGTAGTGGCCGCGGTTGATTTTGCTGTAATAATTCTTCATATCTTTTGTCTGTTTCCTTGGACACACCGGGGGTTGCGGACGTTCAAATTCTCGCGGCCAATTCCTCCCACCTTTCGTAAAGCCGTGCGACCTCGTTCCTTGCGGCGGCGAGTTTTTCGACCAAAGCCGGGGCTTCCGCGGATCGCGAGACGAAGAACGATGGGTCGTCCAGTGTCGTTTCCATTTCCCTGACCGCATTTTCCGCCGTGAGGATGGTTTCCTCCATGCCATCGAGCTCCTGCGTTTCCTTGTAGCTCAGCCGCTTGGGTTTCGGCGCGGGTTTTGACGCTGGGGCGGGAGGGGGAAATGCCTTGAGCGACGATTGGGCCTGCTGGCTGCGCTCCTTCTTTTTTTCGAGGTAATACGAATAGTTGCCGGGCTGGACAAAGACGCCCCCGTCTTCAAACGCCACGATCTGGTCGCAGATGCGGTCCAAAAAATACCGGTCGTGGCTGACGACGAGGACTGTTCCCTCGAAATGGGCGAGCGCCTCTTCCAGCATGCGGAGGCTGGCGAGGTCGAGGTCGTTTGTCGGTTCGTCCAGGATGATGACGTTGCCGCCGTGACGGAGGACTTTTGCGAGCAGGAGGCGGGCGCGCTCGCCGCCGGAGAGCTTCTCCACGCGCTCTTTCACGCGGGATTCCTCAAAAAGAAACCGCCGCAGATACGCGCGGGCGGTGAGGGTCTGATTTCCGAAGGCGACCATCTCGCCGGAATCCGAGACCTCGTCCATGACGGTGCCCCGGCCGTCCAGTTGCATCCGTGACTGGTCGATGTAGTTGAAGACGACCCGCTTTCCCACGGTGGCCTTTCCCTCCGTCGGTTCCAGCTCGCCCAGGCACAGCCGGAGGAGGGTCGTCTTGCCGACGCCGTTGCGACCGACGACTCCCGTGCACTGCCCGGCCCTGAGCGACAGGTTCAGGTTCCGGAAAAGCCATCGCCCGGTTCCGCCCGCGCGAACCCCCGCTCCGGCGAGATCCACTGCGGTGTTTCCAATCTCGGGTGCCGGAGGAATGAGCAGGTCCATCTCGCGCTCCTCGGGCGGCGCTTCCATCCCCGCCACCTGATAATACGCATCCAGGCGGTTCTTGGATTTTGACCTCTGCGCGCGGACACCTGCGCGGACGTATTCCAACTCCGCGCGCAGAAACCGCTGGCGGCGGCGCTCGGATTGCTCCGCGATCTGTCGGCGGAGGGCCTTGGCCTCGAGAAACGCGGTGTAATTTCCCGGATGAGAAAACGCGCGGCCATCCGAGATTTCGATGATCCGCGTGGCGATCGTCTCCAAAAAATACCGGTCGTGCGTCACAAAGATCAGCGCGCCGGGAAACTCGCGCAGAAAGTCCTCCAGCCAGCGGATCGTCTCCGAATCGAGGTGGTTCGTCGGCTCGTCGAGGAGGAGGAGATCCGGCTGCGAGGCCAGCGCCCGGCAGAGCGCCACGCGGCGCTTCTCGCCGCCCGAAAGCGGTCCGACCAGAGCATCAAGCGGGGGGGCGGCGAGCGATCCGGCCTCCGCGCGGATCCTTGTCTGGAGGTTCCACCCATCCGCATGCTGGATGAGTTCGAGCAGGTCGTGCAGTTCGTTGTCATGACCGTCGCCCTCCTCGTATCTCCGCATCCATTCCACGAGGTCCGCCGCACCCCCCTCGATGTTTTCCAAAACGGTCTTCGCGCCGTCCAACTCGAATTCCTGCGGCAGATACCCGACGCGCACGCCGCGTCGCAGGGAAATCTCCCCGGAATCCGGCTCCGACTCTTTGGCGAGGATTTTGAACAGGCTCGTCTTCCCGCAGCCGTTCCGCCCGACAAGCCCGACCTTCTCGCCCGGCGACACGGTGAGCGAGACGCCGTTGAGCAGGATTTGGTTGCCATAGGCGAGTTTGAGGTCCTTGGCGGATAGCAGAACGGAAGACATCCGCCTATTCGTAGAGGCCATGCGGCGCTTGTAAATGCCCGGCGGATAAAATATTCCCCGCGTGTCCTGCATTCTGCACTCGCGCGTTCGAGAAAATCTGGTAATCACAACCGAGTGCGCACTTCTTCAACCGACCACGAAAAGTATGCAATCATCGGCATCGGGTGCCGGATGCCACCGTCCGCAAATTCCCTCGAGGCCTTCTGGAAATTCCTGCTTCGCGGCGGAAACGCGCTGAAGCCCGTCCGCAAAGACCGCTGGGATCCGAGGCAGTTTTTCGATGAGGACCAAAAGCGCCCCGGGAAAATGTATGCGCCCAAGTTCGCGATGCTGGATGCGGACGTGAAACTCTTCGACCCGCTCGCATTCGGGATTTCGCCCCGCGAGGCCGCCTGCATGGACCCGCAGCAGCGGCTTCTTTTGGAGGTGACGTGGGAGGCGTTCGAGGACGCGGGGATTCCCTTGGACAAAGTTGCCGGCTCGCGGACCGGGGTCTTTATCGGCGGGTTTTGCATCGACCAGTTGATCCACCAGATCCAGCCGTCGAACCGGTATTTGATCGATTCGCATTCGACCGTCGGGGCTTCGATCACCATTCTTTCCAACCGCCTGTCGCACGCCTTCGACCTCAGAGGCCCCAGCCTGACGATGGATACCGCGTGTTCCTCGTCTCTGGTGGCCATCCATTATGCCTGCCAGAGCCTCATGTCCGGAGAATCCGACATGGTCATAGCGGGAGGGGTCAATGTCATGACCCGCCCGGATTATCCGATCATGATGAGCAAGGGGCATTTCCTCGCGGACCACGGCGAATGCCACACATTTGATGTCAGCGCCTCCGGCTATGCGCGTGGCGAAGGAGGAGGGGTGTTCCTGATCAGGCGCCTTCGGGATGCCATGGAAAACGGCGATCCGATCCATGCGGTGATCCGTGGAACCGGGGTCAACCAAGACGGACACACCGACGGAATTTCTCTTCCCAACAGCGAGGCGCAGGAGTCACTCGCGCGGGGCGTATACGAAAGGGCGGGAGTTCTGCCGCACGAAGTGGACTATATCGAGGCGCACGGAACGGGAACCCAGGCTGGCGACCCGGCGGAAGCGCGGGCGCTGAACGCGGTTTTTTCGGAAGGACGGAAGAAGAAACTGCCGGTGGGATCGGTGAAAACGAATATCGGCCACTTGGAAGCCGCCGCAGGTGTGGCAGGGGTTTTGAAGGCCATCGGGGCGGTAAAATTCCGGCAGATTCCCCGCAATCTGCATTTTCACAACCCGAACCCGAAAATTCCTTTCGAGGATTATTGTCTGGAGGTTGTGGGCGAGACAACGGTCCTGCCTTCGGAAGAGGAAAAGCCCGGGTTGCTGGTCGGCGTGAATGCATTTGGATACGGGGGGACGAACGCCCACGTCATCGTGGAGTCGGCTCCCGTTGCCCGTCCGGCAACGTCGGAGACCCAGGCCTGCAGGCCATATCTGATTCCGCTGTCCGCCCAGAGCGAGAAAGCCCTCAGGGATTTGACGGGGAAAATGGCATTTCTGGCCGCGCAGGGATTCGGAGGTTCCATTCAGGATCTCGCCTTCACCGCGGCGTTTCGTCGCAGCCACCTGGATTTCCGGTGTGTGGCCATGGGCGGAGACCTCTCACAAATCCGCGAGGAATGGATTGCCGCCTCCACGGGGGAACCGCACGACGGTTTGGTGGTCGGGACCGCCGCGTCGGGCGTCTCGGCAGGGCTTGTTTTTGTTTACACCGGCATGGGACCGCAGTGGTGGGGCATGGGCCAGGAACTGATACGGACCGAGCCGGTGTTCGCGGCGGTGATCGACGAGATCGACGGCCATTTCCACAAACTTTCGGGATGGTCCCTGCGCGAGGCGATGATTGCTGGCGAGACGGAGTCGAGAATGGAGCGCACCGAGGTGGCCCAGCCGGCCAACTTCGCCATTCAGGTCGCACTCACCCGCCTGTGGGAATCTTTTGGAATCCGCCCTGCCGCGGTCGTGGGCCACAGCGTTGGCGAAGTGGTCGCGGCGTATGTTGCCGGCGTGTATTCCTTGGAAGAGGCCGTGCGGGTGAGTTTTCACCGCAGTCGCCTCCAACAGACGATGGCCGGGCGCGGAGCCATGCTGGCAGTCGGATTGCCCGAAGCCGAGGCTCTGAAACGGATTGCCGGATCGCGCGGCGTTTCGATTGCCGCCGTGAACAGTTTCGGAGCCGTGACACTGTCCGGCGATGCGGATGAACTGCGTGCGATTGCAGCGGGTTTGGAGAAGGAGGAGATTTTCCAGAAATTTTTGCGCGTCGAAGTGGCCTATCACAGCCCTCAAATGGATCCGCTGCGCGAGGAACTGCTGGAATCCCTTGCCGGGCTCCGGCCCCGTGAGCCGCTCATTCCCCTGTATTCGACGGCATATGGCATGCGGGTTCCCGCAGCCGATTGGGGGGCCGACTACTGGTGGCAGAATGTCAGGCAGCCGGTGCATTTTGCCGCAGCGATACAGTGCCTTTTCAAAGACGGATACACGCATTTTCTGGAAGTCGGCCCGCATCCCGTCCTTGGGAATTCGATCAAGGAATGCGCGGTCCATCTGGAAGCGAAGGCGACCTGTTTCCTCTCCTTGCGCCGCAAGGATCCGGAGCAGATCGGTTTGCTGAAAACCGTCGCCGCGCTTTACTGCGCCGGATTTTCGCCCGATTGGACCGCCCTTGCACCATCCGGTCGCAACCTTCTGCCATTGCCTCATTACCCGTGGCAGAGGGAATCCCACTGGATGGAATCCGACCGGTCAAAAATGGAGCGGCTCGGGTTGCCGGGGCCGGTTTATTTGAACCGGACACTTCCGGGATCCGAAACAACCTGGGAAGTCGAGATCAACCGCAACTATTTTCCCTTCCTCTTCGACCACGGCGTCCAGGATCAGAAGGTTTTCGCCGGCATGGGATACGTGGAGGCGGCGCTTGCCCTTTGTTCACAAATCCACGGCAGCGCTCCGGTCATCCTTGAGAATGTCAGCTTCGAAAAGGTGCTCGTTGTCGATTATTCCAAACTCCAATACCTCGTGACCGCTTTTCATGCGGACAACGGTGCCTTCAACATTTCCAGCCGCGTCGAGGGGGAGGAAGACAGCATCCAGCGTCATTGCAGGGGCCGCATGTATCCGCAAACGGAAGTTGTCGCGCCATTGCTGGACCTTCCCTCGTTGAGGAGTGAGTGTCCCCGGGAGGTGCCCGTTGGCGATTTTTATGATCGCCTCGAGAGGCGCGGGCTTTTTTACGGGCCGATGTTCCGTCCAACCAAAGAGGTCCTGGTCGGCGAAAACTGTTTCTTTTTAACAATCGACGCCGCCGCGACACTGGACAGCCCTTCGCATCCCTTGCATCCGACGCTGTTTGACGCGGCCTTGCAGGCGGTGCTTTTCTGTTCGGAGGGTGATCGGCTTTTTGTTCCGTTCTCCTTCGACCAGTTCCAATATTTTTCCCGTCCGGACGTCGGGGAATGCTTTGCTTCCGGCAGGATCACCAGCCAGTCCGACTCGCTGATCGTGGCCGACGTGTGGCTGACCGGCAGCGACGGAAAGGTCTTTGCGTTTGCGCGCCGGATCTCCTGCCAGGTGATCGAGACCGGACTGGAAGCGGTGAAGCCTGCGATGTATTATGAATCCGCCTGGGTGGAGTCGGACGCGGAAGAAGCGCCGCATTCACAAGGCGGGGATATTTTGATTCTCTGTGAAGAAGCAAGTGCCGAAGCGGAGCTTGCCAGGAGTCTCTCAGTCCATTTTAAGAACTCCGCGCTGCATTTGAACGGCGTCGCGAGCACTGAGGGGTATCGTGAGATTCTTTTGAAGGAGCCTGTCCGGAACCGGGTGGTATTTTTTGCGTCCGGTTCTCCGGGAGTCAGCGGCAATGAGGCTGCCGACGCGTGTTCGCTCAGCGAATCGGCGCTGGCTTTTCTCCAGGCGGCCGGTGCTGCCGGAGCCGGAGAAAGGGATCTGACACTTGTCACGCGGGGCGCGAAGGGGGTGGAGGAGGAGATCACGAATCCTGCGGCATCCGCCGTTGCGGCTCTCGGGCTCGTCGCTCAAAACGAATATCCCAACATCCGCTGCCGCAGCGTGGACCTCCCGGCGAGTCGGGATTCCCGGGAAGCCGGGTGGCTCGCAAGGGAAATCCTTGCGGGAACAACCGGGGAAACCGCCATCCGGGGCGGAAGGAAATTCGAAAATGTCCTGCGGGTTGTCGCGGAGAATGGGGCGGTTGCCGAGACGACGAAAAAATCCCTCGGGGAGCCGGTTGTGTTGCGGCTGGGGACGCCGGGGAAATCCGGTTCGCTTTTCTATGAGGACGATGTGCGCGGAGAGCCTGGAGCCGGAGAGCTGGAAATCCGCGTGGAGGCCGTATCGCTCAACTACAAGGACCTTCTCAAAGTGGAAGGTCGCCTCCATCCCTCGGCAACCGAAGACACATTCAACGGAAGCGCCATCGGCATGGAATGCGTCGGCACGATTTTGCGGTGCGGGCCGGGGAGCAGGTTCCAGACTGGCGACCGCGTGGTGTCCATGCTCCGGGACGGGTTTCGGTCCTTCGCCATTGTTCCCGAGGTTTTCACGATTAAAATTCCCGGGAACCTCGGGCCGGAGGTGGCAGGGATTCCCGTCGTGTATCTCGCGGCCTATCGCGGTCTCGTCGATCTGGCCCGTTTGAAAAGCGGAGAGAAGGTTTTAATCCACCATGGCACGGGCGGTCTGGGGCTTGCCGCCATCGATATTGCCCGTTGGGCCGGTGCGGAGATTTTTGCGACGGCCGGCTCGGAAGAGAAGCGACAGTTCCTCCGGGATCTCGGAATTGTCCACGTCTTTTCATCCCGCAACCTGGATTTTTTCCGACAAATCCAGGAAGCGACTGACGGGGGTGGGGTCGATGTGGTGATTGGAGCCCAGACCAACCAGGCGCTCCACGCGGGCTTGGGACTGCTCCGCAGCGGCGGCCGTTATATCGAAGTGGGCAAGAAGGATATCTCCGAGGACAACGGACTTCCCCTGCGGGCATTTCATCGGAATCTGACTTTCACCTCTCTCGATATCGACAGACTCATGAAGGAAACCCCGGAGCTCGTCCGGGAAACATTGGAAAAAATATTCGCCCGTTTCGCGAGTGGGGACTTCCACCTTCCCGCCACAAAGTTTTTCCCTGCGTCCTCGATAGCGGAAGCCTTTGAAGAAATGGCCAGGAGCCGCCACCTCGGGAAGTTGCTTGTGGATTTCTCGTCCGGAGAGGTTGACGTGCCCCGGAGGGTTTCGAACCGCCCGGTCGTTCGTCCGGACGGGTGCTACATCGTGACCGGCGGCACATCCGGATTCGGGGCGTTGAGTGCCGTCTGGCTTGCCAGGCAGGGCGCGGGGAAGGTCGTCCTCGTGAGCCGGTCTGGAGCCAAGGCACCAGGGGTCGACCGGATCCTCGAGGAGATCGGTGCCGCAGGTGCAAAAGCGGAGGTTTTGTCCGTCGACGTGACCGACCCTGCGCAGGTGAGGGAATTGGCAGCCGCCTGCCACGACGGTTCATATTCTCTCAGGGGTGTCCTTCATGCGGCCATGGTGCTGGATGATGCCATGATGGAGGACATGACTCCGGAGCGTTTCAGAAAGGTGTTTTTCCCAAAAGTCGCCGGGGCCTGGAATTTCGCGCAGGCGCTGGAACTGTCCGAAACCCTGGATTTTCTCGTATTTTACTCCTCCGTTTCCGCCGTGGTCGGCAACAGCGGACAGACAAACTACGTCGCCGCAAACAGCTCTCTGGACAATCTCGCTCATGTTCTCCGCAGTCGCGGGCTGCCCGCATTCTCCATCAATTGGGGGGCACTTTCGGAATCGGGCGTCGTGGCCCGTGACGGGCGCCTGGAGGCAGCTCTCGCTGCGGGGGGCATCACCGGTTTGAAAAACGATCAGGCTTTTGAAGCCATGGACAAGATCATCTGCGGGGACAGGGCGCAATCGGGCGTGTTTCTTGTGGACTGGGGGCGGTGGCGCGAGGCCAATCCTAAAATCGCCGAAGATCGCCGGTTCCAAGGTCTCGGCTCCGGGTCCAACGGGGACGATGGCGGCGGCGTTGCGGCCGCTGTGCGGGCGGAACTTGCCGGGCTCCCGAAGGAGGAAAGACTGATGGCGTTGCAGGGTCGGCTCCAGGATATCCTGGCCGGGACACTCAAGATGTCCAAGGAAGCGGTTTCCCTGACAAGGAAGCTCAACGAAATGGGAGTCGATTCCCTGATGGTTCTCGAACTGGGACTGGGGATCAAGGAAGGCCTCGGGGTCAGCTTCTCTGCGATGGAATTTCTTAAAGGCCCCAATGTCGAACAACTCGCAATGATGGCGGAAAAGCGGCTTTGGAAATAACCGGTTTCGAAATCACCAAACGGAACCCAACCTCAAACAAACGTGGAAAAATCTCTGGCAGGAATAGACAGTCTGGTCACATTCACCAACACCTCGGGTGTGACAGGACGCGGCACTCTCATCCACGTGTCGCGATCTCTCGCCGTGTTCGAAGTCTACAATCCATTTTCGATTATCCAACTGAGCGAGGTGCTCCAGGAGCTTGTTGTCGTCCGGGGCGAACGGGTGATCTACCGGGGCAAGGGAGTTGTTACGAGCATTGTCACGACCGGGCTGATGATCATTGCCTCGGTGACGCTTACCGACTCATGGAGCAGCCTGGCCCACCTTCAGCCGGGAGATGCGCTGCGGGAGGAGGCCGGACGTTTCATTTCGGATTGGGAGGAGGGGCTGCACATTTCAGAATCGTATCAGCTCGTCGTCAACAAATTCGCGAATTTTCTGGCCGAGATCAGCCGCTGGATCGAGGAGGCCGAAACCGCCATGTCGATCAACACGGCTTCCGATGAGGGAAAGAACACGCTCTTCCGCTCTTCTCTAGAAGGTCCGGTTGCCGGGAAGATGGGCGAATTCATGCGCCTGTTCGAGGGGGAGGCATCAAAGGTATCCGAGGAAGACGTGCTGGTTTACAAGGCGTTTGCGCAGAGGGAGATTCATCCGTTCATGTTGTGCGCTCCGTTTGCCTACCGGTCGTTTAGCAAGCCACTCGGGTATGCCGGCGACTATGAAATGGTGAACATGATGCTGAAAGAGTCCGAGAGCGTGGGAAACAACACTTACGCCAGAATCTTTCATGATCTGACGACCGATGTGGCCGCAGCCGTGGCGCACAGAAACCGGGTGCGGATCCTCGAGGAAAACCTTGTCGCCGAAGCGGAGCGGGTGGCCGAAGAGCAACGGATTTTTACTGTTCTGACAATTGGCTGCGGCCCGGCGGTGGAGGTGCAGAGGTTCATCCGCAACCATGCCGGTGCGGACCAGTGCGCAATTCACCTCATGGATTTCAATGACGAGACCATCGCCTACACGACGCAAAGGGCGGCCCTCTCCATGGAGGCGTCCGGGCGCAAACCCGTCGTGAAGTTCATCAAGAAATCCATCGATGAACTGCTCAAGGATGTTCACCAGGAGCGGGAGGGATTCCTGCCCACTTACGACATGATTTATTGTGCGGGTCTTTTTGACTATTTTCCGGACAATGTTTGCCGGAATCTTGTGCAGCTCTACCACGCATGGGTTCGTCCCGGCGGATTGCTGCTCACGACGAATGTGCATCCCAAGAATCCCGATCGCTACACCATGGAGCACCTGCTCGATTGGTATCTCATTTACCGTGATGAGCAGCAGCTCGGGGCTTTGGCTCCGCGGGATTCCGACTACGAGGTGTTCGCGGATGCCAGCGGGGTCAACGTCTTCATGACGATTCGAAAAGCCTCATGAGCGAGAGCCCATCGGTTCTGCGCGAGGCGTATGAACGGTATGACTGTCATCTGCGTGCCAGGTATGTGATCGTGGCGGATGTTGTCGCGCTGGTCTGCATGCCGGCCGGCATCGTTCTCGACTACTTCGTCTATCCCTCGAAAATCTGGGAGTTCCTCCTCATCCGCCTCGCCGTGGATTTGATTCTGGCCGCTTTTGTTTTTTCTCTGTTGGCCGGGAAGAACAGAACCCGTCTGCCCGTCGTAAAAACGCTGGGCGTCCTGTCGACGTTGGTTGTCAACCTGTCGTTCTGCGTGATGATCTACCTGACCGAAGGTGCCGTGTCGCCATATTACGCAGGCCTGAATCTTGTCATTCTGATCATGGCGACCCTGTTGCCTTGGACCGCTTTCGAGACGGCGCTCGTTTGCGTTCTTTCGCTGGTATTTTATACCCTGGCTTGTTTTGCCCACGCCGAGGGTATTTCCGGTTCGGCCTTCTCGATTTTCTTCAACAACAGCTACTTTGTCACGATCACGGCCGTCATCTGTGTCACGTCCACCTATTTCCGTTCCAAGGCGCGGTTCGACGAGTTTGAACTCCGTCATCAACTGGACGGAAAAAACCGGACGCTCCAGGACATGGACCGGGCCAAAACGCAGTTTTTCTCGAATATCAGCCATGAGCTGAGGACTCCGCTGACCCTGATTCTCGGGCCGGTGGAGACGCTGTTGAGCCGGGGCGAAAACCTGGATGCGCGGGTGCACGAGGGGCTGATCCTTGTTCACGGAAATGCGCTCCGGTTGCTGAAGCTGATCAACGATCTGCTCGATTTGATGCGGCTGGAGCAGGGGGCCGAGGTTCTTCGCAAACGAAATCTTTCGCTGGGGGCTTTTCTGAGGGGGATCGTGGATTCCGTGAAGCACCTTGGGCTGTCCAAAAGCCTGAAAATCCGGGTGGAGAAAGGCGATGAGGAAGACGAGATGCTGGCCGATCCTGCCCGGATGGAAAAGGTGGTCCTCAACCTGCTGACCAATGCGATCAAATACACTCCGGTTTCGGGGACGATCACGGTGCGATGGGATTGCACGCCCGAGGAGGCCCGCATCGAGGTGGCGGATACGGGCGTCGGAATTCCCGCCGGAGATCTCGCGAAGATTTTCGACCGCTTCCACCAGGTGGGGAGCAACTCGTCCAACCAGTTCCAGGGCGTTGGGATCGGCCTGGCGCTGGCGAAGGATCTCGTGACGGAACACGGTGGGAGGATCGAGGTGGAGAGCGTCGTGGGGAAGGGGAGCACCTTCCGGGTGGTCCTGCCGCATGACAGGGAGGCTGTTGGCGGCGGGGTCGCCTTGTCGCGGGATGCCGGGCCCGAGGAGCCGTTCGAGAAGGCCTTCCGGTCGGCGGACAGGACGTGGAGGAATATCGGCGGGGACACCTCGGAATTGCTGCCGGTCGTGGGGGATTCCGGTGAGATCGTGCTCGTGGCGGATGATGAGCGCGACATGCTCCAGTATATCGTTTCCCTGCTTTCGTCCGATTACCGGGTTGTCCAGACCAGGAATGGAGGGATGGTCCGGGAACTGGTGGAGCAATACCATCCGCGCGTCGTCCTGCTCGACTGGATGATGCCGGGAAGGGACGGCTTGAGCCTTTGCGGCGACCTGCGGGCCGACGCCTCCCTGGCGGACCTCAAGATCATGCTGCTCACGGCCCGCATCGACGAGGAATCCAAGATCCAGGCCCTCCGCGCGGGTGCCGACGATTTCCTGACGAAGCCCTTCAGCACTGCGGAAGTCAAAACCCGCGTCCTCAATCTCCTGCGTTCCTCCCAGCTACAGATCGAACTCCGGGTGCGGAACGCCGAACTTTCCGAAACCCTGGAAAAACTGCAGCGAACGGAAACCCTGCTGATCCAGAGCGAAAAGATGAATGCGCTCGGCTCTCTCTCCGCGGGGATTCTCCACGAAATCAACAACCCGCTCAACTACACGCTGACCGCTGTCTCATTCGCCAAAAAGCTCGATGCCGGGCTGAGCCCGGAAATCCGGGAAATTCTGGCCGACATCGAGGAGGGGATGCAGCGGGTTCGCGACGTGATCACGCATCTCAAAGATTTCGCCTATCCGGAAAAGCCGGGGACGGAGACAATTTTTTCCCTGCGGGAGGTTTTCGATTCCGCCAGAAAAATTCTTTCAAATGAGATTGCCGGGGCGGACATGGAAGTGGAGATTCCGGAGACGCTTCTGGTCCGGGGCCAGAAGACCCAGATCACCCATGTTTTTATGAACCTTCTGAGCAATGCCGGAAAAGCCGTCGCCGGTCTGCCGCCGGATGCCGGAAAGCGGATTTCCGTGGACGCGACCGCTTCTGCGGGAGCGGTGACGGTATCGGTTTCCGACTCCGGGCCGGGGATTCCGGACGCCATTCTCGGGCGGGTCTTCGAGCCGTTTTTCACGACCAGGGAAGTGGGGTCCGGCATGGGCATGGGTCTCAGCATCTGCCATACGATTATGGAGGCGCATGGCGGCACCATCGGTGCCGGAAACAAACCCGGTGGAGGCGCTGTTTTTACTTTCACGCTCCCTCTGCCAAAACCACCCGACCAAACATTATGAACCAGACACCACAATCCCGCTGCAGCGTGCTTTACATCGATGATGAAGAGAAGGCCCTCAAGTATTTCCGCATGGCCGTCGCCCCGAAGTTTTCCGTCCACACGGCTTCGTCCGGCGAGGAAGGTCTCGCCATTCTCCGGAAAGAGGCGGGGAAAATCGGCATCGTGGTTTCCGACCAGAGGATGCCGGGCATGATCGGGGCGGAGGTCCTGGGAGTGGTGCGGGAGGAGTTTCCGCAGGTCGTGAGGATTCTCACCACTGCCTACTCCGATCTCGACAGCGCCATCCTCGCGGTGAACAAGGGCTACATTTACCAGTATGTGGTGAAGCCTTGGGATGTGACGGAGCTCGAGATGGTCCTGCAGCGTGCGGCGGACTATTACCAAATCCTCACCGAGCGCAACCAGCTCCTCCGCCTCAAGATGACCACGTTGCAGCGGATCCTCTGCTGCGACCGGGTCAAGTGGCTGCTCCTGGCGTTCGGGACCGGGCCCGGGACTTCGGAGGGGGCCTTCAGAAACGCTTTGTTCTCGTTCGTGCGCTCCCTGGAGGCCTTGCCGCCTCCAAGGCAGGAGGGGGGGGATGTTTTTCGGGCGGAGCAGTTTGATGCCGCCGCGCTGATCCGCAGGGAGCTTCATACGGGGGGGCAGATCAAGGCGATGCTCGTGGACAAGGGCGGAATGGGACCCATCCCCCCGGAATGCGAACAGGTCTCCCGGCTCGGGGCCGGGGGGAAGGATTTGGCGGCCGCGCTCGGCGGGTTCCTCTCGTCGCTTCCCGGGGATGTCGCGAAGGCCGTGAAGACCGCGGAGGATGTGGAAGTGACCCTTTCCCCGTCCGCGCCCGGATTTGCCGGGGAGCTTGCGGGAATCCTTTTTGGCGGGGACCCGCAGCCAAGTTCCGTGCTCTTGCTCGGATTGTTCTGGATGTTCGCCGAGGCGGGCATCCCATTGACCCTTGTCGTGCGGCAGCCTGGAAGCGGAGACCATCGGTTTGCCTTGTCGCCACAGGCGGCGACTCCGGATGACGTTCTTGAAGCGCTCCGCAGTGTGTTCGAGCACTGGGACATTGCTTCCATCTGATCCCTCCGCGAAAAAAACCGATGCCGGACAGCCAGCATATTCTCGTCGTCGATGACGAGCCGCTCGCGCTGAAGTATTTTCTCAAAACTTTCGGCGGGCGCTACAGGATTCACACGGCGTCTTCTTTGCCTGCGGCCTTGGTCGTTTTGGGAACCTGCGGCGGGCAAATCGGGGTCGTGGTTTCCGACCAGAGAATGCCCGGCGGAAACGGGCTCGATTTGCTCGGGCACGTGCGGGAGCATTTCCCCGGGAGCCTGGGGATCCTGACCACGGCCTACTCGGATGTCGAGACCCTCGTGCGGGCCATCAATTCCGGTGCCGTTTTTTCTTTTGTCTCCAAGCCGTGGAATATCCCCGAACTCGAGGACACGTTGGCGAGGGCCTTTGCCTGCCGTGGTGCCATTGTCCGCGAGCGCGAGGCCGATGGGCACGCGCGGCCGACTTTCCAACAGTCCGCCCTCGACCACAGCGTCACCAGGAGCGCCTTGATCGCTTCCAAGATCGGCCACTATGTCAACAACGCGATTTGCCCGGTCGTCTTTCTCATCGACCAGCTGATCGGCAACTACCGCGCCACAGAGTCGCTGCCGCTCGAGTTTTTGCAGAGCCTGAAAAAGCACATCACGGAAGTCACATCGACGCTCGCGGAGTTGCAGGAAATCAGCGGGACCATCTCGCGCGATTCCTTTGATTCCGTGGACATCGGGGTGATTTTGGACGGGGTTTTGCGCGAAACCGCACTCATGCGCGAGCAAAGGAAATTGAGCCTGGAGATACAAGCCGAGGGAAACATTCCGCCCGTCTGCGGCGTTGCCGCCCAGATCGAGAAAATGCTGCGTTTCATGATTGCGGAAGAGCTTGTCTCCCTCCCACCGGGAAGCAGGGTCAGCGTCCGGCTGTCCGCCGAGGAACAGAGCTCGCGCGGACGTTGCGTGAAGCTGGAATTCGAAGATTACGTTCCGCTGGTCGGCGTGAAGTCTGCCGCGAACCTGCTGCATCCCTTTCATTTGCGGGGAACCGATCCCCGGCAATTCGGCGTTTTTCTGGTTTCCTGTTTTTTCATCGCCAAGAACCACGGCGGAAGATTGACGAGCGAAACCAAGAAGACCGATGGCCTGATCTACTCCATCGTGCTGCCCAGGGCCGTTTTATCTGAAAAGCACTGAAGCAGATCCTGAATGTAAGGAGTGAAAAACAACGGGAAATGGATGGCGAATGGATTGACACATTTCCCGCTGCTCCCGAGCATTGCACGCGTGCCGCCAACCAAACCCGGAAGTCAGATGAATTGCTGGATTTCTTCCGAACTTTTTGCGGCATTCGAGGCGGGGGAAACGTCGGCCCACCGGTTGTTTACGGCCCCGGATGCCTGGGTGGAACGGCTCGGAGGCGATGTCCTGATTTCTTTCAAGACCGAAACGGCGCGGGACGCAGCCTTCGCGGGACTCCGCGAATGGGAATCGCGCACGGGGTTTTGCAGCGGGCGCGTGTTCTCGCGGTTTCTGCCCCGGCAGAATGCGGAGCGGGTCGCTCCGGTGCTCATGGCCGGCGATCCGGCGGCATCGCTTCATGCCGTGGTGACCGAGCGGGGCGTGCGTTACGGCATCGACTTCGGGGCGGGGTATTCGGCGGGGCTGTTCATCGACCAGCGGGCCAACCGCGCCCACGTGCGAAAGCTCGCCCCCCGGCAGATGCTCAACACGTTTGCCCACACCTGCTCGTTTTCCGTTGTGGCGGCGATGGCGGGGGCGCGGACGCTGAGCATCGACCTTTCAAAGAAATCTCTCGACCGCGGCCGGAAAAATTTCGGGCTGAACGGGCTTCCGCTCGACGGGCACCGGTTTCTGGCGGACGACGTGCTCGATGTCCTGCCGCGGCTCGGGCGGCGGGGGGAAAAATTTGATCTCATCATCCTCGATCCCCCGACGTTTTCGCTGGGAAACCGGGGGCGACGCTGGCAGGTGGAGGAGCAGGTCGAGGATCTGCTGCGCACCGCGCTGGAACTGGCGGCCCCCAAGGCCGCCCTCTTGATTTCCACCAACTGCACCAAGCTCGACCTGCCGACGCTCGAGAGGACCGCCCGCTTTGTGTTGAAGGTGGCGAGGCTCGGCGGAGACCTTTCCCACGAACCTCCGCTGCCGGATTTTCCGGCAGGCGAGGGAGCCAGGACGCTGTGGTTGCAGTTGAGGTAAAGCCGATTTTTTGACCGCAGGGGGACACCGGAAGCGAGTCGGAGGGAAAACTTTGTTCTTTAACAGCCCGTCCGCACGAGTGAGCACTTGAGTCCGGGAACGGGGCTGGGATACCGTGTTTCCTTATGAGCAAACCAGCCTGCCCGATGTGCGAGATGACCGACGTTTTGGAACATGCCGACCAATGGGAATGCATGACCTGCGGGCACGAGTGGGATCGCGCCCCCGAACCGGAAAAAGCCCGTGTCGTCAAGGATGCCCACGGCAACGTGCTCGCCGACGGCGATTGTGTCATCCTGATCAAGGATTTGCCGCTGAAAGGTTCCCAGGTGCTCAAAGGCGGGTCGAAGTCCAAACCCATCCGCCTGGTGGACGGGGATCACGAAATCGACTGCAAGGTGGACGGGATTGCCGTCGGACTCAAAGCCTGCTTCGTGAAAAAGGCCTGAACGTCCGAGACATTCATCAACGCCTGCCAGGGATCTCCGCAGGTTTGAGATCGAGCGCTTCCATGATTTTCAGGGCGGCGAAGGCATCGTTGGCGGCATAGAGGAGTTGCCGGCGAGTGAGCTCGGTGGCCGCCCAATTGCTGGTGGTGATGGACTTGGATTTGGGAAAACTCAGTTGGAGCACGGCACCCATCGCCGCACGCACGCCGATCTGCCCCTTGTAACCCCTTTTTCGAAAGATGTGGTCCAAGTCGAGAACCGCGTTGGGTTTGACTCCCAGACGGTTCAGGATTTGACCGTGGTCGTTCTTCAATCCGAAGCCCACTTTCAGGACGTGTTCCGAGGCGATGAGGTCGGCGGCTGCCTTCTGGCAATCCTGGCGGTGAAGCTGGAAGATGAAGGCTTTGTCGGTGAGGGCGAACTGGACGACGTGCGGCCCGCCGCTTTTCTCGCCTGCCCGGAACGTCGGCTTGGCCTCGGTATCGAATCCGGCGACACCCGCCGCATGAATTTCGCCGGCTGCAGCCCCGCATTCGGCTTTCGTTTTGGGAACATGGATGCGGTCCGGCGAAAGGCCGGGGAAGGGGCGCAGAAGAGCGGTCTCCGCTTTCGTCGGCGCGACAGGCCGGACTTTTCCGGGTGAAACGGCGGGTTGCGGCGGGGATTTTTCCGGCCTGCCCAGCAGCCGCGCGATCGAGCGGGAAAGCCAGGAAGTCGCCGAAGGGCTTGGGAGTCGGCGGGTTTGCGACTTGCGTCTGCTCATCACCGGGCGGACTTCGTGCGCCTGGCGGCGGCGATAAAGTATCGGAGGTGGCGGAGTTCCATTCGTTGACGAGCATACCCGTTCGGCATGGTGAGCCAAGCGGCAAAGTATTTCGGGCGCGACGGCTCGTGCGCTATGGTGGCGGTGTTCCCAATCGAACGACCAAACACAAAAAACCGAAAGGAATCATGAGCGCCTTCAAACCCAGCCGATACGTTATGAAAAACCTGCTTCGCATCCACCGGAGTTCGGGCATGCACTGGGTCGGCAACGGGTTTCCCGTGCGCCCGGTTTTCGACTACAACGGTCTCGGCCGCGAGCTGAGCCCGTTCCTGCTTCTCGACTACGCCGCGCCGCATCCCTTCGCGCCCGGCAACGAAAAGCGTGGAGTGGGCGCACATCCGCACAAGGGATTCGAGACCGTGACGGTTGCCTATCAAGGAGAATTGGAACACCGCGACTCCAGCGGCGGCGGCGGAAAAATCGGCGCGGGCGATGTGCAATGGATGACGGCCGGCAATGGCATCGTCCATGAGGAGTTCCACTCGCGGGACTTCACGCGCGCCGGAGACGGCATCACGGTGGAAGCAAAGACCGGGGGCTCGCTCCTGGTGATGGATGGCGAACCCATCGACGAGCCGGTGGTCGGGCAAGGCCCGTTCGTGATGAACAGCCGGACGGAAATCCAACAGGCCTTCGAGGATTACCGTCTCGGGCGCATGGGGGAGCTTGGCTGACGCTGTTCGGATTGAAGCTTGAGAACTGTGCGACAGAACGCCGCTCCAAACCGCATTACGCCAATCGTCCGAAGAGGAGAAAGCCAAGCAGGGTGAGGCCGATGACCCCGGCGATGATGGCCCCCCCCGGTGAGCTCGCCGCGCCAGGTGAAATCCGCTGCAGGCCTCAACCAGAAATTCATCAGACGGGAATAGCGAGGCATCACCACATACGTGAGGAAAGCCATGTCGAGAGACAGGAGAAGGAGAAAAGCGACGGGCAATGGGAGCACCAGAAAGATCGGCGAAAGCAACTCCCGCATGACCATGATGACCGGAAACAGCGCGGATAAAATCACCAGCGACTGACGCCAGCGCACAGGTGGCACCGTATTTTCGGAGGTGTCGAACCAGCCTTCAAACCCGCTGCCGATGCGGCGCAGGGTGTAATGATGCACATACGCGCGGACCTCCTTCATGAAGGCGTTCCGGACCTTCGACTTCAGCCACTCGTCCAGATTGGCCCGGCTGTCGAAACGCACCACCACGATGAATTCGGGTTCCACACTGTCCAGCGCATCGAAGGATTCCGTGCCCAAAAATCCCTTCCACGTCCGCACCTCTTCAAGGATGCGGCGTCGCCAATCCTGGAAGTCCGCTTCCCTGTCAGGGCGGATGCGATACGCGAAAACCGACGAGGCCGATCCGGACTGCTTCCGTCCGTGGGCAAAAAAGAACTCGAGCGCCGGTTCGACCAGCAGCCCGTCAATTTCCCGGAGCAATTCCTGACGCCTCCCGCAGGCCAGCCACTGCCGCAGATGGGTTCCCCGTCCGAACCGGTAGAGCACGACATAGGCATCCTGGACGCCGGGAATCGGCGGGAAAATCTCCGACCCGAGGAACCCCTCGGCCTGACGCGCCAGCAGCATGACCTCCCGCATGACCGCCTCCGCTTGCGCTTCTTTCCCGGGAAGCACCCGCCGCCAGACGATCCCCGTGACTCCCGCCGCATCCATTGCCGCTCCGTCAGACCCCCTTGTAGTGGAGGCTCAGCACGCGGATGCTCTCGGCCCCTTTCTCGGCGGTGTAGAGAAAAAGTTGCAGGGACGTCGTCGCCTGCACCCATTGGTAGCCGATCAGGGTTTGGAGGATTTCTCCCTCCCTCGTTTTCTGGCGCGCGATGACTCGCCCCATGCCGTATCGGGTGTCGATGTTCCGCCGGGTCTGGTCGAAAAACTGGGCGTATTGGAGCGAGTCCCAGGAAACATCCCCGTAATGAAGCTCGATTTCGTTCAAGGAGTCGGAATCAAAATAAAACAGGACGCGCTGAAGGAGCTTCTGTGGGATTCCCTCCACAACGAGGACATTGCGGTTCTGGACCGTTTTCCTCTCGACCACCCGGGCCTGCACCTTTGCCAGGCTGTCTTCCAGCCGCTGGGCAGACTCGCCCCACTGGAAATTAAACGGCACGCGGATTTCCTCCTCGGACCAGGCGGAGGAAAAGCCTGCGAGCGAGAAAACCAGGATCAGGAGCGGCCGGAATCGGGGCATCGGTTACAGACTCTCAAAAAAACAAGGCTCCCCGTCAATGGCAGGAAATAAATTCCCCAAGAAATCATTTGCCAAAATCAAAAAAACCGACAATAAGCGCATCCAGCAGATGAGGTCGTGATTTGGTGAATGCGCTGTGCGGAAGAATCCGGCGGCGGTTTGAAACCCGGTAGTCGGGAACAGTCTCCGATCCCAATGCGTTTTAACAATACTACCATGGGTAACAAACTATACGTCGGCAACCTGTCGTTCAACACGACCGAGATCGCCATTCAAGACCTGTTCTCTCAGTGCGGCACTGTTTCCGAAGTGATGCTGATGCAGGATAAATTCACCGGACGTTCGCGCGGGTTCGCCTTCGTGACGATGGGCAGCGATGCGGAAGCTCAAGCGGCCGTTTCCGCATTTCACGGGAAAGACCTCGACGGGCGCGCGCTGACCGTCAACGAAGCTCGTCCGCGGGAAGATCGTCCCGCCGGTGGCGGCGGAGGCGGAGGACGTTTCGATGGGCCTCGCCGTGACTCCCGCGATGATCGTCGTGGCGGTGGCGGTGGCGGCGGACGAAGCGGCGGCGACTTTCGTCGGCGCTGATCCCTGACAAAACTTTACCAAAAGGCACCGGGAGAAAGGTCTCCCGGTGCTTTTTATTTTATCGGCATCGCGCCTTCGATTGAACCCAGATCCGATGAATCGCAAAACGATCGGGTTCGGAATGCCGGTGGGGAAGGATTTTTGGACGGGAATTTTTTGCATTTGGCAGCCGCAGCCCTTTGTGGCAATACTGTCGTTCCTGCCGAAGTAGCACAGTGGTAGTGCAATCGATTCGTAATCGATAGGTCACGGGTTCGAGTCCCGTCTTCGGCTTGCCCCCCAAAGAAGCAACCCAATCTGTTGTCTGACGGGCTAGCAGACCATCGGTGCCCATGCTCCCCGCCATCCCAGTGTAGTTCGCCCAAAGCGGATTGTTGGTTATGTTGTGGAGGCGGTTGTGCCAACCGCCTATCGGCTTCCACAGGCCCTTGACACAAGGGCCTCTACAAAAAAACAAAAGCTGTCGCACGATTGGGATATGTCATCTGCTTGGCGGACGACACTGGACCATCGTGGCGTTCCGGTTCATCCCATCAATCCCCCCGGCCTCGTTGACCATCAGCGGTGGAAGGAGCCGGAACGCCCGCGGGCTCCACTCCAAGAGCCGGATCCGCCGCTCCACGATGCGGAGCCACCACGCCACCCGCTCGCGTTGCCGGAGCCATGATTCCAGTCCGCCGAGCCGCCGCGCCAGCCCTCGGCGCTGCCCGAACCGTTGTCCCAGTCCGCCGAGCCACCACGCCACCCGCTCGCGCTGCCCGAACCGTTGTGCCAGTTGGCGGAACCACGCGCCCCGTCATAGTAACCGCCGTTGGAATACGGGGTGCGGTAGGCGGCACCATTGGCCCCGCGATAATACGAGCTGTTGTAATAGGCGCGGCTGGTGCCGTAATACGTGCCGCCGTAGAATCCGGCACCCCCCCATGCGATCACAGGCGAGGGACCGTAGTAGGCGGGGGCGGGACCGGACTCGTAGTAGCCGGTGCAGCCGGATTGGGTGAGCGAAAGAACCGTGAGGAGAGCAGGTATCGCGAAGAGGGAGAAAGAGGGTTTCATGATCAGTTTCTGGGTTGGGGAAATCAGCGTCCGGCGGACTTCAAAACGGAAAGAAACGGGATCTCGGTGGCTGCGGGCGGTTTGCGGAAAACAAACTCTCCGGGAGAGAGCCGGGGATGGAGGTTCCAGTCGGAAAACTCGACCAGCGTGCGCGGGAAGTTCGTCCGGTCGGTGAACGTGACCGCCAGCCGTCGCGGCAGGGCGCTCGAACCGCTGTCGATCCAGATTTCCCAGTTCAAGCCGGGGGAACGGAAAGCGAGATGATCGCAGGCTGTGCCTCGGACCATGGAGGGACCGACGACCACGGCGCTAGTGAGCCTGTCGGCCAACACGCTGTATGGGTTGCCGAGGAGGAGCGGGGCTGTCGCAAATCGGATGCCGGTCTCCTTCTCCAAGGCCGGGAGCATGGCATCAATCGTCGGGGGGGCTTTCGCGATGGAACAGGTTTTCGTGCCGGGGGCGTAGGCGGAAACGGTTTTGCCATCGTAGTAAAAGTCAAAAGGCGGGGCCTCACCGGTCATGCTCGCGCGAAGTTTGTCCGGCCGCTGGAGCGCGACACGGGCATTTGAAAACAGGGTGATGAACTGGCCGGTTTTTGCGGGAACTTCGAGGATGGCACTGGATTTGAAAGTGAAGGATTTCGCTGCAGCGAGCGTGTCGCTCATGCGCTTGATGGCGGCGAGCGCCTTGGTGTCAAGCGTCCCGGAAGAGGGCTCGGCTTGGGCGATGACAGGAACCAACACGGCGGCCGCACAGGCTGCGGACAGGATTTTGAGGAGGGGTGATTTCATGGATGAGAGACGATCTGTCGACCGGCGGATTGGATTGCACCCGATTCCCGCCGGGAATGCCAGCTTTAACCTGAAGTTCCCAAGGCAAAGAGAGGGCGAGGATCGCCGCACGGAGGATTCTTGCCTGTTCCCCGGCCATTCTCCGGGCGGCACCTGGCTCCGCATCGTCATGGCCGGCGAGATGGAGAAGCCCATGTATGCAGTAGAGGGCGAGTTCGGTCGTGACATCGTGGCCGAACTCCTCCGCGCGCGATTCGGCGACCGGGGCGCAGACGAGGATCTCCCCGTAGGGGAACGTGATCACGTCGGTGGGGCCGCGAAGATTGAGGAATTCCCGATGAACCCGGGCCATCGGGCGGACGCCGACAACCGCGCATTCGATGCGGTGGAGACCGAAAAGCGGGCCCCCCAATTTTGCGGCAACCTCCATGCACTCCGGAAGGGAGTTTTTGACCAGCAACGCGAGCCGCGCGTGATCGTAGCGGACCGACCGCTGCCTCGAAGCCACGTGGATGTCAGGCATCCCGGCAGGTCAATCAGGCGACGGATTTTTCATCGCGTTTGTCGGCTGCGGATGGCTCCTCGCGTTTGGGGTAGGCGATGCGGGCGTGGAGCATGTTGACCAGCGTGAAGCGGAAACTTTCCGCCGCGCGGTAAATTTCAGCGAGGGTGAGCGGGCATTCGTCAAGCTGGTGTTCGGCGATGCGGTTCTCCACGATGTCGTTGACCAAGTCCTCGATCCTCTGGGGCGTCGGCCTTTCCAGGCTCCGCGAGGCGCTCTCGATCGAATCCGCGAGGCTCACGATCGCCGCCTCCTTCGTCTTCGGCCTCGGGCCCGGGTAGCGGAAGCTTTCCTGCCGCACCTCGGGGATGTCGCCCTCGCGCATGTTCATGATTTTTCCGCCGAGGCGGGCGTCCTCCTGCTGCTGGAGCGCGCGTTTGTAAAAATAGGCGACGAACGAGGTGCCGTGATGCTGGCGGATGATATCGGTGATCTCGCCGTTGAGTTTGTGTTTCAGGGCCAGATCGACGCCCTCTTTGACGTGGGCGATGATGATGAGCGCGCTCATCGTCGGCGTCAGGTCGTCGTGGGGGTTGGTGCCCGGGGGCATGTTCTCGCTGAAATATTCTGGCTTCACGAGCTTTCCGATATCGTGGAAGTAGGAACAAACCCGGCAGATCGTGGGGTTCGCCCCCACGGACTCCGCCGCCGCCTCGGCCAGATTTGCCACTGCGAGGCTGTGGTGGTAGGTGCCGGGTGCCTCCATGCTCATGCGCCTGAGAAGCGGGTGGTTCAGGTCGCTCATTTCCAGCCAGGAAATGTCGGTGGTGATTTTGAACAGCGGCTCGAGCATGGGGAGAATCCCGCTGACGATGACTGCGGTGCCGATCCCGGTCGCTATGGCAGCCAGGCTTTGGAGGGCGATCATCCTCCAGTCGGTTTGCGCGGGGGCCTCCCAGATGACCGGCCCGATCTGCCCGAACGCGGCCGCGAGGATCCATGTGGCGATCCCGACATAGACTCCCGCGCGGATCAGGCGGCTCCGTCGCCTGACCTGCAGGGTGACATACACGGCGATGAACCCGGTGATGAGGGAGATCACCAGGAAGACCGGGTCGATCCGGCCGACCAGGAGCGACCCCCAGAGGCTCGCGAAAGTCGCAGCGTAAATGCCGTGGTTGCGGCCCAGCAAAACGGAAAGCACGAGCGGCGCGAAAGCGTAGGGCACGAGGAGCGGAGCGAGCTGGAGATCGATGTTCCCGGAAGCCGCCTGGAAAAGCGTCACTTTGATGGCCGTCAACTGCACGAGAAAAACCCCGAGCAACAGGCAGAGCCTCGAGTTTACCGCCAGCGTCTGCGGATGGTTGATCCACAGTTGCACGACTGCGGTTACGAAGATGAGCAGGCACAGGAGAAATTTCTTCGCCGGCTCGTCCTGTTGGCCGGTGAAAACCAGGATGGCGAGGCCGACGACAAACGCCCCCAGCAGGATCGATCTGGCCATCCACCCGGATTGCAGGGCTTCGGCAAACTCGCTCTGCCCGATGGTGCGGCGGCGCTTCCCGCAGTCCAAACCTTTGCCAACCAGGCGGCGTTTTCTGAAAAAGTCCCACATGGTTTTTAGATCCGGCTTTCCTTTGCTCCCCGGTGTTCCTTGTAAGCCACGATGATCGATTGGACCAGGGGATGCCGGACGACATCCTGCTCGCCGAAGAAATGCATGGCGATCCCGGGCACTTCGCGGAGCGCCTCGACCGCCTCGATCAACCCGCTCAGCTTGTTGCGGGGAAGGTCGATCTGCGTGCGGTCGCCGGTGACGACGCAGCGCGATCCCTCGCCGAGCCGGGTGAGAAACATGAACATCTGCTCCGCAGTGGTGTTCTGCGCCTCGTCCAGGATGACAAAGGAATTGGAGAGCGTCCGCCCGCGCATGTAGGCGAGGGGGGCGATCTCGATGACCCCGCGGTCCATGAATTTCTGGATTTCCTCGACTTCCAGCATGTCGTAGAGGGCGTCGTAAAGCGGGCGCAGATACGGCAGGATTTTTTCCTGGAGGTCGCCCGGGAGGAACCCGAGTGCCTCCCCGGCTTCGACGGCAGGGCGGGTGAGGATAATCCTGCCGACCTTTTCCTGCTTGAGCGCGGCGACGGCGAGCGCCACGGCCAGATAGGTTTTTCCGGTTCCCGCAGGGCCCACGCCAAAAGTGATGTCATGCGCCTGGATGGCCTGAAGATAGCCCTTTTGCCCGGAGGTTTTCGGCACGATCGGCGGCTTGCGGGCGGAGCACTGGATGCGCGTTTCGAGCAGGCTCCCGAGCCCGTCATTCCCGGAGGATTTCCCGTTGACCGAGTTCAGGGCGTATTGGAATTCGTGTCTCCTGACCGCCACCCCGCGTTTGACCGCTTCCCGGAGCTGCTCGACCACGGCGCGCGCGCGCGAAAGATCCGCCCCGTCCCCCTCGATCCGCAGCCATCCGTCCCGCGTTGTCACGCGGACGGCCAGCTCGGATTCCAGTTCGCGGAGCAGTTTCTCGTCCCCGCCATACAACGCCTGCAACGCACGGGCGTTCTCGAATTCCAGCGTGAAATTCTCCATGAGGAGTTATTTGTAGGCGTAAACGACAGCCCATCCCGTGCGTTCCTGCGGGGACTTATCCACCGTGATGATGGCGTAGTAGGTGCCGGTTTTCGCAGGGACAATATGGGCACCCGCAAAGCGGTCTTTTCTCCAGGATTCGGCTTCTGCCAGTTTTCCCTGGGAATCGTAGAGGTGGATCGTCACGACGGCACCCTTGACTTCGGTGCCCAGGCAGAACCAGTAATCGTTCCCCTTGAAAAGCTGCGCGGTCACGGCCTGCTGGTCCTTGACGCCGAGATCCCCGCCCCAGGCATCCTCGCGGACATTGAACCCTCGTTTGATGTAGGGGGCGGCCGCCTCGTGCGCGAACGAGAGGGCGTCGTTCACGTAGGCCAACGCCGTAGCGAGTCCGAGCGCCGGGACAAGGAAATAGAGAGCTTTTTTTGCCACCGGGATCAGGCCTCCTTGGAAGTGATGGCGACAACCACTTCGCCGGTCATCTTGTTGATGCGCTGCACGTTCTCGGCAGGGATTTTTGAGCCGTCATCCTTGCCGATGAGGGGGCGGATGCCGGCGAGCGTCTTGCGGATCCGGATGACCAGATCATCCCGTCCGAGGCGGGAGTTCTTCAGCCCGTCGAGCCGTCTGGTGAAATAGTCCAGAAGCTGCGGCTGGTAGAGGAGCTCGGCACCGTCGGGGGAGTAATTCTTCGAAACGATCGACGTCAAAACCTGGGTGCCGCGGAGCCAGCCCCCGATGCTGACGAGCTGGGCGAGCTCGTCGTCCCCGAGCTCCTCCATGGCCGCGCGGACATCCTGAAGCGCGCCGTCGAATTCCTTGCGGACAGAACGCCAGTCTTTGGCCTCGGCCATTTCCGTGATGCTCTTGCTGCGGGCGATTACGGCTTTCCGGACATTGATCGCCTCGGCCAGCACCAGGACTTCGCGTCCGATGTCTTTCACTTTTTCGGAATCCTCGGCTTCGACCGCGATAAACCCCTCGGCGATGACCGTGCCCAAAAGGAGGGCCACCTGGGCGCGGTTGCCGGTGTTTTTTCCCAGGGAACTCCGGAGTTCGGCACGCCAGTTCGGGGCTCCGAGCTTGTCCAAAACGGAAAAAACCTCGCTCGGCACGGGGACGACGACATTGTCGACCTCGGCGGCCGGAAATTTCGAGAGGTCGATGTTTTCCGGGGCCGATTGAGCCGCGCCGAGATGAAGCGGGGAAAGGCAGATCGCGGCCAGAATCAGATGGGTATTCTTGGTCATGTGAAAAAATGAGCTTTGTCGCCGGAGCCGAGCCGGTCTAGAAGAGGAGGGAATCATGCGATGAATCCTTCAAGATTACAACATCTTCTTCAGAATGCAGCCTCCAGACGGGTCTTGGTTGTCGGGGACGTGATGCTGGACGAATTTGTCTGGGGGCGCGTCTCCCGGATTTCGCCCGAGGCCCCGGTCCCGGTCGTCGAGGTGCAGGCGGAATCCTCCTACCCGGGAGGTGCCGCCAACGTGGCGAGGAACCTGCGCCCGTTTTGTGCCGGCGTTTCGCTCTGCGGGCTGGTCGGGGAGGATTCCTACGCCGAAAAATTGCAGGGGCTTCTTGTCGGTGAGGGGATTGAAACCGGGGCACTCGTGGCGAGCCCGCATGTCCCGACGATCGTCAAGACGCGGATCATCGCCCGCCAGCAGCAGGTCGTCCGGGTGGACCGGGAAAAAAACCGGGCTTCCATCGCCGGTGTCACGGAACGGGCGGAAGAGATCGTCACGGGCCTCATGCCGTCCGTTGACGGGGTGATTCTCGAAGACTACGGGAAAGGGTTTCTCTGCCAAAGCCTCAAGGACCGTGTTTGCAGCCTCGCGCGGGAACATGGAAAATATCTCGCGGGGGACCCCAACCCGGGCAACCATCTGGATTGGAGCGGCGTGGACCTCTTGAAGCCCAACCGGTCGGAAGCCTTCGCCATGGCGGGGCGGACGGATTTTGGTGCCGCAGAGGATCCGCTACGGGATTCCGCCCTTCTGGAAGTGGGCTCGCTGCTCCTGAAAAAGTGGGATCTGAACGGCCTGCTGGTGACGCTGGGAGAACACGGGATGATCCTTTTCGGGAAGGGAGCCGCCCCGTATCACACCCCGACAAAAGCGCGGGAGGTCTTCGATGTCTCCGGGGCAGGCGACACCGCCATCGCCCTGTATACCCTGGCGATTTGCGCGGGTGCGGAACCCCGCGAAGCTGCGGAAATTTCCAACCATGCCAGCGGGGTCGTGGTGGCCAAACTCGGGACCGCCACCCTCGTCGCCGACGAGTTGGTCGCAAGCTTTGAGCAGGATGAAAAATAGGCGGGCCGTGTTTTTTGATCGCGATGGGACGCTCATGGAGGAAGTCCACTACTGCGGCGATCCCTCCCTTGTCCGGGCATTCCCGGGGGCGGCTGCCGCGCTCGGCAGGCTCCGCGATGCGGGGTGGCTGAACGTGGTGGTCACCAATCAGAGCGGCATGGCCTCGGGAAAAATCTCTCTCCAGCAATACCAGTCGGTCGAAGCCGAACTCCACCGGCAATTGCGCGGGCTCGTGGATGCGGTTTATTTTTGTGCGGACGCCGCATCTTCGCCCGGCCCGAGGCGGAAACCGGGGACCGGGATGCTCGAGGAGGCGGCCCGGGATCACAGGATCGACCTTTCGCGTTCCTGGATGGTCGGCGACAAGGACATAGATGTCGAATGCGGGCGCGCCGCCGGCTGCCGCACCATCCTCGTCCGCACCGGCTATGGGGCGCTCCATGCCGGTTCCCTCCCCGACGCGATCGCCGATGGCGTGGGCGAGGCGGTGAACTGCATTCTTCAAAGCCCGCCCTGATGTCCCGCGCCGCCATTATCATCCCCGCCCGCTGGGGCTCGACCCGTTTTCCCGGGAAACCGTTGCACGTGCTCGCGGGGAAACCCCTCATCCAACATGTGTGGGAGCGTTGCGTTGCCGTGCGGGGAGCCGACCAGGTCATCGTCGCCACCGACGATACCCGTATTCTGGAAGCCGCTTTTTCGTTCGGTGCCGAGGTGGCGCTGACATCGGCCAAACATCCGAGCGGCACGGACCGGATTGCCGAAGTTGCAAAAAAGCTCCGCTCGACAGGCATCCTCCTCAACGCCCAGGGCGACGAGCCCTTCCTCGATCCAAAACTGGCGGAACGGTTGATCGGGGTTTTGAAGTCCGACCCGACCGCCGGAATGGCCACTGCCGCCTGCCCCCTCGACCCCGGCGATCTGGACAATCCCAATGCCGTCAAAGTGGTTTGCAACCTGGAGGGGTGCGCGCTCTATTTTTCGAGGAGCCCGATCCCGTTTGACCGGGGCGGAGGTCCCTTGCCGCCTCGTCTGCGCCACCTCGGCATCTACGCTTACCGGAGATCGTTCCTCTTGGATTTCGTCAAACAAAAGCCGTCCCCGCTCGAAAAACTCGAAAAACTCGAACAGCTCCGCGCCCTCGAACACGGGGCGAAGATCCGTGTCCTGACGGCAAAAAACTCCGGGCCGGGCATCGATACTCCCGAGGATGCCATTGCCGCAGAGAAAATCCTCCGATCTCCTCGACTCTCTCCCCATTCAGTAGCCAGTAGCGGGAAGTTCAAAATGCCCGCAACACCCGAAAAGTGATTTTTTCTACTCCAAATTCACTCGTCATTGCAGGTTTTGGAGAGGCACCCCGGGGAACGGGAGGAACCCGCGTCGCCGAGATCCCACTTCCCGTCACGGCCAGCCCATCACTTTCTTCTTGTTATCCAGCAGGCGCTTGAGTCCGGGGGGGAAAGTCAGCGGCCCCGGTGCCTGTTGAAAAGTAAAAACACCCAACACCACCCCGTCATCCAGTGCCACGGGCAGAAGCGTCGCGGAATCGATCCATGCCTCGCGTTTGACGGACCTCAGGATTCCGTCCGACTCCGGATTTTGCCCGGGTCCCGGAGCTCCGTCTGTTCCGAGCATGATGTCCACAGCACCGCGATAATGGAAACATTTCCTGCCTGCGTAATCGACGGGTGTCGCTTTCTGAAGAAACCCCGGCTTGAGCCACGCAAAGTCCGAAGGACCCAAAGGGATCGAATGATCCTGGGAAAAAAAGGCCGTTCCACTGGGATCTTCCGCCAATGTCAGGTTCAATCGGGGAATGCTCCAGGTTTCCCTTGATTTTCCATTGGACCAGGTGACCACGCTGCGGCGCTTTTCGTCATCCTGAACGACCTCGATTTTCACGATGTCGGTTCTATTGGCGGAAACTGTCGGAGAAGAGGCGGCTCCGGACGATGGTAGCGGGCCAACTTTGACCGTCCATGCTGCGGGGCCATCGGGAAATTTCACCAGATCAGCGGCGGCAAATGCCGCCGTGTGGGAAAAAAGGAAACCCAAGCAGACGGAAAGGAAGGCGGTCAGGGAGCGCCTGATGCCTTCATCCTTCATCCTTCTGCCTTCATCCTTATTCATAAACGGGTTCCAGTTGCTGATCGACAATCTTTCCGGTGTAGCGGTCGATGGCGACGTGCAGCCAATAGCGGCGCTCACCCTCAACCATGAAATTGTCCAGCGCCGTAGCGGTGGGCACCATGCGCCCGGACTGCGCTACGACATCGATGAGCAGGTTCCAGGTGCGGGTATTCGTGACATCCGACAGCGCGCGCACGGGGGCCTCCAGATAGGCTTTGTTGCCCTTGTCCGGCGAACTGGTGAAAGCGTTGCGGACCGGCCCTTTGCCGTAATTCGGTCCTGTGGCGGGATCCGAGCCCAGGCGGGCCACCAGATCGGCGCGGCTCATCAGTGGGTTGGCACCGGTCGACGGATTCAACAGGTTCGCGATGTTTCGCGCGATGGCATTTCCCTGTGTCGCGCTCAGATTATAGGCCGGATCGAGGTCCTTTTTGGAGCCGCCGACGAGAATGGCTTGGAGCACAGGAAGCGGCGCATTGCTCAGATTGACCTGCCCGGCGACGACGTCCGCGATCCGATTACTGGAGACTTTGGCTTCGTCGGCAAGGCTGAAGACATCGAGCAGGGCGGCATCGGCGCTGGAAGTCGTGAAGAAATCGAGCGCCTTGAAGGGGAGATCGCGGAAGGCATAACCGAGTTCGCCGACGGAGCGGAACGGGCGGTTCAGGATGACCGGACGGCGCCCGTGTTGCGCGTTGCCTCCGCTGTCACCGGAAGCGACGGGGCTGCCCGTGGGGGAAGCGTTGCTGCCGAAAAGCATGATCCCGTCGCCGGTGGCAGACGTGGAAAAAATGCCGTCTCCCGGACGGACGACCCCGTCCGGGTCGGAATAATACGAGTAGATGCCTCCGCCCGCCCAAGCACCCGTGGCGGAATTCGGGCTTGCGGAATTGACGTTCCAGTCCTGGGGATAACCGCCGGATGTGTTGGGGGTGAATCCCGTGCCTTTCGGCATGAGGGAGGAACTCCAATTCCTGATCGAATTGTTCGGAAAGACAGTGTTGTTGGGGCTTGGCGCTGCCGAGAAGTATGAGAAATGCAGCGAAAACCGTTCCGTGCGCGGATCGGCCAGGTACCACTTGACAGCGCGATGGGTCTCAGTCACCACGCTCCCGACACGGTCGTCCGGGGTATTTATGGGGCCGACGCTGATGAGTCCGTACGTATAAGTAAACGCTCCGGTGAGAAACGAATACGGGTGGAACCTGCCCGAACCGTCCACCCAGCCGAGGGCATACGAATTGGCTTCTCCCAAGCCGGTGGTATCGACGGGAATCGTCTGGATCGCCCCCCAGAAGCCCGGCTCCGTCGATACCATCGCGGGCTGCCGCCAGTCGGGACAGTACCTCACCGCCACATAAAAGGGCCTGAACTGGCCGCCGTTGTCGGCGGGATCGGTCATGCCGGCACAGAAGGCTACGAAATGGTTGCCATTGGGGTGAATGGTGTTGATCGTATTATAATACGGGTAGGATGGCTTTGCGACGTTGTCCCCGCCGGGGGGCAGTGTTAGCGGAACACCGTATGCGGCGGGAGACGACGCGGTGACTCCCGGAATGCCATCTGTGGTCAGCAGGAAGGGATGCTCGTAGAACGACGAGGTGGCGCTGGTGTCTGTGAAGTTGATCTTCCCGACTTCACAGGGTTCGTTGGGATCGTTGGTCTGGAAGTATCTCACGGTAGCCGAACTGCCACCCCAGTGGGGATGGCCGTCGATATAAGTATATGGATTCGATCCGTAGTCCAGCTGTCCAGACCATCGCCAAAACGTGCGGGCCGAGCCGTAGGCCCGGATTTGAAAATTGCGAGGAGCGTTTTCGAGTGGCGAGAGGGGCTTCTGGTGGGGGTTCCAGACTTCCGGCTGGTTCCAGCCCGCTATGGTATTGGTGGCATTGTCGGAGGCATTGGTTGGATCGCCGGAGCCCGAGCGATTTGTGGTGCAGAAGGTCGGCATGATCCGTGTCAGAGCAGGAAGGTTTTCATCGCCGTAGGCCATGGTGACCGGTCCGAAGAGGGGATGGCCGAAGGCGCCAGTGGCGGGATCGTAGTCTCCGACACCCTGGTATTTGAAATAGATGGCCGTCGGGTAGCTGTCGGCATCGTATTGGTCGATGATATTGGCACCGATCCGGATGATCTGCATATCGCTGATGCGGGCGGGTGAGGGATACAGACCTGGCCGGTCGAACGAATAGGCAAACAGCCCCGCCGCGCCGGTGGGGTCAGACGGGTCCGGGGGAGTGGCGTGCAGATCGTAGCTTCCTCCGCCGCCACCGATCACGGTGTGCGTTCCGTTTGCATAGGCCGCCATGCCGGGGTCTTTTCCGAGGGAGCCGCTGAGGATGGCGGCTTTGAGCAGCTCGAAAAAGTTGGGTTCACGTCCTTCGGCGGCGACCTGGTCGAGGGTCTTGATCGTGCCCGGCGGGCTGCCAATGGTTCCGGTGCTGCCGACATAGTTCCAGCACCTGTTTCCACCATTGGCCGAGGTGCTCCCGCTGTTGCCGCCCGGGTAGTCCCAAACGAGGCCGAAACAGGATTTGATTGCCTGGTTGTAATTCGCCGACGGAGAGGTGCCCGTGTCGGGGTTTGCCTGGCTCAGCCAGGCGAGTTTGGCGAGGGAAAACCGGCTTTGCACGAGCGGGCTGCCTGCCTCGACGGCGTAGGTTCCCGCCGTCGCGTCGTCGTTGTAGTGGGT
>JBAYTU010000027.1:0-40077 GCA_041675465.1 Terrimicrobiaceae bacterium | reverse complement strand
TGCTCACGAGTATCTCGTGAAAACCCGAGGACTCGATCCGGATTTGATCGATCCCTTGCACGACCGGGGATTGATCTACGCCAATAGCCACCGTCCGAATCCGAGCTTGGTTTTTCTCCACCGTACGACCGAGGGCAAGATCGAGGGGGCAACGCTTCGGGACACCCGGCACGAATCGACGTTCCGCCCATGCTTGGGGAACAAGAGGAGCGCATGGTTTTCCGTGGGGGATTTGACGAACGCAGAGCAAATCGTGGCGGTCGAAGCCCCAATTGATGCGCTGAGTTACTACCAGCTCAATCCATCCAATCAACTCGCCGTTGTGAGTTGCGGCGGGTGCCATGTCCCAGACGAACTTCTCCACCAGTCCTACATGTGCCGCCAGTCATTTGTCGTAGCACTCGACAATGATTGCGCCGGTGAGCGCGGCTGGCTGAAGGCATGGGATGACACTGCCGACTGGACGGGATTCAAAATCTCATCCGACTGTCCCCGGCTCAAGGACTGGAATGCGGATCTGATGGCCATGCGGCCTATTGGGCAGAATCACCATCAGACACTCTGCCATGTCTGAAGCCCTCCCAAACTTCATCTTTGGTGCGATCTATCGCACGAAGTCCGGTCTGAAGGATGCCTCGGCAACCGCCGCCCGATTCAACTGCTACACGCCCGCCTCGCGGGAAATTCCGTGCGACGCCTTTGTTGCCGACTGCTGGGTTTGCGACTCCCTCGGGCGAATCGATCCGGGCCTCAATGTTTCACCGATTCCGGTCCGAAAGGAAGACCTCGGAAAAATCATCAACACCATCTGTCACGGCCAGAGGTTGTGACTACGAACCCTATTCTCACCATGCCACACCTAATTGCAGACACCCACACTTCCATCCTTGAATCGTTTTTCTTCAGTCACATCGACCGGGGAATCGGGGCAGATGAGACCCCGCTTTTCACATTGATCGAGGAATGGCAGCCCCTTTCCACAGTCGTCGCCGCGAAATTTCAACTCTCCGAAACAGAGGCTGAATCCGCAATTGAAGCGGCCCGGCAGGAGGTCTGGTTATGAGCCGGGATATTTATCAGACCATCACTGATCGCTTCGTCGACCAGTTGAAAAAGGGCACGGTGCCTTGGCAAAAACCGTGGTTCGGCGTCCAAAACATGGTTTCCCGAAAGCAGTATCGGGGCATCAATGCGCTCCTCCTTGGATCCGCCGGATTTCAATCGCCCTTCTGGGTGAGCTTCAAACAGGCACTCGACCTGGGCGGACATATTAAAAAGGGCGAGAAATCCACGCCCGTCATTTACTACAAACTCTTCGATAGGCACGACGAAGCGGGCAATGCGATCATCCGGGGAGATGGACGCGCGGCCAGAGTTCCCTTGATCCGCTGGGCGAATGTTTTCAACTTGGACCAGACCGAAGGCATCACGCCTCCGGCGATCACCACGGGGCAAAGCGCCGGGCAGCCGCTGGAAAAGGCCGCTGAGATTGTGGCAAACGCGAAACTCTGTCCGATCCATCATACTGGGTTCGCGGCGCTCTATTCTCCCCAAGATGACGTTATCCGGATGCCGGCTCCATCGTCATTTCGCAGCCCGGAAGACTACCACCTGACGCTTTTTCACGAAATGACCCACGCCACGGGCCATTCGTCCCGGCTCGACCGTGAGGGGATTACCCAGCCAGCGAAGTTCGGGTCGGAGCGATATTCCAAGGAAGAAATGATCGCGGAACTCGGGGCTGCGTTCCTTTCCAACGAGGCCGGAATTTTCACCAATCTCCAGTTTGAAAACTCTTCTGCCTATCTCGGTTCGTGGATTCAGAAATTCCAAAATGATCCTCGCATGATCGTATCCGCTGCCTCGCAAGCGCAGCGCAGCGCAGATTTCGTGCTCGGGATTGAGCACAAGGAAACACAGAACGAGATCCAGATCGATTCTGAGTCCATATCGGCACCTTCGATGTCCGAGCCGGATCTCGCCATTTCTGGCGTATCCCGCCAGGGCCAGTCAGCCGATCGGAACATCATTCCCACCAGAGTTCGAGAAGGCACCGCTGGCATTCGCCAAATGGGGTTGGGATTATGAAGAGCCATCGACACCCATCGCATGTGCGGTCTCCTGCCGCTCATTGTTCCCATCCGGCGACGGCACCTGGGGCGGCGCAGGCTTGCCCTTTGTGCCTACCGTCTGGTTCCAATCAGCGCACCGGTGGAGACGATCCACGCCTTGGCCGCCCAGTTAAAAACTCCTTCCGCTTCGCTCTCAGGACTTCTCAACTCGGCAGCTTCATTCCGGGAACAGCTCGTTCCCTGCCAAGCCCGAGCCGTGTTTTTCATATCCCGGACCACGCAGGAGCAGTCTCACGCACATGCGAAATCCCCCCGCCCATTTTCCCCTTCGCGGCCGGCGTCAGCGGGTTCCCCGCACCCGTCATCCGCTTCGGGCAAATCGGCGCACCTGCGATGACCACCGGCTTCCCGGTCGTTCATCTGAATGGGCCTGCCGCTTCGCTGCCCATTCAGATCAACGCCTCGACCTCCCGACCGGCGGACTCCTCGCGACGTCTTGATTTTTCGTCGCTCATGGGCAGCCCCTGTTCCGAGAGGCAGGGGCTGCGACCTCTCGCCCCGCTTCTCCTCACTGGGGCCGCTCATCAGCTCACCTGCCTCGGATACACCGATTTCTGCCGCCCAATTGAGAGAGCCGTCCGCTCCGCTTCCGTGCCTTCTCAATTCGGCTGCTTCACCCTTATGCATCAGTCTTTCCCTCCGGCCCCCGTGCGAAAAGTCGCCCCGGTCGCGCTGATTTGCGGCCACTGCTCAGGACGGCGGGCGCGGCGACTCCTTGGCCCTTCCGCCTTCGCAGACGCCGCAAGCCAGCGCAGCTTCCCCGAACTTTCGGGCTCCTTCCGCCCATTCTCTCCGTCCTCGCTTTCCCCCAAGCCCCAGCTCCGGACGCAAAGAAAGGGCGAGGGCATCCCCTTCGACCCCTCAATCGGAGTCTTCGGAAACCCGCTCCAAGACTCCTCCATTCACCGGCCCCGACCAGTCGATCCTTGCACCTTTGCGGTCGTTTTACCCGGACCAAACAACCGACAGGATAGCACTTTCCCCGGGGGAAAGTGCGGCCGGGCCGCTGACGCTCATTTTCCCGCCGCTCCTGCGCGTGTCAGGCACGCTTTGGAGTGAGTTGCCATTTTTTCGATCTCACCATCAACCAACCCAACTAAAAACTATGCCACGCAATCAAAAACCCGGCTCCGCCCGCATTGATCTCGACATCTCAGTCGAGGCCAAGCTGCGCTTTGCAGCCCTTCACGAATCGCTCGGTTACAAAACAAAGACCGAAACCTTCGAGGCGATTCTCTACTTCGTCTCCACGAAGGACAAAATCGATCCCGCCGTCCTGGAACGCATCGAGGACACCCTCAAGCACCACACGCAGATTCTCGAATCCTTGTCATGAAAAATGGCCAGATCTTCGCACACAAATCCACCGCCCGCGGTCGCTTGGATCTCGACTATCTCGATGAGATTTCCAGCCGCAAGGTTTCCCTTCGAAACCGTGCCGATGTGGAGCAGCAAGTCGGCCGCAAGTTGAAAGGCTTCCTGCAATACGCCTCCAAAGAAACACTCGGCCAGGTTCATGCCGGTGGATTCCTTCACGATCATGTCCGCAGGAATCCTGATGGAACCAGTACGGCTCCCGCGCAACTCACGAACGGTGAGCGAAAGCGTAGGATCACCGAGGCGTGGCAGATTCATCTGGCGCGATTCCCCGGCGAGGCCAAACGACCGGTCATCGCACACCGTCTCATTTTTTCCATGTCAACCGAACAACATGATGCGTTGGTTGCCGCGGGGCTGAACCCCGATCAAGTTCTCCACTCTAGCGTCAAGAAGGTCATGAGGAGATTTTCCGAAATGTTCCATCCCGGAGATTCCATTGGTTACGCCTACGGACTTCATCACGACTCTTCTCACCTTCATGCACATGTTGCGCTTTGTCCGAGAACCGCCGGGGGAGCCTATGTCGGCTGTAGCACATCGAGGCATCCTCATTCCAAACACAAACGCCAGATGGATGCGCTCCGGGCATGGTTTGGAAAAGAAAATGAACGCTGGAGTCACATCCTGAGTTCCCCGCAACAAATTGCTGAAACGATTTCAAAGCGTTTCGATTCCGACAAAATCATCTTCGCACCAAAACTGACACGTTCTCAGCTCGAAGCGCTGCGAAATGTGCAAACGGCGGAGGCGATCCGGTTGCAACAGTCTTACCAGAGCATCCGCAATCTTGAGGCGGCCATCAAGACGAAGCGGCAATTCCTCGCCTCCCAACGCAACGCGAATCTTGTGTTTCGATTGTTTGGTCGAAGCAAACCGAAACTCACACGCACGGTGGAAAAACTCGCGACCGCAGTTGACCGCCGCTCGCTCCGGGAAATGCAGAACCTGCTTTTCAAGATCAAGCGCGAATACCGCTCTGCCCACAAACGCTATTCACAGACCCACGGATTTACCTCTTATGCCAATCGAAGCACCCAGTCACACGCCCATCGGGATCAAGGCCACAAACTCTGACTTTGTCGTCTGTCAGAATTTTGTTTTTCGGCCTGCCAACGTGGACGCCTTTTCGCATCAATCATACGAGGATGGTTCCGCCATCACGACGGTCAACTTCAAATCCTACACCCAGAGCATTCCCGATGCGGATCGCCGATTATTTGATTTCCTGACTTCAAAGCTCAACCCGAAGCCGACCGATGAAAATCATTGATGGCCTCATTTGCATGACGTGTATCGCCGGCGCGTTGGTGGGATATTTTCTGCTCGCCCCTCCGCTCTCGTTCGCGGTCATTGGACTTTGCGCGGTGTTCGCCGCCTGGAGTTTGATGGCCCCGGACAATTCCGGGCAAATAGTTCTTCGACTCGGTGGGCTGGCTTGGACAATGGAGGATTTCGTTCGCGGCTGGCTCATCACCGGGCGGACGGGATCGGGAAAGACCCAGTGCGCGATCAACGCGATTACGTTTCAGATTTTCGAGAACGTCAAAAACTGGGGTGGAATTTGTTTGGATCAGAAAGGCCTCTATTGGGAGATCCTCACCAAGATGGCCGCGCATTTTGGGCGCGGGCACGATCTGGTTCTGCTTCAAACCCGGCCCCCAGGAGAAGAGGCTCTTTGGCGTCCGCCCCACACGATCAATATCACTGGCAACCCGAATGTCCCGGCTTCGACGTATGCGAAAGTTATCGTCGATACGGCGGTCTCGTTGACGGGAGGACGCGGGGGAAATCCGTTTTTCCCGACCAAGGCGCAACTCGCCATCCAGACGGGGTTTGAAATTCTCCGGCATATCGAGGCATTCGTCACGATTCCGAACATTCACCGGCTGTTGCTGAATGCCGAAGACGCAAACGCCACGATTGAACTCCTGATGAACAAGGGCGACCAGCGATCACATGAACTCGTGACCGCTTTCCGCAGCTACCTCGACCAACCGGTGGAACAACTCGGAGGGGTCCAGGGCACACTGAGCACGTATCTGGAATTCTTCCTGAATCCGGAAATTTCCGAGGTCTTTTGCGCCAACGAACCGACATTTTCCATTTCGGAGATCGATGCCGGGAAAATCGTGTGCCTCGCCATGCCGCAGAAATTCCAGAGCGAACGGCTGTATATCAATACCATCCTGAAGCTCTCGTATTATTTCCATGCGTTGAGCCGGTTCGACAAATCCGCCGAAGAACGCCAGAAAGACAATCTCATCATTCTCTTTGCCGACGAGGGACAGGAAATCATCACTGGCGCGGAATCCGCTTTTGCCGACCACCGGGCGGTTGGCGTCATCCGGGAGGCGCGGGCCACCATCGTTCTCGCCACCCAAGCCTACACCTCCCTTCATGGTGCTCTCGATAAACGCTACGCCGACGTTCTCATGCTCAATTTGAGCAACGAGCTGATTTTCACCGTGGCCAATCACGATTCGGCGATGCTCGCCTCGAAAAACATTGGCGAACGGGAAGTGACCGAGAAATCCTGGGGGTTCTCGGCAGGCCGGAAATCCTATAACTACCAAAGGAAGATCAAACCCTTCCTTGAGGCTTACCAACTGCGGAAGCTCCCGAAGTTCACCGCCGTCATCCGCCATTGTGAGAAACCGTTCCGCAAACGGCTGGTTCCCCCGATCAACCCTGACGGCACCTACCCGAAATGGTTCACGAATTTCCGGCCCGACTACGCCATCCGCCAATGGCTCCGAGGCAAGAAAAACAACCCTGTTCCCAATCCATGAATTCCCAAATCGAAAAACTTACCGGCCTTGAACCCCATCTGCTTTCCAAGATTAAAGGCCAGGATCATGCCATTTCCCGCGTATGTTCCGTGCTGGAACGCGGCCAACTCGGATTGCAACCTGCGGGCAAGCCGCTCGGTTCGTTTCTTTTCCTCGGGCCGACCGGGGTGGGGAAGACCGAATTGACATTGGAATTCTCCCGCTACCTTTTCGGCGGAGAATCGGTGTTCCGGTTCGACATGTCCGAATTCCTCCACCTGGACAACGTGAAGCTGTTCATGGGCGACGAGACCGGCAGCTCCGGTCGCTTGGGAAAAGTCCTTTCCGAGCATCGGCATGGCGTTCTTCTGTTCGATGAGATTGAAAAGGCTCACCGCTTGATCTGGGATCTCTTCCTGCAAATGCTCGATGCGGCCCGGATCACGCTGGCCGATCACCGAGCATACGACCTTTCCGGATTCTACATCGTCTGCACCAGCAACATCGGCTCGCAGCAACTCCTCCGTCCAACCCGACTCCCATTCGCGACATTGGAACGAGCAGTCCTCTCCGAACTTCACCGTTTTTTCCGACCCGAGTTGGTCGGACGCTTCGACGAAAAGATCGTCTTCAAACCATTGTGCCCCGATACCCAGCGACAGATTGGTCGACTTGCGATTGACGAGGAACTCGCCCGATTACGCCAGAAGGGCTTCGATCTGGCCGTTTCCGAAGATGCCTTCGAGTTTCTCCTCCGGCGCGGTATCCACCAAACTCTCGGTGCCCGGCCTATGAAAAAAGCCGTGCAGAAATTCCTGGGCGATGCCATCCGGCAGGCACTGAAGTCGGACCTGCTCCCACCTGGAACCCTAGTCGTTTGTGCTGAGAATGACGCTTTGATGATGCGTCACATTCCTTGAAACCGGTTTGGCTGTTGTAAATTTAAGGAATCTCTCAAAGACCCTCTGGGACTTCAAACACAAGAGGGAAGACCTCCAATTTCTCGATAAATGTCACTGCAGTCTGGAGCGCCGCTTCGGCCTGGTGGAACGGAATCGAAGAGAGATTTGGATCTGTCCCGTAAGCCTGCCGTGTCACCTCCCAGGCCTCATGGAATGTTTCCAAGCCGAGGCAATCCACATACCGACTTTTGCACGCCAGGATAAATTCCGCGGAGGCTTCCCGCCAAAAGTCTTTATTCTCTATGAGGCGAGCCTCCAGAATGCGCGCCATGTCGTGAAGATCCTTAACGCGGGGTGCCCGTGTCCCCCTTTTCATCTTTTTGCAATATGCGGGAAGCGATGTCAGAAACGCTCTCAATTTTTCCCCGGCGATTCGCTGGAGTGTGTAGGCCTTCATCGTGAACCCATCGAGTTCAATCGAGGTGACCGCATTTGTTCCCAACAATTCGGGAGCCGCAATGTCAATTTCCGCATTCGGGAAATTCGGGATATCGGGATGTAATTCATCGCGGACCTTGATCTCCGCAACGAGCCCGTCCCATCCTCGTTCATGGGGTTCGCGGGGAGGATTTTTCTTCACCTTGACGCCTTGCAGCTTGAATCTGACCGGTTCCTGGCTCTCGAAATAGTTCCTCACTGCTGGCTCGATGTGCTTCTCAAGCCAACTTTTTTGGCCATCCAAGTCGGGATGCTTGTCAACGAACTCCGCCAAGAAGTTGGAATCGATATCCAGCGACTGCCGTTCGGTCCCCAAGTGGATATTCAGAATCCTGGCTCCTTTGAAGATCAGTGCATTTTTTAGCGCTTCATGGGCAACCATCGCCTTGAACACTTCCCCAACGAGCTGATTTCTCCATCTCTCGGATTGGACTTTATTCATATCATGGCACACAAACCTTCCAGTCTGCATTCACGTTGGGGTAGGTGAATCCGGGCAACAAAGCCACGTCACCGTCTTGTGATGTTTTCATCTGCGCCTTTGTCCCATCAAGCCTGTCCCGAAGTTTCTTGGAATCAACCTTGATCTGGAGAACATCCGTCATCGCGCCGACACGCCGATCAACCTCCGGACGGTTGATTTTCAACAGATAGTCGGCCAGACGATCCTGGTTCCACAGCGTCGCCCCCCTCTCCCAAACCTCAAACACCACACTCTCTCCTCCGCAATGCAGCGGATACCCGAGCGCGTCCAGAAGCGCCTGCTCCAGAGTGGTCATACGCAGCATCGTTCTCGGACCAATGATTCTTGTCTGAACTCCCGGGGTAAGAGCGATATTCCGCTTGGTCACATAACAGGGAGCCCCCTCAAAGTGAAATGCCTCCCGCCCCAACGGATTGCGACCCGGTGAAACCTCGTCGATTTTCTCCGGAGCTTTTGCAATTGATCTGAAGATGGGCAGCGGGGATCTGTCAATGTAGGCCACATGAAAATACGGGGCAACCTGTGTCGTCAGCCCAAGATGCCCCAACACCCCAAAATAGCAGAGGACCCCTTGTGGTTTATAGCCCTGAAGCACCTCAAGCGGATCAATGGCATCCCCCTCTCTGGCCTCCATATCCAGAAGGAAAAGCTCTGGTGGCGAATCGGAATATCTCGGTGAATCAACCGCAATCGCACTGAGCCATCCGATCTCTTGAAGTTGATGGATAACCTCCGTTGCCGTAAAAAACGTGCTCATCACCAGATCGGCCTTGTGCGCCTTGATGACCGACACGATCACCTTCTCCAAGTTGTGGCGCGTCCAGCAACGCACTGTAGGAAACGCTGCTGAAGCCTCCACAACCTTCTCGCGAAATGAACGCAGGAAGTGCTCCCAGCGTCCTAGCGGAATATTTCTATTGATTTCAATGCTCACGATACATCATGACTCATCCCTACGGGATGAGTCATGATGTATCGTGATATTTTCTCAGCTGTCAAGAAAAAACCAATATATACCCGGAATGCATACTGCTCCTGCCGTTTCGGCAGGAGCAGTATGCATTCCGTATGCAATGCTTGACAAGCAGAAAAAGAGACAATTCTGCAAAATGCGATCGAGTTCTCGCTTCGGAATGCCATTTGTAATTGTCGCTGGACAGCCAAGACCTTGGTGAGTCTTGTCCAGAGTGTTCTCAGCCCGCCCCCCCCATCTGCTTTCAAAAATTAGAGGCCGTAGCCAAAAAGGATCGGGGTGGGAGTGAACCAGCTGATGGAGTCTGTTTACCCCGCATGGTTGCCGAACCGGTGCGCCAGCCTGACGAGGCGAACGCCTCACCACCAACCACCCGAAGGACTAACTAGTCGTCCCTTAAAAACGCGACAATCTACTGACTATTAGTATAATAGGCACGGTAAATGCTTGTTTGAAATGCAGGAAAAACGAGAGAAGTCGTTGAAAACCCAGCAATCCAAGTCATGAAGCCCAAATCTATCTGTGCCCAACAAAGTTCCTTTTTGCTGCCGGAACTCTCCAGCCAACTCGATCCCCGACAGCCGCTCTACACTCTGGCCCTGGCCATGAGGTGGGAGTGGTTCGAGCAAGAGTTCGGGCCGCTTTACAGCCCGGAGGGACGTCCGGCGCTACCGATCCGCCGGATGGTGGGGCTTCTGATGCTCAAACACCTGCACAACCTCAGCGACGAGCGGGTGGTGGAGTTTTGGAGTTTGAGTCCCTACGCGCAGTTCTTTTGCGGGGAGAGGGAGATGCAGTGGGGGATGCCATGCGAGGCCAGCGAATTGGTCCACTTCCGTGCGAGGATTGGACCGGGAGGCGCGGAGAAAATCCTGGCAGCCTCCATCGCTTTGCACGGGGAGAAGGCCAAGGAGAAAGAAGTGGTCGTGGACACCACCACGCAGGAAAAGAACATCACCTTCCCCACCGACACGAAACTCGCGGCCAAGATCGTGCGGGGCGGGGTCAAGCGGGCGCGACGGCACGGAATCGTTTTGCGGCAGAGCTTCGTGCGCACGGTGCCCAAGCTGCTTCAGGCGCAGCGGGGGCGTCGCACGAAGGGCGGGGCATTGCGCGCCCGCAAGGCGGCCCGTCGCTTGAAAACCATTGCCAGGCAGATCGTGCGCCAGTTGGAGCGCGGTGTGCCCGAAGGCGATCCGGACCGGCACTGGCTTTCCATCGCCCGGCGAGTGCTCGAACAGAAGACGCACGATACGCACAAGATTTACTCCCTCCACGAGCCGCATGTTTACTGCCTGTCCAAGGGAAAGGAGCATAAAAAATACGAGTTCGGGGCCAAGGCGTCGCTGGTGGTCGGCAAAAACGGTGGCGTCATCCTGGGTGCCTACAGTCTGCCGGAAAACGATTATGACGGGCACACGGTCGAACCCGCTCTCCAACAGGTCGAGCGCCTGAGCGGATATCGTCCGCAAGTGGCCATCGCCGACCGCGGCTATCGCGGCAGATCGCGCTGGGGCGATACCTCTCTGGTCATTCCCGGCGTTCCAAAAAAAAGCGACTCCGCCTACGTCAAACGCAAAGCCCGCGCCCGCTTCCGCCGTCGCGCCGCCATCGAACCCCGCATCGGCCACCTCAAAAGCGACTACCGCCTGGGACGAAACTTCCTCAAAGGAGAAAACGGCGACTCCATCAACCTCCTGCTCGCAGCCGCCGCTTCCAACCTGAGCCTCTGGATGCGCCGGGCTCTCTCGGCCCTGTTTGTTTTGCTCAGATTTTTGCTCTCAAAAACCGATCTCTTTCCTGCCCTTGAGCCTGTGAGGAGTTTTTAAGGGCCGACTAACTACGAGCCCACTGCGGGCGACGTTGTCGTATGGGGGCGATTTTGCTGTGGAACCGGTGGTCGCGCACCAAGTATCGCCGCAGGAGCTCGGTTTCGGACATCCCACCTCAATGCAGGCCCCGCGCGGGGGCTGAGCAGTGGCCAGGGGAGAGGTAAATGCCACCGCAACAGGCAGCACCAGCAGGAAATGGCTTTGTCCAACGAAACAGAACCGGGGGGGAAGATTTCATAAGATGTCTAAGACGATTTGCGGGTGTTTATTTCATGACTGCCCTCGAATGAGCCCTCCAATTTGTGCGGGGATTTCCCTTTCCAGTAGTCTCTCCGAACCAAGTCACGAATGAACCAAGCGGGGGAGCATCCCCAAGTGTGGCAGTAGCTGTTGACCAGATGATTACCGTAGGGAGAAAGAAGCGGGCGCTCGGGATCGTGGATTTCCCAGAAGGTCGTGGCTCCTCTCGCGATCATGCCGCCCCAGTAGCTTCTCAGTAGTTCGATTCCTTCTTTCTCAAGTCCGCACATCCACAGGGCTTCGAGGGTGAGATGATAAAGGCCGGGGTTCACCGGCTTGATCGCGTCTGGCATGGCCATGACCGTTCGCAATAGTTGGGCGGCTTGCTTCCCTTCGACGACACGACCGAGAACCATCCAGACCTCGCTGGCCCACGAAATCTGCCTGTCTGGACCGCTCACAAAAACCTGTTTTTCGCGGCAGAACAGGAATTCTCGGGCCGCCTTTTTCATTGTTTCGATGATTGGCTTCAACGAGGCGGCTCTGTCCGGGTCATGCAGCTTTTCCGCCAGCGTGACGGCGGCTTGCAGCCCGCGAAGAATCACGCCCTGCATGGCGGTCTCCTTGTGCAGGCGAGGCTCCCAATCAACGAAGATCCACCAGTTGCCGGGATCGGCAAACAGGCCGCGTTCATCCAGGTGAGATTGCAGCATCTCCAGTTGCCGCCACGCCAACGGCCAAAGGTCGTTGGCTGTCTGCCAGTCCCCGCTCGTTTCCGCATATTCGAGCAAGGTGACTGCAAAATGCGCGGTGTAATCGAGGATGAAATCGTTTCCGGCATGGGGTTGAGGTACTTCAAAAACACAGGCGGGAACGATACCCTCCTGACTAGATGTTGCGGCAAAAAGATAGAGACATCGTTTTGTCAGATCGAACTGGCGGAAGGTGGTGTGGTTCACTGGCGCGCATATAGCCAGATCGATCCATAGCCTGCGGTCGCGTTTGGGGCCGTCCTCAAAGACCGTGTGCATGCAGTTGGCCAGCGTCCGCAGGGAGACCTCGTCCATCGCCCGCAAATCCTCCGGCACTCCGGCCGGCAACGGTTCCACGGAAGCCGGGTTTGCCGAGGAAACGGAATGGCACAGGAAGTCGCCGAACCGCACGGAGAACGCGGCCGAATCGCTCGCGACCGTGATTTTCAGATAGCGGAACGCATACCGGCGAGGCAGCGCCACCCGATGCGGCAGCACATCGACCGTCACGATTTCGTCCTGCAGCCAGGCCCGGCTCATCTGCCCGGAATACGGGTCGAAGGCTTCGCACACTTCCGCCGCAATTTCGCCGAAGACCAGATGAAGCCGCACCGGTGCATCGGCGATCCCCTCCGAAAGCAAGTCGAACTCGATATAGCCCACGGTGTGGACGCCGAAATCCAGGATGAAACTTTCCCCGCCCCGCCAGGTCCGGTCACACACGGTCCGCGCCGGGCCTTTGTCGAGCATCTCCCAGTTTTGGCGGGGGTCCGGGCGCGAAGCGCCTTCCACCGCGCGAAGGGGGAGTGTCACTCGACGATAAAGTTGCGGTTTGGAGGCTTCCGCGATTTTCAGCCATCGCTCGCGCATTGCGGCATCAGGGGGTGTCATGGTTTTGCTCATAATTTCCCCCGATCACAGCTTGCCGCGGCGCGTTTCCAATGTCTCGCGGATACCGGCCATGCGTGACCGGTTGAGCGGGTAGCGCCACAGGCACAGGAGCACCAGGCTCAAAAGCACCAACGGCAGCGCGATGAAAATCGAAACCATTTTATGCAGCACCTCCGGCGGCTGCGCGGGCAGCTTCACGTTAAAGCCGGTGGACTGGAGCACCACTCCGCCCGCTCCCACGGCAACGGTCGTGGCGATCTTGAAAAACCAGGAGTAAACCGCGTTCAGCGATCCTTCCCGGCGTCGCGCCGTGTGGAGTTCGTCGTAATCCGCCACATCCGCTTTCATTGAGGGCAGGAAAATCCAGATGGCCGAGATGGCGCCGACTTCGAATGTCGCGGGCAAAATCAGGAGATACGGCATGTCGGGCCGCAGGCAGACGAGATACAAAAGATGCCCGGCCATGGTGGCCACGACCATGGACACCATGATGGATTTTTTGTCGAATTTTTCCCCCAGCCACGTCCACATCGGGATGCAGGCGATGCTCGTGGCGACCAGCACCGTCGACTTCCATCCGGTGAGGACCGAGGCGGCGGCGATGTTTCCGCCGTTCACATAGTAGATGTTCACATACTGGCTCAGGGCACCCACGGAAACCCCGCTGAGCATGAGGAAAAAGGCGACCCCGATCAGGGCCCAGAGCGGCCCGCTGCCGAGGGATTCCCGGAGGCTTTTCCAAAAGGGCTCCCTGGCTTGGCGCGACACACTTTTCTGGTAATAGCGTTCCCGCCCGACGATTGCCGGCAGCAGCCCCAGAACCAAAATCAGGCCTGCCACGAGCCAACTGAAGGCCTGCATGCCCCGGACGATATCCGGTTTGCCCGTCACCGGGTTGGCGAACAGGGAACACGTGATGATCGCCATGGCCCAGCCTCCCAACAGGTTGAAGCAGTTTGCGAAAAATGCCGTCCACGCCATCAGGTGCGTGCGTTCATCGTAGTTTGGGGTCAGCTCCATCTGCATCGCGGCAAACGGGTTGCTCGCGCAGGTGCAGAAGGAAAAGAAAAGCAGTCCGACAACGACCAGATAGACGAGACGCCCGGTTTCGCCCAGGCCGGAGGGCGTCCGCCAGAGCAGGAGATAAACGCCCGCAGTCAGGACCGATCCCACGAACATGAAAGGCCGCCGCCGCCCCCACCGGGTCCGGGTATTGTCGGAGAGCGTGCCGACGAGCGGATCCATGAACGCGTCCCACAGGCGCAGTGCCATGAGGACAAAACCGAGCGTCACGGGGTTGATCCCGAGCCCGATGTTGAAGAACTGCATCCAGAGGACTCCCGCCGTCAGGTCCGCGGCCAGCCAGCTCATGCTGGCACCGGCCCCGAAGGCCATTTTTTGGCCGAACGGAATCCGGTCGGATTCGGGAATGTGGCTGAGGAAGCTGCCTTGGCGGGTCATGCCATTTCCTGGGCCGTCAGGGTTTTCCGGGAAGACGGTGCCGCCGCCGATTCACGGGCGATCATCGCGCCCACGAGAACATTCCAGCTCAGGAATCCCGTGTTGAAATTCGGCTTGCCCGTGTCCGGGTGGTAGCATTCGTGCAGGACGCCATGTCGCTCCAAGTCCCCGCCCAGCAGGGCGACGATCTTGTCGGCCAACGCGGAGGCATCCTCGTGGAAGCCGTAGCGCAGGAGCCCCTGATAGACCATGTAGTTGGCCACGATCCAAATCGGCCCGAGCCAGTTGCTCGGATTGGCGCTGTCGGTGGCGGGATCATACATCCTTTCGCCTTTCGACAGGCTGCGGATGCCGTGCGGCGAGTCGAATTCTCCGGGGTTGCGCAGATGTCTTTCGACCAGGGTTCTCGCCTGATCCGGCGTGGCGATGCTGCACCATAGCGGGAGAAATCCGGTGAACATCTTGATCTTCAGCGGAACGGTCTTCCAGGTCATCTCCATGCCGCGGTTGATGTGGGGAAAATGTTCGTGGCGGTGGTCCCGGCATTGGACATCGACCGTGTAGAAAAAGCCGTCGATGTTGTCCCAGCATTCGGCTTGGACCGCATCCCGGATTCCTGCAATTTCTTCTTCGAGTTTCCTCACGTCGGACTCCCTTCCGAGCGCCTCCGCGATTTTCGCCATCGCATGCAACTCCCGAGAGAAGAGGCAGTTCAGCAGCAGGTTCGCCGAGGAAAATTCCGGACGACCGTAAGTGGTGGGATCATTGTCCGCGCCGATCGCCGCGTCCGATCCCCATACCAGCAGGCCGCATTCCGTCCCATACTTCGAGCGCCAGCGGTTGTGGAATTGCTTGAGCCGCCCGTAATACGGTTCGACCCAACGGAAATCCCCGGCCATTTCCGCGATCCGCTGCGCGAACTGCGCGAAAACCGGCTTCGCCTGGTTTTTTTCGGTTCCCTCCCGCGTGGTGCAGCCGAAGAAGTCCCCCATGCCGGCCTTCATCATGATCGGCAGCGTCCCGTCCTCCGCCTGATGCTCGAAGAAATTGATCCAACTGCCCGTGGCGTGGACAAGGAACTTTTTGCGGGAATCGGGATCAAGCCGGTCCTTGAGCGGCCCCATGCCTTCCGCGATCCAGAAGCTGTCCCAATCCCAGAGCTCGTCATGAAACAACCCGCCCGGAACAAGGAAGGGATGTTTCAGGCAGCCCTGCGCTTCGCGATAAATCGCGGAAGTTTGTCCGCAAATGAAATCCAGGAGACGTTCCGAATGATCCTTCAATTCGGGTTGGCCGCCGATTTTCCCGTTGAGCAAAGAGTGGGAGTTCACGGTTTCTCCTCCGGGTCATGGATGTGTTCGGCCAGCCGCTCCGCCATCATGGAGAAACCTGCATCGTTGGGATGCACGGCGGCCCCTCTGTCAAAAAGCGAGGGATCGGGATCGATCAGATCCGGGCCTTCGACGAGGTGCAGATTCGGGTCGTTGCGCGATGCGACGAGGTCCCGAAGGATCTGCCGATAGGAATCCAAGTCGGTGATCATGCCCGAGGGTTTGCTCCAGTTCGCTGCCACCCACAGGGGCGTCAGCAGATAGACGGGCGTTTTTGGTTGCGCCGAACGGATATTCGAAAGGAAACCCTCCATGTTCGCGCGATAGCGTTCCGGCGGCACTCCGCCCTGCCAGTCGTTGACGCCCATGAGCACGGTGATGACATCCGCTCCCAGCGAGGCGACGACCTTGCCGTCCGCAGGATTCGAGGCCCGTCCGCCCAACCCGAGATCGGTGACCTCCCAGCCTTTTGCCCTGCCCAGTAAAAAGGGATAGGTTTTGGAGACCGCGCTGGCCGAAAATCCATGCGTGATCGAATCTCCATACGCCACACAGCGGACCGCCGGTTTTGGTTTCGCCGGTTCGAACCGCGCTTCCGGGTTCACCTTCAACCCGGCAAAATCGACCGAGTCCCCGTAGGGTAGGAAGATTTCATAATCGTGAAATCCGGCGACAGCCCCGCCGGAAAGGGAGACCGATACGGCCTCGGGCTGGCGAACCACTCCCAGTTGTTTTGTTTGGAAGGTCCATTCCGGCTTGAAGATGCCGTCCACGGAATACACGCCGACACCATTCCGGGAGCTTGTGGACACATGCAGTTCGTTATAGTTCAGCATGGCTTCGATGGCCGTGGCGTCCGTGCGGAAACGGATGCGGGCGCCGGGGTTGTCCCAGCGATACCCTTTGCCGGCGATGTCCAGAATCCGGTCGAAGCGCGCCAGCTTCTCCCCGGGCTTGTCCGGTGGAGAAACAAATTCTTTGTGGACGAAACCGGCATATTCGATCCGGGGATCATCCGGAGAAACCGTTGTTGGAGATTTCTCTTCTCCTTGGGATTGGCGGGGCGTCATGGCAAAACTCATGGCGATGGCCAGGGTCAGGATTCGTCGGCTGTTCTTCATAAGTTCAGAGGATGGCGCGGTTGGGAAGCTCATCCGTTGTCCAAGGGCGGATGTGCAGATCCGGATAGGTCAGGATGACGGTTGCCTTTTGAAGGGGATCGCACGAATCCAATACGACCCGCACGCGATGAACTCCGCGGCCGGGATTCAGGGAAACCCGCGAGCCTTCCGGGCAGCGGTGCGTGGCCGGAACATAGGGCAGGCCTGGTTGGCATCGGAGCACGAGGGAGCAGTCGAGATACAAACTCGCGCCTTCGCGGGCGAGGCACACGATATTCCCAGGTTCCTCGTTTTCAACATGCCAGTCCCATTCTCCACCGCCGGCCAGTTTGATCTCATCCGGCAACTCCCCGTTCGCCCAAGCAACAGAGCCCGCTCCCCCGCATGTTTGAACCCGGATTGTCCCCGGAAGGGCTTCCAGACTTGCGGATGCGGGGGACGACCAGGGCACGTCTTTCAAAGTCTTTCTTTCCAGCCTGCCGGTGGCGGCGATCACGCGCCCCGTCAATTCCTTCAGAGTGGTCGGCGCGCCGGCCAGATCCCGGATGCCGGGACCGAGATAAATCCCATCGCCGATCGGCTCCTGCCACCGCGCGGGAATTTCCTCGAGGCCGAGCAGCAACCCCAGGGTTGCTCCCACGGTCGCCGCCGTGCTGTCGGTGTCGTATCCGGCATTCGTCGAGAGCAGGATGCTTTTTTCAAAATCTCCCGCCCCATACAAAAGCGCCCAGATCGCCAAGGCGACATTGAGCGGCGAGTGCGTGAAATTCTCGTCGTCATGTTCTTGCAGGAGCCGCTTCCGGCACTCCCACGGCTCCACGCCATGACGGTGACCATTGGTGACCAGCTTGATGGCCTCTGATGTTTCGGTGCTGGCCGGGATGCTCCGATGCGCTTCTTCGATGGCTTCAGCCAACCCGGTCCCGGCGGCAACGAGGCTCTGCATGGTCGCGAAAAGCACTTCGCCTGCGATGCCCTCGACCCCATGGTCCAGCGAAGCATCGAGGCCGGCATAATAGGCCGCGCTCCCGGGATCGCCAGGAAACAGGCACGCCCAGATTTCCGAACGGATCGGTGATCCCATGCCCGCGTGAAATGGGTTTTCAAACGCCCCTGCCACTTCCGCAGGCACACCGCGGCGCAGGTTCCAGCGGCAACGCCCGTATTCGTCCCACATGTAGTGGATGTGCCGCAGCCAGGCTTGGCCAAAGTCGTCCGCCGTCAATCGCCGGTTGCTCTTTTCGACAATGTCCAACCAGACCAACTGCAGCTCGAGGTCGTCGTTCGGAGGCGCGATCGTCGGCACCGGATCGTAATAGGTCAACGAGAGCGGCCCGAGCTGGCCCTCCACCGGCAGCCCCAGGGTTCCGCCGATGGATTTCCCCATCCAGCAGCCGTAGATTTTCGATGTTAGCAAGTCTGATGTCATAATGTTTTACCAGGAGATCAAAAGGCTCCCAGTGATGTGGGAAACCTCGAAACTTCTCCCGTCTTCGATGGATTCAAAAGGGATTGATGGGGCCGTAAACGGCCAGGCGGGATTGGGGGCGAATCGCAGGCGCGACAGGTCGGTGTCCGGTTCCGGGTAAAATCGCACGGCGGCATCCAGCAGCCCCTTGATCATCAGCCGCCGCCGGATGCCGACCTCGCCCGAGCCCTGGCCCGCGCACGACACGACGCCCGGCGAAGCCTGCCGGACAAAACACCGGCACTCGCGATGCCAGGCGCGGGGCATCTGGTAAATCGCATGGCCGTCTTCGAGCCGGGCATCGCAGCCGACGAGCAGCGGCGCGCCATCGGGAAACCGCAGCCGCCACTTTGCCAGCGTCGAGGGTTGATAGCCGGACAAGTAGAAACCGTTCCGGCTCGTGGCCGCGAGGAAAAGCGGATCGCGGATTTCCGCGGAGGGCTTTTCGATCTGAAAGGAGTAGCCGAACTCCGCCAGCATCAGCCGCAGCCAACGCTCCGTGTGGAGCCATTCTACCTCGGGGTGCGGCACCGGAAGTTTGGCGTCGGTCACGTCCGCGCAGAACGTCCCGCGCAGCCATCCGAGCTTGCCCCCGCCGGAGAACTGCGACACCACCGCGCAGGTTCGTTCCTGGTTGTCCTGGCGGCCAACGGCGAGTTCCCGCCAGTTTTTTCTGCCGGGGACAAGCGGGACGGTGTCGATGCCGCCGCCGGACAAGTGCGCCTGATGGAGAAATTGCGATGGCAGCGTCCCGGCGTCGAGACGGTCCGCCGCAAGAGTGCTCCGCATCTCGAAGCGTCCCTCCAGCGGCTCGACGCAACGCAGGTTGAGCGCCTCGCGCAGTTTGGTGCCGGCCTGCGCGAGCGATCCATAAAGCAACACCTGAAACCCTTCGTTGAGCACGGAGAGCAGCGCGCGTTCGAGTTCGCTGTCCGCCGCAGGGACCGGGGCGAGGAGAATCGAGTGTTTGAATGTCTTGGGGTTGGATTTCCACGCGGCGAGAAAGTTGTCCGAGGAGATCACGCTGCCGAGCGGGAAGCCGTGGTTGACCGCGCCCCGCATGAACCAGTCGCCGAAGAAAACCTCCTCCAGATCCGGATGCGGCCCGAAGGTTTTTTCATGATATTCGGAAAACGGATATATCCACGTGACCAAGCCGGGCTCATCCGGGCGGTGTCTCAGGGCCTCCTGGAGGTGGGGCGTGACCTCGACGGGACATTGTTCCAGCAATTCGCCGAGGGAATTGTCGATACTCAGGAAGGCCACATTGGAAACCGGCGTCACCTCTCCCGCCGCGTCGAGGCGGGCCAGAGCCAGGGGCATGTAAATATCGTGTGGCTCGCGGCCATAGCCATCCAGCCAGGGGCTGTTCAAAAACCAGGGGTCGTTCAGATAATAGCGATACGTGATTTGCCCGTTCGGGGGAAGTGTGGCCAGCCGCGAAAGATAGCCGACGATTTCCAGCCCGTAGTCCCCGTCCATCGCGGCCCATGGGGAATTCGGTGGCGCGACCATGTCGAAGCCCCCCTCGTAAATCTCCCGGATCGGGCAGCCGCCGGACGCCATGTCCATCGCCGCGGAAAAATTTCCGCCCCGTGTCTCGATCCGGAACCCCGGGCACTCGTTCCGGAAATCCCGCCAGAAGCCCAGGATGGCATCACGGCTATTTTGCACGTGTTCCGGATGAAATTTCCGCCCGTCGAAGATCTCGCCCGTGACGCTCCAGGCGTTCAGGGCAAATCCAAATCCGTTGGATAACCAGAGGTAATCGAATCCCATGTCGGAAAGAAACCGCCGGGACTGCCGGCCTAAAAACGTTCCCACTGACGTTCCCTCGGGGATGCCCTGCGGAAACTCCGCGTAAGGCTCGGGGTCGGCATGCAGAGTGCCCCCGCAGCTAACCCATGAGCCCTTCCCGATGGTTGCGCCCGCTGCGATTTCCGGGTGCCGCTGGTATTTGAACGGCGACTTGGCAAACTCCGGGCCGGGATCGAAGGTGGCTCCGACAGTCACCGGTTTTCCAGAAACCTCCGTCCCGGTCTTGTGGAGGATGCCCACGATCCGCTTGAGATCGGCATAGGTGATTTTGGCGGGGGCCTCCGTGTAAAGATGCGTGCAGGAAACGACGCTCTTTTTGTCGGGATCCGCAGGATAGGTCTCGTGCGGGTTGGCCAATCCAATATAGCGCCCCCATTCGATTTCCTCGTCCGGACGGCCCTTGTAATCGAGAATTTCGCTGCCATCGGCGGTCCAGAGTAGAATGGAAACCTCGCCGGCCTGTCGGACAAGCACCTGCCATTGGCGCAGGATCTCTCGCACGACCGATTCGATCCCCCGATCGGAGAGATCGCGAAAGGGCTTGAGCGAAAGTTCCAAAGTCAGTCGGTTCATGGCGCCATCCTTTCCATGGGGGGAATGCAGACACATTCCATGCCCGCCCGCCGAGCGGCTTCTAGGCCCGCCGGGCTGTCTTCAAATACCAGACAATCCCCGGCAGGAACCCCCAGGCGCCGCGCCGTCTCGAGAAAAGGGGCGGGATGCGGCTTGCCGTGCTCGTAATCCTCGGCACAAACGATAACCGGAAAAACACCCGTCAGACCAATAGCATCCAGAGTGAGTTCCACATATCTGCGATAGCCTCCGGACGCGACTGCCAGCGGCGCTCTCCCCTGCAAGCCCAAGGCGATGTCAACCACCGCCTGAATGGGCCGCACCTCATGAAGCAGTTCGTAATAATATGCTTCCTTCCTCTCCGCCGTATCCACAATCCCAAAAGCCGATCCGAACGTCGCGTTCAAATCAGCGACGATCGTCTCGCTCGGCCGCCCGCCCCAGCTATAGAAAAGCTCCTCGGGGAAGCGTCCGCCACTTTCCTCCACAACGCGCGCCCAGGCCCGGTAATGCAATGGCATCGTGTCGGCCAATGTGCCGTCGCAGTCGAAAATGTATCCGCTGAATTGGCGTTGTGGTAGTTCGATGACCATTCTTCTACGCCACCGGTTTGCTGCGGAGTTTCGAGACAGTCTCCCATTGGGCTTTCTGGCATCGTTGGGGCGGCAATCCCTTGAGGATCTGTTCCAGATCGTCCACAACCAAACGGCCCATCCACGGCCAGATTTCCGGGATGTTCCCCGCGCGGTGGGCCTGCAAAAGCGTGTTGGGAGTCTTGCGGGCACGGTGGTTCGCCGGAATCGGCTCATCCGGCCACACGTCGACGCCGACCCTCAGGTGGCCGGACTCCGCGGCATCGAGCAGCTCGTCGAAGTTGACCACTCCCGCCCGGCTGACCAGCAGCACAATGCCGCCAGCCCGCATCTTTTCAAAATACCGCCGCCCGATTCCCCCGGCATTCTCGGTCGTCACCGCACCCAAAAGAAACACCGCCGCCGACTTTTCAAAACATTCGTCGAGTGTCGCCGGTGTGACGCCCATCTCTCGGAGCACGCTGGAATGGATCCACGGATCGTGAACGAGAATCTCCCCGCCAAAGGGTTTCAGCAGCGGCAGGATTGCGCGCCCGACATTTCCGCATCCGACGACGGCAAGCGTTCTCCCGGAGAGCAAAATGGAATCGTGATTGTCTCCTTCCCCGTAGAGCGTCTCGGTGCCGCTCCGGATCACCGAGTCGGCCTGATGAATCCGCCGTGCGAGGGACAATGCCATGCCCAGTGCCATTTCCGCGACTGGCTTCGCGAAGACCGGGGCCGTTGATAACACGGAAATCCCGCGGCGATGGCACTCGGCGTAATCCACATTCGGCAGGAAATTGCTCTCCACATTGAAAACCGCCTTCAGCTTTGGTGCCCTGTCCAGCCGCTCTTTCGGCAGAGGCGACTGTCCGATCAAAGCCACCGTCTCCGGCAGGTATTTGTCGATGTGCTCCGCAGGAGCTGGCGCAGAGTCCTGCCAGATCACGCGGCCCAGTCTTTCCAGGTGGGCTTTGGTCGCGGCGTCGAAGATGAGATCCAGCGGACGAGGATGGGGGTCGAGGAGGATCAAGGGTTTGTCGGTGGTGTTCATTAAGAGATCAGTTTTTGCCGGAAGGTTTGAGCGTCCCATAATGAGAAGGATCTTTATCTCCGCCACCGATGCCGCCGCCCCATTCGAGGTAGCCGGTGCGCCCTTGGCCATCGTTGTTGTTGACCAGCAGGGAAATCTTCAATTCCCGTTTCGGATCATAGACCGTTGGGTAAAGTTCCGACCAAGGTAGGTGGATCCAGTAAACGGTCATATCGCCCTCGCGGGTGATCCTGCAGCCGCCGTTTTGGATCGGTCCGCCAGCCTGCGAGATTCCGGCGGGCAAATCGGCCCCGGCATTTGCCACGGCCGTTTTCCACAAGAGCACGCCGTCGGGCTTCAAGGCGGCAATGAGTTCCATGTTGCCTCCGAACATGCCCCGGCCTTCGCAATCAATCGCCAACTCCAGGCTGTCGCCGCGCCACCAGCTCTCCTTCTGATCCTGAACATGGTTGGCATCCTTGACTTTCACGAGCACATCCACGCCTGCCTCATGGACTCCGACCAAAGCTGTTGCGGAGAATTTTTCGTTGCCCTGTCCCATCAGAGGAACATATTTCCAGCCGTTGACGATCCAGGGCGCATCATTCGGCACGCTGCTCTCAGGAAGTTTTCCAAGGAAAAATGACCCGGAAGGCGCGGTTTTGGAGGTCCGTTGGTTTCGCTCCGGGGGAATCAGGCGGTCCACGCTCTCCGCCTTGTCCAACGCCGCCTCGTCCGGCGCGGTCAGATAGTAGATCTTTTTGAGATCCAACGCGCCGCTTTCGTCCGGCAAAAGCCGTTTTCCTTCCCAGTCGTATAGGGCCGACTTGGGGGTGGAAAACGGCTTGATATCGGAAATATGCACGGGCTCCTTTTCGCTCCAGAACGCGAGCAGGCTTCCTTTGCCAGTTGCCATAAAGATTCCATAGCCGTCTTTCCCCACCGACACCTCTTTGGTGAAGGATGCCTTTTTTCCGGCTAGCCCCAGAAACGTGGCCATCACCACCGCGGGGTGGCGTGGTTCCACGCGGGGACTAATCCTGAAGAGGCCGGAACTGTGGGTGAACCAGTTGTTGGCGATGGCAAAATTCGTCGTCTCCTTTTCGTTCTGGTTGCTCATCTCGAAGAGAACGGTCTTTGCCACCCCCTGTTTGATCTGGTTGAACAGGTCGCGCATCATGCGCATCGAAAGGCCAGCCTCGCTGTCCATGAGATTGGCGGACATGTTTCCGACCAAGATCGCGTGCCATTCGGTCATGACCGCCTCCTTGTGCGGCACCTTGTTTTCCGTCTCGATCCGGCGGTAGGGGGCGACGTCGGTCGAGACCCCGTGCAAGGAAAGCTTGTCGTAATAGGGAGCGGCACCGGCCTGGAGGATTTTGTCGTAAAACGCATAGTAGGCGGACCGCATGCCCATCCCGCCATTCCATACTTGGGCCTCGGGATCCACCCGCTTCACCGCCTCGTAGCCCGCCTTCAAAAGCCGCGAGTAATTTGCGGGGGTATCCAGCCAGTAGATGCTCCCGCCAGGCATGGCGGGTTCGTTCCAGATTTCCCAGATTTTGATCTTGTCTTTGTAGCGCCCGACGGTCTTTTCCACAAACGTAGTGAAGTCGTTCATATCCACCGGCGCAAAGGCGGAGGAAGCCGGAAGGCAGACGAGGACTTCCTTGGCCCTCTCGGGATGTGGTGACGCCCACACCGGCGTATACATGAACTGAGCGGCGATTTCAAAACCGGCATCAGCCAGCGCTTGGATTTTCGGATCGAGCAGGTCCCAGCGATACTCCCCGCGCTCGGGTTCGATCGCCCGGTCCGTGAAGACATAATATGTGCCCCAGGGAATCGAATGGATGAAGGCGAAATCGTAGCCCACAAGCTGCGCGAGCGGAATTTCCTTGGGGTTGAGATGGTAGTGGAATCCAAACTGGCCCACATGTTTCGCATCCGGCTCAGGCATCCCTGTGACGGCGATACTGAATTTCCCCCTGTCGAACTTCGCCTTGGTACCGTTCGGAGCCTTCTTCCAAAAGCTTTCGATGACCTTGGTTGATTTCCCTTCGGCGTCGGTCCAGGAAAATTCGGCGTCATAGAAGCCGGTTGTCTTCGGTTTCCAGGTCCATCCGGAAGCCACGAGGTTCTCACGGCTGACGGAGACCGTATCCACGAGTTTGTCCGAAACATCAAAAATCCGGCCTTGCAAGGACTGTAGTCCAGAGGGGACCGTGCCTTCGACGGGTTTGAACACGACGCTTTCGCCGGAGTGCCACCAGGAATACTGTTTGTCAGGACACAGCGTTAGCGGCCGAGCAGGCGGGGCGTCCTGCCCCCACACCGAAACCGGAGCCATGAATAACAAGGCGAACGGGATCAACAATCCGAGCACGGATTTTCTTATAGCGAAAAACGGAATGTGCTTCGTCAACGCGGTTTTCGGGCGATACATCGACACGGAGTTCTCGGTAAAGTGACTATTCTGTGATCGTCAGGGAAAAGCCCCCTACGCTCCTGGCCTCCGACGATTGCCCGAAGCCGGAGAACCCCGCGTAACCGCAGTCCAAAGAAAGGTTCTTCGCTCCCAATGGCAGGGCATCGGCGAGCAATTCCTCGCCGTTGGCGAATGCGCTCACGCTGTCGGAGCCCCGGTTATACACGAGCTTCACCCGGTTCATGGCGTCCGGGTTCCAGGTTTGGATGCGTCCGCTTTTCAGAACGACCACCTTGGACGAGCGCACGTCGCTCGGGTCAGGGTTGAACATCAGGCTATAAATTCCACTTGGATACACGAGGATGAAGAGTCCGCCAAAGTTGGGATTGCCCAAAGCCGAATTTCCCATGCCAACGCCGAGCCAGGGGGGGGCACCGGTCGGATTGGAGGAGGGTCGCACCGGATTGATCGCCGCTTCCACAGCCACTTCTTTGGCTTCGGGTGGCACGGCCACGCGCCCGACGAAAGGAAATTGATCGGCCGGGCGGACCCCGGTTCCCTCCGCCATCACCGTGTTCGACGTGGCTTCCCATGCTGTCTGGCTCGAGCCGACATTTTGCAGGTTCAACTGCAATCCCGCCTCGCCCTGGCGATCAAAATTATCTTTCAAAGTGATCGTTTCGGCAGGAAGGTTTCCGGCAAGACAGCCGAGGCAAAGGATGCCGGCAAGGATTGGGGTTTTCATAGTTTTTGGATTGTTGGTGGATTTAGTGGTAATCGTAAAGGCACTGCGCGTCTCCCGGAGGATGGAGGACGACGTCTTTGGCAAGGTCCAGGCTGGCGGCGTGGCCGTCATAGAAAAGCACATTAGCCCGGGCACGCGAGTGGCGCGGATAGATGCAAAAATTCCCCGCCGTCCACTGGTTGGGCATCGCCGCATTGCCGAAACTCGGTGTGCCAACGCTGCGGGTCTTCTCGGTCCAACCCGCCAATGGCCCCGAGACAGTGTCCGGAACTCCGGTGTCACAAACAAAAATCGTCGCCGCAGGGTGCGGGATCGCCATGGTCTTTCTCCCCGGAGTATAGGCGATATAATCGTGGGGGGACGTCGTGTTGATGCCGTATCCGTTGATCGCGTAGGACGTCGGCATCCGCCCCGTGCGCTTTGTGGCCGCGTCCAAGGACGGAGTTCGTTTCGTGTCCAAGGGATCAGATGGACAAACCAGCACCTTGACGTCCGGGTTCAAGGAATTTCCCCCGATATAAGGAAGGAGAAGCCCCCGCCACGTGATCAACCCCAGCGGTTGTGCGGCGTCCGACTGGCAGATCGGCACGAGCCGCCCGTCGTTCTCCCCGCTATACATGGCCGATGCCGCCGACAGTTGCCGGAGGTTGCCAAGGCATTTTGCGGATTTTGCCGCGTCGGCACCTTTGGAGGTGAAGGGAAAGAGCAGGGCGGCCAAAATCGCGATGATCGCCATGACGACAAGCAACTCGATCAAGGTGAAGCCCAAACTTTGGTATTGTTTGGCCTGTTCATGGCATGGCGAGTTCAATGGAGGGAGATGCGGCTGTTGTCACCACATGGATGTTTCGCTGAGGGAAATTTGCGATGCGCTCACCCAACCCACCCCGAGCGCATCCTCCGCGCACGCGCCTGCCAACTGAGGACAAGCAATCCGATGCCAAAAAGCGCGAATGCGGAAGGCTCGGGAACGACCGAAAGCTGGAAGTTGTCGAACGTGCTATTCGTGGGTTGAATGCCAACATTCCCCACATAAACGGATGTGATCGTAGGGTTGGTGGTGTAGGTATTGGAACCCGTGCCCAGTATCGTCGAGGTCGTTAGATCGAGCACAGAGTAGCTTGTTGACCAAAGAGCCGTGGTTGTGTTCAGCGTGAGAGTTAATCTTATCGGATTGCTGACGCTACCTGCGGTTCCGAAAGTGGTGCCATATTGCGTCGTGCCGGAACTGTAGGCTTTTCCCGTTCCATTTGTAGCATAAGCCACCCACGGATTACGCCCTGAGAATGAAGTGTTTGATGTCGCATTGCTGCTGGCAAAACCCGCAGCCAGGAAAATGCTCCCCGATGCCCCATTCGCGGGATCCATGTCCACGGTCAAAGTATACACTTTCCCTGTAACCGGCGTAAGGGCTAGATTCGCATAATAGTAAGCACTAGCGGATCCTACCGAATTTAATAAACCCGCACCGCTATAGGTAAAATTGGTATTGGCCGTCCATGTGGCATTCAGGGTGCCACCGTCCGTTCCAGAACTGGTCTGGACAGTGTTTCCATTCAGGGCACCCGCAGCATGGGTGAAGTTATCCGAATAGATGACCGTGGCGGCGGACGCGAGATTTGAGCAGAGCGCCCACATAAATATTATGGAGCAGAGGGCTCCTGACATCCGGAGGACGCGGGAACGATGATTGAGAGTTCGGATCTGGGTTTTCATGGGTTTATTCTGGTTGTTGGGTTTCGGATTGGTTATGCGGTTTTGCGGATCACGATTTCGCCGCGGACGCGGGTTTCGAGTTCGGGCATGGGTTGGCCTTGGAGAAGGGAATCGAGCGTCTCGAAGACTTTCCGTCCGAGTTCTTCGAAGGGAACGTGATAGGTCGTGAGAGGGATTTCTTCCCGGGACTGTATCGCGAAATCATCGATGCCGGTGACCTTGAGGTCCTCGGGAACGCGCAGTCCCCGTGCCTGCGCCGCGCGGATCAAGCCTCGTGCCAAGAAATCGTTCGAGCAGACAACCCCGGCCACGTTGGGGCTTCTTTCGAGATACTTGTGCGCAAGCCGTGTCGGTTCCTGCAGGGGATTTTCATAATTCGGAATCATCTCGGGCTCCAGAAGCACGAGGTTGGGAACCGCCTGTTTGCCTGCCTCCTCGTGAGCCCAAAGAAAGCCGCGATAGCGTTCGGCGACCGATGGTGCCCAGGAATGGTTCGCAAGAAAGCCGATCCGGGAAAGGCCGGTTTCCAACAGATGCCGGGTCATAGCGTATCCGGCATGGAAGTTGTCCACGACGACCGACGGGCGGCCAAGCCCGGGAAGATTCAGGTCCGCAAGGACGATCGGGAATTTCGACTCCACCAGCAGCGACGAAAGCCGCATCTGGATTCCTGGCGAGGGAACCACCGGGTAGATTGCGGCCGCCTTGACGTCGAATTCCGTCAGGCGTGAAACCAGTTCGATTTCCTTCTCGTAGTCGGTCCCAATCGTCAGCGTCACTACCCGGCGCCCCGCTTTTTGAGAGGCATCCTGAAATCCCTTCACCGTGCGCCAGACGCCTTCATGGCGGTCGCTCGGGTAGATGAACGCGAAAGCATCCAGCTCGACGGCCGGTTTGTTAGAGCGCAAGATATTGCTGATGACCCGCGTGCCGGCCCGCCTGCGCCGCTCCACCAGGCCCTCATGAACCAGCCGGGTGATCGCCTGTGAAACGGTGTTTCTCCCGCACTGGAACTCCGTCGCCAACTCCGTCTCGGTCGGAATGCACTCCCCCACCGGCCACAAGCCCAAAGAAATCCGCTCAACCAGAATCCGGTAGGCAGTTCCAACTTTGGAGGGAGATTCGACTTGCATGATATGTGGGTCATAAATACAATACGACCCACATATGTCAAATAATTTTTTCACCTTTCAGATTCTTTCCCTGGAAAACCTCTGACGAACCCTATGAAAAACACACCCGCTCAAATCAGCCGCCTGCGTCCCCTGACCGCCCGGGCCGGATTGCTCGGCATCGGCCATCACGTTTACTGGGGGCAGTTTGACGGCCTGTTGGACGAGATGCACCGCAAGCTGCGCCATGTCAAAGGCCTCATCGAATCCCACGGCGTGGAAGTCGCCGAATTCGGGCTGCTCGACACCGCGCAAAAAGCCTACGACGCGGTCTCAAAAATCCAGGCCGCCGACATCGACATCCTTTTCGTCGATATGGTCACCTACGGAACGTCGTCCACCTTCGGCATCCTCTGCCGGGAAATTCACGTGCCGATCGTGTTGGTCGCCCTCCAGCCACTTCCCGCGATGGATTATCCCAACGGCACGACCTACATGCAGCTTTGCAATGACGACTTCTGTTCCGTGCCGGAGTTCACAGGCGTTGCCATCCGCTTTGGTCGGCGTCCGCCGCCGATAATCCTCGGCCACGAGAAAAATGATCCTGTCGCGGAAGCCGAGATCAAAAGCTGGTGCCGGATCGCCAAGGTTCTTCACTCCTTACGCACCGCCCGCATCGGACTGATGGGCCACGTGCTGGAGTCCATGCTCGACATGCACACCGATCCGACCGCCGTCACTGCGACATTCGGACCGCATGTCGTGCTCGTGGAACCAGGCGATATCTTCAAACACTACAGGGACCCGGCTCCCGGGGCAGTTGAGAAATGGAAGGAACAAATCCTGGAATTTTTCGACACACCCGATCCGAAATCCGATCCGCTGACCGAAAAACTGACCGCTTCCGATCTCGACACCGCCGCCCGCGCCGCAGTCGCGCTCGAAGGCCTCATCGCCGAAAAGAACCTCGACGGACTCGCCTACTATTATGAAGGCGAACCCGGCAGCGAACTGCGCGCTCTCGTGACCAATCTCATCGTGGGCAACTCGCTTCTCACCGGGGCCGGGTTTCCGATGTGCGGGGAATTCGACCTGAAAACCTGCATCGGGATGATGATCATGGACCGGCTCGACATCGGTGGTAGCTTCGCGGAGTTCCACCCCATTGATTTCGCGCTCGACAGTGTTCTCGTCGGCCACGATGGCCCGCATCACATCAACATCGCAGCGAGCAAGCCGGTCATCCGCAGCCTGAAAAAATACCACGGCAAGCCGGGCTCCGGCGCGGGCGTGGAATTTCAGATCAAGGAAGGGCCGATCACGATGCTCAGCATCGGGCAAAAGGCCGACGGAAAGTTCAAGTTCGTGATCGCCGAGGGCGAATCCATCAAGCGCCCGATCCCTCCGACCGGCAACACCAACACGCACGGCGTCTTCAAACCCGACGTCCGCACCTTTCTCAAACGCTGGGTGGCGGAAGGCCCCACGCATCACTTCGCCCTCGGCATTGGCCATCACGCGTCGGATCTTGTCGAAATAGCGCAAATCCTGAACGTGGACTACGCCGTTGTCACGCCGGTTGAATCCAAGCTCTGAAAACCCGTGGAATATTTGGGGAGAAGAACCTAGCGGCGAGAACAATTCCTTCCTTGGTGCTATTTCAAAAATCGAATCAAGGAGTCGAGGTGTTATTAAAAACGAGATCATTCCCCTTTCAAAGTCAATAAGGGTTCCGGTCGGTTGGCTTTGCGGTTTTTAAAACCACTCGCGTGTGACGAATGTCATTTATTTCCAAAATTCCGATTTTTTGGCGGTTTCAATTGGGAGGTTGGCTTGCCTTCTCAATTTTCTCTTTCCCCACGAAATGGGTGATTATCGAGAGCGTCCGGGAATCTGTCATAGTCGCCGTGTTTCGCGATGGCCTGGGATTCTTCGTCACCATCGGCATGAGGGAAATCTACCGGAGATGCTATCACGAAAAGATGACCAAGGCGGCATTGGTCGGGCTCGTGGGCGGGGTTTCGTTGATGAGCGGGTTGATTTTGACTCTCTTCAGCTTGGGGTTCCACGAATTCTTGGATTTTAAGGCCGAGAGGACATTCACCTCTCCGGTGATTTTCGGGATCTTCTACTTCCGCACCGGGCTTTGCCTGGGATGGAGCCTGCTCTATTTCGGGATCAAGCTCATGCGGGAATCGATGGATCGGGATATTCGACTCGCTCACGCACAGGCCGTCAGCGAGCGGGCGGAACTGCAAATGCTCCGGGCACAAATGAACCCGCATTTCCTTTTCAATGCGCTCAACACGATCCACGCCGACCTCGGGAAGCCGGAAAGAAACCCGAAGGGGTTGGTGCAATCTCTGGCCGCTTACCTCCGCTATTCGCTTGCGCACCGGGATGACGATCTGGTTACTTTGGGGTGCGAGTTCGATTCCGTCTCCGCATATTTGACGGTAGAAACAGCCAGATTCCGGGAGGAGCTCGAAATGGAATGCGCAATTCACGACAGCGCCCGGAAAGCGGAGGTGCCCGGAATTCTCCTTCAACCCCTTGTTGAAAATGCGATCAAATACGGGCGACACACATCCGAGCTGCCTTTGAAAGTCCGCGTCAGAATCCCTGCCCCCCATTCAGGGCGGGTTCGCCTGGAAGTCAGCAATACCGGACGATGGCTCGAAGCGAAGCCGGATCGCAAACTCGGCGGAGTCGGGCTCTCCAATCTGCGCCAGCGCCTGGAAATCCTTTATCCCGGAAATTTCCGCATGGACACAACAGAAGAAGCCGGATGGGTCACCGTAAGGGTTGAAATTCCAGTCGCGTCTTCATGAAACCAGAACTCCGCGCCCTCATTGTGGATGACGAGGCTCCGGCGAGGGAGGTTCTGAGCGAACTGCTTGAGAATTTTCCCCATGTGAGGGTTGTCGGTGAAGCGACTTCTGTGGCGACCGCAGTCTCCTTGTGTGCAGACCTGAAGCCCAATTTGATTTTCTTGGACGTGCAAATGCGGGATGGGGAGGGGTTTTCGGTCCTGCCACAAATTGCCCCTCTGCCGTCCGTCATCTTTGTCACCGCTTACGACAAGTTCGCGGCACGGGCATTCGAGGTCAATGCGGTGGATTACCTCTTGAAGCCGGTGAGCCAGGACCGTCTGGCCCATGCACTGGAGAGGATACTACACCAGCCAACTGCAACGAAATCCAAACCGTTCCGCGAGGACGACCGCATATTTTTGAAATCCGATTCCGGAATGCGGGTCGCCTATGTGACCGAAATCAGCGGGATCGAAGCACAGGAGAACTACACGCGAGTTTATCTCGCCAACGGAACCACTGAGTTTCTTCGTCGGACGATGACCGAGTGGGAGAAAGTGCTGCCGAAACCTCTGTTCCTTCGAGTCCATCGTTCCTTGATCGTGAACCTGAGTTGCGTGGGCAAAGTCCTCGCCGAAGATCGCGATACGTCCGTGATCGAAGTGACAGGAATTCCGAAACCGATTCCTCTGGGACGCAAGCCAGCGTTGCGCTTACGGAGTGCGCTTCGCCTCAGGAATCAGGTGTGACGAACGGGTAGAAAAGACCGCTTCGTCACTGACTCCGGCACGCTCGTCACGGGTTCCGTGAACGTGGAAAAATCGGCTGCATGGTCCCCGGCCATGAAGCATTTCAATGTTATCGGACCCCAGGTTCGCAGGCTGCGCAACCAACGCGCATGGTCGCAAAATGACTTTGCCATCAAGCTCCAGCTCCTCGGGATGGAGAATGCCACCCGCGCGAAAATCTCAAAAATCGAATCCCGGCTGGTCTGGATTTCTGACGATGATTTGATCTTTCTTTCCCGCGCCTTTGGCGTGGCTATGGAGGAGCTTTATCCGGATTTCATCCGGACCGCAAAACGGCTCTACGAGGCCATCAGCATGTCGAAAGCCTCTCGTTATGGGGCCTTTATTTTCGGGTTGATAAGTTGCTCCCAACTGGGAGCAGGGGTTCTCGATTTTGCGTCCAACATGGCCTGCGTATGAAAACACTACTCCTCGCAGCAGGTTCACTGGACGGCGCACTTTCCGAAGGTCTCGGAATCATTGCAAAGTTCCTCTTCATTATCGCGGTCGTCGTCATCGCCCACGGCGGATGGCAGGTCCGGACCGGGAACGCGGACATGGGCAAGATGTCGATTGTCGGCGGGCTCCTCCTCGGGCTCGCCGTCCTGATCGCAGAAGCTCTCTTCACCGCGGGCGGAATGCCGACCATCAGCGTTTCACAGTAATGATCCCCACACACGCCGGAGACGACAGCGATGGCAAAATCTGGGGGATCGAGGGCGTGAACATCCTGTTCATGCTTGCGGGACTCCTCCTCAGCATCGGGCTCGCCATGATGCTCTCGCCCCACCATGCGCCGACGTTCAGCGTCGGCGCGGGTGCGGTGCCATTCGCCCTGATCACCGGATACATCTTCACCCTCCGCCAGGGCAAACCCAAGTCCTTCGACACGGATTTGCTCGAAACCCTCGCAACCGGCACCGGCTGGATGCCGCCCACCCAACAACCCCGTAATCCTTTATCCCATGCAAGCACCTAACGGCTGGTTTTCTCACGATCTCATTATCTGGAACGACCTCGACAAGCGCGGATTTGTCACCAAGGGCTTCGTGCTCGACGTGCCGGATCTCCGCCATGCGAGCGAGCACGCGCTTAATGGATTTTATGCGTCTGTCCGGCAATTCCTCCACACCCTGGACGAATCCACCCGCGCACAAATCCGCTGGTCGGTCGATTCCAATTACCGCGATGAACTGACGGCTTACAAAACAGTCACGGATGAGCGTTGCGAACCCGGCTCATGGGCGGCCATCAGCCGCAACGAACGCTTCAACCGGTATTGGAAGGCGATGCAATCCGGCCAGCTTCGCCGGGAAAAGCTCGTCCTGTTCCTCTCGAAACGGATTGCGGCGAATCCTCCGGCTGGTGCGAGCAAGACGGTCTTGAATGAACATCACCGGCGCATCCTCGCCCAATACAACGAAGGATTTGAGCAGCATGGGCGGGTTATTTCGTCGTTGTTCGAACCGCATGGCTGCCGGGTCACGTCCATGTCCACGGCGGATTTGTTCCGCTACTACGCGACGTTCTTCAATCCATCGTATCTCCGGCGCGACAATTACGATCCTATTGGCCAGTTCCGGGAAGAGGAAACCATTCATCAGAATTGCTGGCATCAAGGGGTGCAGGCTGGGAAGACGTTCGGATTTTTCGCCGATGGCTTTTACCACAACCTGATTATCCTGAAACGCCGTCCGCAGCGGACCCGGCGCGGGATTTTCTGGGCGATCACGTCACTCCCGTTTTTGGATTATGCCATCACGGTCAATCTGTATCCGCAGAACATCCGCAAGGAGATTACCAAGGCGGAAAAGTCCCTTGAGCGGGTGCGGGGCGACTACGCGGCGGAAGGCAAGCATTCGCTCCTCACCTCGAAAGGGGTCAAGGAACAGTGGATCAAGAACCTCGCGCAGGGTGACGTGGTTCCGCTCCTTTACGATTATGTGGTTCACGTCTGGGATGCGACCGAGGACGGGTTGATTTCCAAGACCCGGCAAATCGAAACCGCATTCGGGCAAATGGAAGATGCCCAATGCTGGACGAGCAATGTTTCCTCGGCGGCCACGACGAAAAACATCTGGTTCCAGACATGGCCGGGGTGGGTCTGGGGGAAATACACCCACCATGCCGACAGCGGCCTTGATGAATGGCTGGCAGACATGCTCCCATTTTCCTCCACATTCACCGGACACCTCGATGGGGCCGAAGCCCTTTACGATGGCAGTAATCGAAATCTGATAGGTGTTCGGAATTTCCTGTCCAGCACACCGCAGCTCGCGGTTTTGCTCGGCATGACGCGGGCGGGGAAGTCGGCATTCATGTCGGACCTGCTCTCGCAGACCGATCCGTATTACGACTTCACCCTGATTGTCGAAGAGGGGCTTTCGTATGGAATCTGGTCCCAGGCGCAGGGAGCCACACCGATTGTCATCCAGCCGGACGGGGATCTTTGTCTGAATTACCTCGATACCCAAGGGGCGCCGCTGACGAATCTGCAAGTCACCACCGCCGCCGCACTGGTGGCGAAAATGGCCGGGCATCCCGCCGACGAGGACCGGCGCAATTTGAGATTGGCTCAAATCACGCAGTATATCGAACAGCTTTACGCGGATCGGTTCGAGGAATGGATTTCCGAGGACGCCACCCGGCTGGACTTGTCCGCCCGGCATGCGCTGGCGGCTCTGGCATACAAAAATGCGTGCCTGCCCGTTTCATCCACTTTTCTTGAAGCTTGGACGGAATTGCGCCACGCGGGCAGCGAGGACGAACGGCAAAGCCTGATTGCGGCCCCGACCGCTGAGGATGTCTCCCGGTTCATCAAATCGCCGGATACGGAGCGATATGTCCGCAATGCCGCGTTCGCGTTTTTCCAACCCACGGATTACCCGACGCATGACATGTTGCAGCAGATGATGCTGGTTGCACCGTTCCCGGAACACGACCGCAACGAAATCAATCATTTGGCAACCTTGCTTGCCCCTTGGAACGAGCAGCGGCTCGTGTGTGGACATTCCACGTTGTCCCTCACCGGCAAGCTGGCCCATTTCGACCTGACCTACATCCCGGAATCGAATCGCCAGTTGAAGGAATTGGCCGGGTTTCTGATCGCGAACTACGGGCGGCAGCACATCATCACCCTGCCAAGAGGCGCACGGAAACGGGTCATCTTCGAGGAGGTCGCCAGAACGCTGGATATTCCGGGAGGCGAGCAGCTCGTTTCCGAGTTCTACGCGCAACTGTCCAAGTTTTCCACCTGGATCATTTCCATTGTCCAGCAATACAGCCGGTTCCAACGCTCGGGCATTCGCCCCATCGTTTTCGGCAACGCCAAGCAATTCTTTTTTACCCGGATGAATGACCGACGGGATATTGAGGACGTCGCAAGGGACATTGACTTGTCGGAGACGACGAAGGAGGCGATTTCGCGGTATCCGCTTCCGGAGTATTTGCCGGACAATAACAAGTATGCCGCGTTGACGTATTACCACCTCGACGCCCAGCAGCCCCGGTGTGGGACAATTCATAACCGGGTCTCTCCCGAAATGCTCTTTTGCTCGTCTTCGACGGGGGAGGACTTCGACCAAAGGAGCCGCGTGCTCCGCAACCATCAGGACATCGTCAGCGGGATTCTCTCTGAATCGGCCGCGTGTGTTTCAAACAAAACCAAATAACCCATGAAAACCAACCCCAGTAGGAAAATGAATGCGGTGTGTGCGGCGCTTGTCGTGACATGCCTTCTCCCGGCGTGTGCGTCTCGCAGTCCGTTTCAAAAAGGCTACGAGCGCGGCGCGTCCGATACAGTCAAGCGTCAGTATTGGATTTTGCAGGACATGCAGAAGCGAGACGAAAAGAAGCCGCGCGCTTCCCTCTATCGGATGCCGGTTGACCCCGATCCGAACGCCACGGTGAAGAAGGTTCCCTACGAAATCACTATCCCCATCTACGAGTAAACCCGCAGTCAGCCACCCAAACCAACAACCATGAAAAAGACTCTCATCCTGACCACATCAGCAGCCCTCCTCGCCGGGCAACCGCACGCAAATGCCATTTTCGGTGTCGGCGACATCGTGAGTGATCCTGTCGCCGAACAGGCATTGGTCCAGAAGAACATATTCGACAAAATCAAATACGCTTGGGAACAAACCCAGTGGGCTGAAAAGCTCGCCACCCTTCACAACACGCTGAATACAGTCCGTGAGCAACTGGAGACGGCCAATAAGGTGAAGCAGGCCATCGGCGATCCGGTCGCGGCCATCGGTCTGATCGATAACGGGCTCTTCTCCGGCTATCTGGAGGATTCCGGGATTGTCGATACTCTGGGCGAGTTGGCCGGCATCGCACAACAGGGGGCGGAACTCTCGGCCACGGTGAGCGAATTGTTCGAGCCGATCAATCTCGACTCCTGGAAGAACATTTCTTCCGACACGGCCCGGAATTTCGAGGGGGTCTCGTCGTTCCGGGATTCGAGCGATCCCTTGAAGCGGTTCCGGGCGGTGGACAATGCGTTCTCCCGTTTTGAAATCCTGCTCGGGCGCGCCCAGAACAAACGGAAAGTTCTCAACCGGCAAATCGCCCGGCTCAACACACAGTTAAAAAACGCCCAGGACGATGCCGAAGTTCAAAAGCTGGTCGGTTCCTTGGCCACGGCACAAACCGCCCTCAATGACCTGGATGACATGGTGGGCACGGCACGCGGCCAGGTCGAATCGCTCCACATGCTCAACCAGAACCGGAAGGAGGCGGAGGAAGTCGCAGCCGATGAAATCAGCCGGGACCGCAATCGCGAACTCGCAAAACTTTCTGCCCAAGCCGAGGCGGAGGCCGACTTGCCGGACTTCACCCAGGACAATGCCGACCTCCCGCCCGGATTCTAAAGGAGGCTACGCCTCATCCTTACTCAAGTATGAATTCACTTTCCAACCTCTACCAAGCCGCGGTCGAGATCCGCACACTCCTCATGCCGTTTGCCTTTGTGTTCTGTGTCATGGGCATCGGGGAAATGGGCTGGCGGGCCGGATCAGATACCCGCGCCATCCTGGGCGCACTGATAAAGACCATCCTAGTCGTAGGGTTGCTTGCGGTCTACCCGGCCGCGATGGATGGAGGCCAAAAGGCATTCGTCGAAATGCGAGCCAAGTTTACGAATGCCCGTGACGCCAAGTTTGTCCAGCTCCTCAGATCCCGGATCGAGAACCAACCTTCCGATTCCTTGGCGGACATCGGGAAAATCGTTCCCGCCGCCATCGGGATGTTTTTCCAGGGCATCGGGCGCTTCATGCTGCTGGTCCTGCGGTTCTTTCAGGAATTCGCCATTGCGGGACTGATTGCCGTCTCGCCGCTCTTGCTGGGATTTCTGTTCCTGTCCTTCACGCAGTCTTTCGGCATCCAGTTTTGCGTCACCTCGCTGACCGTCCTGCTCTGGCATGTGGCGACTTGCCTGGTGGACATCGTGATTGTCGCGATTAGCGACATGTTGTTCGCCCCGATCACCTCCGGAGGGATCATCCAGACTGCGCAAAACCTGATCGTTGTCCAAAACTGGCTGCTCTTCCCGTTTATCATGGCCTTTGCCGCCTTGATCACGGTGTTCTTCTACCTGTCCGTTCCGTTCGTGGCCGGGGCCATCATGAAAGGGGCAAGCGGAACGACCTCCGCACTCCAAGCCGGAATTCAAGGCACCATGCAGGCGGCCGGGCTCGCGGTGGGGGCGGGGATCACGGCGGCGGGTGCCGCCGCCACGTTCGGCGGATCGGCTGCCGTCCAAGGAGCGCTGGCCGGAACTCAATCCGCCACTAGCGTAGCCAGCGCTGCGGGTCGCATTGCCAGCGATGTTGCCGGATCGATGGGCGGATCAACCGACGTTCCACCACCGCCGCCAGTTCCCACGGAAAGCAACAGTGTTGCCAATCCCGACAATCCGGCCATGACGGCCCATCAAACCGCAAGCAATGCCTTCGCGGTCGTGGACAACGACCAAGGCACGGTTTCCCACCACAAGGGGAGCATCGCCACTCCCCACACCGCCCAGGCCGCTTTTAATTCCCACGCCTCCAAGGCCCAACCGTTACCCCCGGATTCTCCACTCTCAAACCGTAAATCCTGATTCCCATGAAATTATCCGCCATCACCTCCATCACCAACAACCTCATCGCCGCCCGTTTTTGGATGGCACTCGCCATTCTCGCCACAGGGTTCGCTGTTGCCGCTCCCTACATGACCATCCAGGCCATGAAGCAACAGGAAAAAGTCGTCATTCTCGATCCGGGTGGAACGCTGATTTATGCGCCACTCCTCGGTTTTGAGGACGCAGGGAATCTCCATGCCTACCACGTCCGGCTCGCCTGCCTGGCCCTGCTGCAACGCAATCCTATCGGTCCGGATCTGCCGGACCTGATGAAACGCCTCTACTTGGAAGATCCCGCCCGAAAAAAAGCCGCCGCGATCTACAAGGCACAAAATCCCGAGTTCAAAGAAAAGCAGATCCACCAGAAAGCCGAGATCACAAAAATCGACATCCTCGACACCCGCAAAATCAGCGACGGGTCCGGCAAATCCTACGAAGCGGTGAGCGTCCGGGCCGAGGGCAATCTCGTTCGGACCGGCACCGTCAACAAACTTGAATTCCGCGAGCCGGTGAAATTCCAGACGGAATTCCTCTTCATCCGCAACCCCGACCTCTTGGGCAACGGACGCCTTCCACTGGTGGTGCAGGATTTTACCTACACGGAGAAGGCGCTCTAGCTTAGCGCGGGAGTTGCACCTTGAATTTGCTCCATGCGATCATGAAAGAACTCCATCGTCCACTCATGCGGGAGGGCCATTCGGCCCTTTAAGGGAACCAATGTTGCGGCGTGGCTTTCAAAATAGTATCGATCTGCTGGATCAATGGAACCCAACTGCTGCAAGTAGTAATGAGCGATAAGGTGTGCCCATTTTGCAGGTCTGTTTCCGATCACGGCATCGTTGAGCCTTGTGACAGCTTCCAATTCCTCTGAAAAGTCGTCAGTCTCCCCTCCTTTATCAAACTCTGCGGCGCAATTACGCGCCTCGTCACGGCAGTTTTGGTAGTCGTCATACCCTTCGTAAAACAGATCCCGCAATGTGCCGGCTGATATTCCGACATCCTGCGGCGGGGTTTCGTCTTTTCTGATGACGGCCAGCAGGATCGATATCGCGATTTTCAACTTTTCTTCGTCGCCTCGGAGCATCTCGATAGCGGCATCATAGGAGCTGAAAATCGCACCATATATCTGGGATTTTCGAAGTCCGGCGAGCCGATCATGTTCGGCCCAGAAAAAGTACGTTTCAATTGGTAAACAGGTGCGTATCCGAGGAAGGGTTATCCTTGCTCGCTGGAAAGTATGCCCCCAGCGTTCCATCAGCTTGTCATGATAGCCACACATTGATTCGTACCTATCGTGCGTCGATGCGATTTTTGTCAGCAGCGCCAACGGAAGCAGAAAAGATCCCTCGGACAGCGTCTTTTTCAAAAGCTCACAGATGGCTTTGAAATTCGAGCCGGTGTTCCATTCGTCCAAATATATGACGATGTCGTTGGGACGAATGTTCGCTTCTCGGATATATTCTGTTAGTAGCGCTTTTCGGGTAAGGCCATTCTTTGGTGAGGTATTCCTAGGTAGGGAAATGCGTATGATTTCCGTTTTGCCCAAGGATTGAAGAAGATCGTTCAGGAGCAGTACTGGAATCGTATTTCCAACTGGCAGATCGATTAGGACAATTCTGGGATTCGCCAATGCCAATCGAGCCAACGACGTCTTAATTTCGAGAAGAAAGGCGCAGACGGTGTCCATCTGATCGACAACCGTTGCAAGATAGGCAGTGAAGAGCGATTCGCAGCTTTCCACAACATTCTGCATGAGCCATTCGGGAGCCTTCTGCCTCTCTGCTCCAAGAATCAGGAGAAATAGTAACATCGACGCATTCCCCAGCAGCGCGGAGTCATCAGCATTCGGAGCGTACCGAGATGCTGCCATCTCGACTTGAACCCGAAACTCGACCACGCTTTTGCACAGCGAGGTCTCGCCTCGGAAAATATTTTCGAATTCATCGCGATGCTCACGAAAAATGTTCACGAACACTTGTGATTTCGGAAATGGTACTGTGCGAAAGTAATCGGGGAACCAGTTTAGCACGTCTTGGACTCGCGCGTTTTCGCTGCTCTTCATCCAGCCTTGGAGTTGTTCAAAAGTTTCAATCATCGGTCGTATCTATTATTATATGAT
>JBAYTU010000026.1:0-40564 GCA_041675465.1 Terrimicrobiaceae bacterium | reverse complement strand
GGAGGGCGAACCTCCGTGTGAGCCCATTTATTACGGCTCAGACGGAGCTTCGCCCTCCCTCGCATTATCGACAGGTCGTCGAACCTCTCCCCTCTCATTTCTTCCCTTACGCGCGGATCTGGGAGCATTTTGCTCAGGGCAGTTTCTTCAACGCGTCAACCAGTGTCGATTCCGTCAGCAGCTCGGGCAGCACAACCGGCTCTGCGGCCCGCCCGGCCGGATAGATCACATAAAACGGAACCCCCACCCTTCCGAAGTGCTTCAGGGCAGCGGTGATCTCGGGGTTCGCATTCGTCCAGTCGGCCTTCATCGCCACGACCTTCCTGTCCCGAAGCAACTGCCGGACAGCGGGCGTGTCGATGGCCGTCCGCTCGTTGAATTTGCACGTGATGCACCAGTCGGCGGTGAAATCCACAAAGACGGATTTTCCGGACATCTCCAGCGCGGAGAGTTCCTTCGCGGAGAACGGCACCCACTCGATCCCGCCGGGTTCGTGGCTGCCCGAGCGCGAAAATTTTCCGCCGAGAAAATACCACCCGCCACCCCCGGCAAAAAGCGCTGCGAGGAGGATGGCCGCAGCGCGGGAACGGATTCCGGAAAGCGGCCCGCAGAAGCTCCCGTAGAGCCAGCAGGAGATGGAGAGGCACAGCAGGAAACACAGAAACCAGAAGACCCCGTCCATCCCCCGCTGCCCGCCGACGATGCCCAGGATCCACACCAGCGTGGCCATGAGGGGAAATCCCATGAGCTGCTTCAAACGCTCCATCCAGGCCCCCGGGCGCGGAAGGAATTTCATCCATCCCGGACGCGCGGTGAGCACCAGGTAAGGGAACCCCATGCCGACGGCCACTGCGGCGAACATGGCCAGGATGACCGGCGCGGACCGGCTGAAGGCAAAGCCCAGCGCGGTCCCGAGAAAAGGGGCGGTGCACGGCGTGGCCAGCAGCGTCGCGAACAGACCCTGGAAAAATGATCCGGCGAGCCCGCCGGTTGACGCTGCAGATTCCAGGGCCGTGCTCGCCCGGCCCGGGAGGACGAGTTCGAAAACCCCGAAAAGGTTCAGGGCGAAAACAAAAACCACGGAGCCGATCGCGACGTTGAACCACGGGTTTTGAAACTGGAACGCCCACGTGACTTCGGTCCCGCCGGATTTGAGGATGACAACCAGGATGCCGAGGCCGAGAAACCAGGTGAAGATCCCCCCGACGAACGCCAGGCCGTGCGCGAAGATCTTCCGCGGTGACTCGCCGGCCTGCTTGATGAACCCGAAGATTTTCAAGGAGATGACCGGGAGCACGCAGGGCATGAGGTTCAGGATGATGCCGCCGAGAAACCCGTAGAGCAAAGCCAGCCACAAACCCTGTTTGGGTGCGGCAGCGGGGACCGCCGTTCCCTCGACGATCCACGCCTTCGTGGCAGATCCTTCGCCCACAGCCAGCACCCCTCGAAACGCCCCGGGCATTTCGATATGGAATTGCCCCGACCCGCTCTCGACCGGACGCCCGGGGGGCTGATCATCCAATGGGAGCGGGAAGAGCCCAGCCTTCGCTCCGGCCGGCAGATTCGGGATCCTGAGATTCCACGCGGCACCATTGTTCTCCCAAGCAAGAACAAATGGGGGAGGACCGGCGGATGGGATCAGCGATCGAAATTCGTCGAAGAGCTTCTCGTTGGCATCGGCGGAGGTTGCCGCGACAGGAAGCTCCAGTTCCAGTTTGGCTGAGCCGGGGATGCACGTGTCTTTGCAGACAAGCCAGGAGGCCTTGGCGAAAAGGGCGACCTTCGTTCCCGTCGGGAGATCGGGGGGAGGAATGATCGTCGTGATGAGCAAGACCTTTCCGCCGTATCCGTATGTCCAGATGTCGCCCGGCTCGATCATCAGGTGCGGCACCGGCCACAGGATCGGCCCGTTCTCGAATCCCGCCGGAAGCGTCCACTCGATCTTTGTCGGAAGCCCCGCATCGCCGCTGTATTCCCAATACGTGTGCCAGCCGGGAGCCATTTCGAGCAATAGTCCGACTTCGAATGGCTGGCCGGGAACAACCGCAGTTTTGGAGGGAAGAAGCCGCGCGGAAACCAACGTCTGACCGTCGAGCACCTGGGCCTGCGCCGGAACGACAGCAAACGCGGCAGCCAGAAGCAAAGCCCGGAGCAGATTTCCAAAAGCAGGTTTCAGCATGGCTTCACCTACCATCCGATTGACCATTCGGCAAACGCGGGCTTTCCCCCCCCAGGCATCCGATCGCAAACCTTCGAGGGGGGCCATCGAAGGTTTGCGATTCTGATGGGCCTGAAATGGGAGATTGCAGAATCGGACACCGGAGGGTTACCTGGGCAGAAATTCGCGCCAGAAAAAGACGAGGAACAGGGAAACCCCGATGATTCCGATGATATTCCGCACTTGTTGCTGGCTGATTTTCTGGGCCATGTGCGAGCCGAGGTAGTAACCGGTCGTGGCCCCGAGGGTCATGGCGGCCGCCTGCGGCCAGATGACGAGGCCGGCGAAGACGAAGTAGATTGCGGCGACGGTGTTGATGAGCGAGGCGAGCACGGTCTTGATCGCGTTCATCTCGTGGATGTGGTGCAGGCCGAGAAGGCCCATGGTCGCGAGCATCAGGATCCCGATGCCGGCTCCGAAATACCCGCCGTAAACAGCCACGCCGAACTGGAGGACCAACGCGGCCGCCGTTCCGGACGCATGGGGCTTTCCGCGCGTCGCGACCGCCTCGATGCCCGCCAGGCGGCGGAAGGCATTGTTGAGCAGGAACAGGATGGTCGCGAAGAGGATCAGAAACGGAACGAGCTGGTCGAAGAACTTTTCGTCGGTGCGGGTCAGCAGCCACGCACCCAGCAACCCGCCCGCCACGCTCACCGGCGCGAAGTTTTTCAGCCACGGCTTTGCGGCGGCAAGGTGGTTGCGGTAGCCGAACAGGCTGCCCAGGATCCCCGCGAGCAGCGCCAGCGTGCTCGTGGCGTTGGCCTGGATGGACGGCATGCCGAAGGCCAGGAGCGTCGGGAAGGTGAGGATCGTCCCCCCGCCCGCCACTGCGTTCATCCCGCCCGCCAGGCACGCGACCGCGAACAAAGCCAGAATTTCCAAAGGGCCGGGCATGGGCATTTCGGGCAATCAGTCAAGCAACGCGCGGCATTTTCTGCAATAATCCGTCACATCCGCCGCCTGCAGGATGCCGGAGACGATGACGGCGCGAACCGCCCCCGCCGCGAGGACGGCGGGCAGGTTTTCCAGCTTGATGCCTCCGATGCAAAAAACCGGAAGTCCGACCTTCGCATGGACCTCCCGGATCCCGCCGAGACCGACCGGCGCATAATCCGGTTTGGTGGGGGTCGAAAACAACGGCCCGAAACCGATATAGTCCGGGAGTGCGTCCAAGGCGGCCACGGCCTGTTCCGGGCTGTGGGTCGAGAGTCCGATGATGGCGTCCGGTCCGACAATCCTCCTCACCTGCGCAACCGGCAAATCCTCCTGCCCGACATGCACCCCGTCCGCGCCGGTCAGGGGCACGAGATCCGGGTGGTCGTTGAGAATGAAGGGGACTCCGAACTCCCGGCAAACAGGAAGGATCTCCTCCGCGAGCGAACGGATCGCCGCAGGCGGAAAAGTTTTCGCGCGAAGCTGGAGGACATCGACCCCGCCTTCCAGCATTTTTCGTGCGATGGCCCCGGCGTCCCCGGACGAAACATACCCGAGGTCCAGAATCCCATAAAGGCGGCGAGCGGAGAGGTTTTTCACGGATGAGGATGTCGCGCAGGCCCTCTATTTTCTGGAATCCGTTCCCTGCGCGACATGCATGCCCACCAGGCGCGCGATCTGGACCATGAGGAGCACTTGGCCGATCACCGCCACGAGGACGGAGGCGCTGCGGGCCACGGAGCTTGCGGGCAGCACGTCGCCGTAACCGACGGTCGTCAGTGTCACGAAGCTGAAATACAGCAACCAGCCCGGATCCCCGATGAGCGAGGCCTGCTGGCTGACCGGGTCGGTCGTCCAGTTGCTGACCCGGAAGCTTCCGGGGGAAAAATACTCGATCAGCACGAAAAGCAGACCGGCCAAAACCCCGACCAGCAAATAGACCGCGACGGCCCCGCAGAGGATGTCACTTGTGATGTCCTTCGCACGGAACACCGCGCGGACCACGATCCCCAGCACGTAGCCGAGAAAGAGGATCTGGACGATGAGTTGAACCGGGATCCAGGAGTGGTGGCTCACCACGCTGCCGAGGGCGAGGACCGCAAGGACCACCGCCCCGGCGAACATGTGCCGTGCGTGGTGACGGGCCCGTTTCCACAGGGTGAGCATCGAAGCCCCGATCACAATCAGACTCAGGGGCGCGAGAGTCACCATGCCATGAAAGCCGGGGATCCATTTTCCGAACAACGAAGTGCTCGGCGCAAAAACCAGCATCAGGAACAAGGACAGCAACAGCACGCCGAGCGGGTGACGGCCGACGGCAATCCAAAATCCTTGCCTGGTGGGCAGTGGCATCCCGCGAATCTGCCACTGATCCGCCGGGGTTGGCCAGCACGTTCGTCCTCCCAATCCCGTGTTGTCAATCCCGCCTCCGGGAAATACAGATTTCATCCGCCATGCCGAACATCACCTCTGCCACCGCCGGACTCGAAGCGTTTTATGAAAATCGGGGCCTCCTCTCGCCGGAGGACAAGGCCCTCGCGGAAAGCCTGATCGCCGAAAACCAGCACCACCTCTACTCGGGCTGGGACGAACCGGGCGTCAACGATGACAGGAAACAGGGGTTTTTGAAGTGCCTGATGTCCGCCCACCGGTCGTATCCGGGCGGATTGCCGGGCTACATAAAGAATGCCCGCGCGCTCCTGGCCGACGCGGTCGCCGGAAACAATCCCTTCGACGGCTGCACGCCCAGGCAGCCTGACATCGTGGATCTGTCAGAATTTGGCGACGACTATTCCAGGGCGGAAGCCTCCGGGCTCGAGGCCTTCGCGCGGACGGCGGTCGTCCTGGTCGCCGGCGGCCTCGGCGAGCGCCTGGGTTATCACGGGATCAAGCTCGACATCCCGGTTGAAGTGACCGAAAATACCACCTACCTTGCGCATTTTGCGGGGGTCATCCGTGCGGCTTCGCAGAAGCTCGGTCGCAGCATCCCGCTGGTGATCATGACCAGCATGGAGACCGATGCGGGGACGGTGGCCACGCTCGCCGCCAACAAGAATTTCGGCCTTGAGAGCGACCAGATCACGATCCTTCGACAGGAGCTGGTTCCCGCGCTGGCGGACACCGACGCCCGGCTGGCTCTCGGAAAGCCCTGCGAGTTGATCATGAAGCCTCACGGGCACGGCGACATCCACAGGCTCCTCCATTCGAGCGGCACGGCGAAACGGCTGGCGAAAGAAGGCATCCGGTATCTGCTCTTCATCCAGGACACCAACGGCCAGGTCTTCAATGCCGCGCTGGCCGCGATCGGAGTCTCGGAACAGCGGGGATACGATTTCAATTCCATCGCTGTGAACCGCGTGCCCGGCGAGGCGGTGGGCGGGATCACCACTCTGGTCAAGCCCGGCTCGCCGGATCTCACGATCAATGTCGAATACAACCAGCTCGACCCGCTCCTGCGGGCCACCGTGAGCCCCGAAGGAGATGTTCCGAACGAACACGGCCACTCGCGTTTCCCGGGAAACATCAACCTGCTGGTCATCCGGATGGAGCCGTATCTTCGCGTCCTGGAATCCTCGCGGGGGATCATCGCCGAATTCGTGAATCCCAAATTCGCCGACGCCACCCGTTCGCTCTTCAAAAAGCCCGCCCGGCTCGAAACGATGATGCAGGATCTGCCCAAGCTCTTCACATCGGGCGAAAAAGTCGGCGTCACGATCTTCAACCGCGCCTGGTGCTTCAGCCCGTGCAAAAACAATCTCGCTGAAGCCGCAGGGAAGGCTGCCAAAAACGGTCCGCCGGAGAGCGCCTCGAGCGCGGAAAGCGACTTCTACCTCGCCGGGCGCATGAAGCTGCGGATGGCGGGAATGACGGTGAACGACGTGCCGACGCAAGCGATCTGCGGGATTCCGTTCACCCCCGGGCCCCGCGTGATCCTGAGGCCGTCTTTTGCGCTGACCCTCGACGAGATCAAAGCGCGCGTCAAAGGCGGCTCCGTGTCCGGAGCCTGCACGGTGGTTCTCGACGGGGATATCCGGCTGGAAAATGTCACGGTCTCCGGCGGGGCCGCGCTGGTCGTCTCCGCCGTTCGCGGCGCTGCGGTGACGGTCAAAAACCTGGAGATTTCGTCAGGCCCGGGCTACGTTCTCGAAGAACTCACCCCCCAAGAAACCGCCTCCGCAGAAACCCCCGAACACCTTCGGATCCGCGGATACAGAATCACCGGTCCGGGCGTGAAAAGATTCGCCGTTTCCGAAGAAGGCCGGTGGGAGATCGACGGCTCGGGATCGGTGCGCAGGTTGTCACCCGGCCCGGTTGTGAACCTCTGAAGCGACTTTCAGGCGCAGGCCGTTGAGGCGGATGAAGCCGGTGGCATCATCCTGATTGTAGGCCTGCGTGGGGTCGGCTTCCATCGTGGCGATGTGCGGGTTGTAGAGGCTGAGCGGGCTTTTGCGCCCGGCGGCGTGGATTCCGCCTTTGTAGAGCTTCACGCGCACGGTGCCGGTCACATGCTTCTGCGACTCGGTGACGAGCGCCTGGATCGCCTCGCGTTCGGGGGCGAACCAGAACCCGTTGTAAACGAGCGTGCTGTATTTCGGGATCAGCCCGTCGCGCAGGTGCATGACCTCGCGGTCCATCGTGAGCGATTCCATCTGCCGGTGGGCGAAATGGAGGATCGCACCGCCGGGAGTTTCGTAGACCCCGCGGCTCTTCATGCCGACAAACCGGTTTTCGACCATGTCCACGCGCCCGACCCCGTGGGCCCCGCCGATCTGGTTGAGTTTGCGCATGACGCCGAGCGGGTTCAGGGCCTCGCCGTTGACGGCGATGCAGTCGCCTTTTTCAAATTCCAGCTCGACGAGTTCCGGCTTGTCCGGCGCATCTTCGGGCAGCACCGAAAGCGTGGTGAAATACCCGCGGTTCTTGGGGTCGCCGGCATCATACCAGGGATCTTCGAGAATCCCGGCCTCGTAGCTGATGTGCAGGAGATTGCGGTCCATCGAATACGGTTTCTTCGCGCTTGCGGCGACCGGCACCCCGTGGGCTTCGGCATAGGCGATCATCTCGGCGCGACCGGGAAATTTCTCCCGGAACCGGGCGTCCCGCCACGGCGCGATCACGGTGATTTCCGGGGCGAGAGCGGCGGTCGTGAGCTCGAACCGGACCTGGTCGTTGCCTTTGCCGGTTGCGCCGTGGGCGACCGCGGACGCTCCCTCTGCCTTGGCGATTTCGACCATCCGCTTCGCGATGAGCGGACGCGCGATGCTCGTGCCCAAAAAATACTGCCCCTCGTAAAGCGCTCCGGCCTGAAGCATCGGATAGATGAAATCCCGCGCGAATTCCTCCCGGAGGTCGTCGACGTAACACTTCTCCGCGCCGGTGCGCAGGGCCTTTTCCTCGAGCCCGTCCAGCTCCTCCCCCTGGCCCACATCCGCGCAGAACGCCACGATCCCTGCCCCGTAGGTTTCCTTGAGCCAGTTGAGAAGGACCGAGGTGTCAAGGCCCCCGGAATATGCGACGACGATTTTTTCCATAGGCCGGGAAGTATTGGCGGGAACGGGCAGGTTCCGCAACCCGCGAGACGCGGAATTTTCGGGTTGGCGTAACGTCCGGCAGGCGTGATCGCACGGGCCGAACCCGGGGGACCGCAGGGCGCGCTTTTTGAAGATGCGTGCCCGAAATCTCTTTGATACCCTGGGCGGCATGTCCGAGGAGGCCAAACCATCCGTCCTGCTTTCGCGGGGATTCCCGGCGGAAGCCGCCGCTCCGGAATTTGCCCGGTGGTTCGAGACGGTCCCGCTGGAGGGCCGGGCTGCGGCCCCTGACCCCGCCCGGACGAACCCTCCGCAGGCACAACCGCCAGGCCCCGCGCGGGCCCGCCCTTCGGACACCGGTCATGGGTCTCTGCCCGGCGCGGCCCTGTTTTCCGAATCCGCCGGGCTGGCCTTTGGCACGGAGATCCATGAAGCCCTCGCCGGGATCGAGTGGTTCCCTTGCCCGGGGCTGCCTGCCTCCCTCTCGCCGGAGGCCGGCAAAATCCTCGGGCGATTCCTCGCTGCTCCCGAAATGGCCGCCATCTTCGAGCGTCCCTCCCCGGAATCCGAAGTCTGGCGCGAGCGCCCGGTCGCCTGCCGACTGGACGGCACGATCTATTCGGCGCAGATGGACCGGGTGGTGGTGACTCCGCCGACGGCAAGGGCCGGAAAAGGCCGCATTCTTCTCGTGGATTTCAAAACCGACCAGGGGGAGGCGGCGGAGATCGCCGCGCGATACAGGGCCCAGCTCGAAATCTACGCGCGGATTCTCGCGGCCTGGTCGGGCGGACGGCATGAAATCACCGCCGCAGTGGCAACGGTCCGGCTGCCCGCGCTGGTCAGGGTTTGTTGAGGATCCCTGTCGAAGCCCGGGGAAGAAGGTGGTCCATTGGACAGGAGTGGTCGCCAGTTTCCCGGCTTGTGCAAAGCTAACAACTGTGCTTGAGTCCTGCACGATGAAAACCGGGCTCACCGAGGCATCACCCGCGAAAGCTCTGTTGGAGGAACTCGAGGCGTTTCGCGGGGCCTGCCACGGGACCTTGGATTCCATTGCCGCGCGGCTGGACGAACAGATCGACTCCATCAAGTTCCGGGTCGAGGCGCTCGGCTCCGGAGAGGATGTTCCCTCCGGGAAAAACCGCGACATCCGCGACATGCTCACCCTCCTGAGGAACGCCGGAGTCAAACCCGAAAAAGGCCGCCGCAAGGACCTGAAAAAACTCGACTCCATCTCGGATGACCTCGCCATGATGGTCGAACATTGGTGATGGAAAACCGCCCCCGTGAAAATTCTTCCAGCGATTCTCGCCCTGCTCGCCCCTGCCATGGCCGCTGACGAAAAAGCGGTTTTGGGCGGAGGGTGTTTCTGGTGCGTGGAAGCCGTCTATCACGGCCAGCCGGGCATCAAGTCGGTGATCAGCGGATACGCGGGCGGGACGGTGCCCCACCCGACCTACGAGCAGGTTTGCACGGGAAAAACCGGCCATGCCGAAGTCGTCGAGATCACTTTCGACCCGGCATCGACCTCCTACCGAAAAGTTCTGGATCTTTTCTGGGACGCGCACGATCCGACGACCCTGAACCGCCAGGGTGCCGACTCCGGGACCCAATACCGCTCGATCATCGTCGCGCAAAACCCGGAACAGCGCGCCGCCGCGGAAAAATCCAAGGCGGACGCGCAGGCGAGGTTCCGCCAGCCGATCGTGACCGAGATCGTCGGGGGCAAGGAATTTTACCCGGCGGAAGAACACCACCAGGATTTCTACGAGCGCAATCCCGGCTCCCCCTACAGCTGCGCCGTCATCGCCCCGAAGCTGAAAAAGCTCAAGTCCGGCCCCGCCCCCCCACCATGAAGATCCCGTCCCGCGGCGCCGCAGACAACCCGCCCAACCGGTTCGAACGCCTGACTGTGGAATTGGAGGAGCCGACGGACCGCAACCCCCGCACGCAGTTCCTCCGCGAGTCCGCATGTTCGATCATCTCGCGCAACGACAGCCCGGACATCAGCTTCAGCGCGAGCCTCAACCCCTACCGAGGCTGCGAACACGGTTGCCCGTATTGCTACGCGAGGCCCTACCACGAGTATCTCGGGTTTTCCTCCGGGCTGGATTTCGAGACGCGCATCATCGTGAAAGAGAACGCCGCCGAGCTTCTCCGCGAGGAGCTCGCGTCGCCCGGCTGGACGCCGGAGGTGCTGGCCATGAGCACCATCACGGATTGCTACCAGCCGGTCGAAAAACGCCTCGGCCTCACGAGGCAGTGCCTCCAGGTCCTGGCGGAATTCCGCAACCCGGTCGGGATCATCACGAAAAACCACCTCGTTACGCGCGACCTCGACATTCTCGCCGGAATGGCTGCGGAGCGCCTGTCCTCGGTCCACATCACCCTGACATCGCTCGACCCGGAACTCTCGCGCCGCCTCGAACCGCGCGCCTCGCTGCCGACCCACCGTCTCGACGCCATCGCAAAACTCGCGCAGGCGGGAATCCCGTCCGGGGTCGTCATCGCGCCGGTCATCCCCGGGCTGAACGACCACGAAATTCCGGCCATCCTCCGCGCCGCGCGGCAGGCGGGGGCATTGCGCGCGTCCTACAGCATCATCCGCCTCCCGCACGCGGTGAAGGAAATCTTCATCTCCTGGCTCGAGGAACACGTGCCCGGGAGCGCCGACAAAATCCTGGACCGCATCCGCGACCTGCGGGGCGGGGCGCTCCATTCCTCGAGATTCGGGGAGCGGATGACCGGGGGAGGCTTCTGGTCGGACCAAATCCAGACGCTGTTTTCGCGGTGCCGCGCCAGGGAGGAATATTCCGAGAGGCCGTTCGAATACAATGTGGGCGCATTCCGCCCCCCGCCCGCCCCCCAGCTTTCCCTCGGAATCTAACCTGAAGTTCCAGGCCAAGAACAGGCGGGAAGCCGCATAAACACTGGGTTTTTCGGCTCTTTTGAACTTCCTGTCTGGCAGGTGGTTGATTGCCTTTTTGCCTTGGGAACCTCAGACTGGCGCCACCCGGGCCCGGCACGCTGCGGCAGCAGGGAGCCGGGATTTTTTCCCGTGTAACGCTTGAACACGGTCGCGAAGTATTGCGACGAGGAAAAGCTGAACCGGAACGCGGCATCGGTCACGGTCGCACCCGGACGGACAAGCAGCTTTTTTGCCGCGGTGATCTTGCAGCGCAGCACATACTCGGCGGGCGGGATGCCGATCTCGCGCTTGAAGCGCGCCTTGAAACGCGAGACGGACAGCCCCATCAGCTCCGCCAGATCCGCGACGGGCAAAGGGTCCTCGATCCGGGCGTCGATATGATGCAGGACCCCGCTGATGCCTGCCGACAGGCCGGGCCTCGGATTTTTGCGCGAGCATGCGAGGATGCCCAGGAGAAATTCCACGAGCTTCACGCCCAGCGCGATCCGGCGCAGGGGATCCCGCTTGTGCCTGGCTGCGGACATGACTTCGTCGAGCAGCGTCTGGAGCAGGGGACTCCCGGAAAAGTGGCGGTGGGGGATCGCCCGCAGCCGCGCCACCAATTTGCGCGCGTCCGCAGGGGGGCAGTTCAAAAAATACCCGGGCTTGCGGGGCAGGATGAAAAGGATCCAATACAGGATGCCCTTTTCCTGCGGGGCTTCTCCCGTGCTGTGTTCCTCCCCGGGGAAGGTGACGAAGACGTCTCCGCCGCGCAGCACGTAGTCCCGCCGCCCCACGCGGTAGATCTGCGTGCCCTTCGCCAAAAAGCAAATTTCCATCGCGCCGGGATGCGCGTGCCCCACGAGGCCGCTGTGGGCATGGGTGAAGTTATACCGCCCCAACATCGGCACCTCGGGGATGCCCGACGGACGCAGGTCCAGGACAACCCGGTCGGGGATCGGCGCTTTTGGCATGTTTGATTTTGTATCGCAATACGCGCCTGAAAGCCAGCCGCGAATCCCTGCGCTACAGTGTCGGCATGAACACGGAAAACAAACCACAGGCGGTGGACTGGTACCGGTCCCCCGTCCGCCCGGATCTGTTGAAAGCCCTTCACGAACGCAGCGATCTGCTGGGGTGGGTGCAGTCCCTCGGCTACCTCGGCGTCCTCATCCTGACCGGGGGCCTGGCATTCTACGCGGCCGGCCATTGGCCGGTCCCGGCACTGGTCGCACTGGTCTTGCTCCACGGCATCTGCTACGCCTTTCAGATCAACGCCGTTCACGAACTCGGGCACGGGACGGTCTTCAAGACGAAAGTTCTGAACCGCGTGTTCCTGCGGGTGTTCGCCTTCCTCGGCTGGATCAATTTCGAGGTCTTCGAGAAGAGCCACGCGCGGCACCACCGCTACACGCTCCACCCGCCGGAAGACCTGGAGGTCGTGCTGCCCATCAAAATCCTCATCCGGCAGTTCTTCCTGCAAAGCTCGCTGAACCCGATGGGGTTCATCCATGCCGTCAAAGAAACCGTCCGCCTCGCTCGCGGGAAATTTTCCGGCGAGTGGGAGCTGAAACTTTTCCCCCCCGGCGAACCGGAAAAGCGCCGCGCCCCGATCCGGTGGGCGCGCCTCCTCCTCGCCGGTCACGCGCTGATCCTGGCCGTTTCGATCTGCTTTCAGCTTTGGATGGTCCCCGTGCTCGTGACGTTCGCCCCGTTCTACGGAAGCTGGTTGTTCTTCCTCTGCAACAACACCCAGCACAACGGACTGCAGGACAACGTGTCGGACTTCCGCCTCTGCTGCCGGACATTCACCGTCAACCCGGTCGTTCAGTTCCTCTACTGGCACATGAACTTCCACATCGAACACCACATGTTCGCCGCCGTGCCCTGCTACAGGCTCGGCAGGCTGCACGCCCTGATCAAACACGACTTGCCCCCCTGCCCGCACGGCCTGATCGCCACCTGGAAAGAAATCGCCGCCATCCAAATGCGGCAGGAGTCCGAGCCGGACTACCAATACAAGGCCCCCCTTCCGTCCGCCCGTCTCGCCGGATACTGACAGCGCCGCGCGACCACATTTCAACCGCACCAAAAACCATGCCTGCTCCCGCCCTCTTGCCCACCGACCGGTTCGCCCACCCCGATTTCGCCCGCTTTGATTTTGCGGGGCACAACGCCGGACAAGCCGCGCTGTGGGCCGACTTCAACGCGGGTCGCCCGACGGCGCGCATCCCGGTCATCCTGGGCACGAACACGCGATATTTCATGTATAACGACGGAGCGAACCCCGGCGGGCTCGATTTCAAGAGCTATTCCGAAGATCCGGATGTCATGTTCGATTCCCAGCTCCAGTTCCAGCGCTGGAACAAGTTCAACCTGCTGCAAGACGCCGAGCTTGGGCTGCCGGAAAAGTGGACCGTCTGCCCCGATTTCCAGAACTACTACGAGGCAGGCTGGCTCGGTTGCGGCCTCCACTACTTTCCCGGCCAGGTGCCCGACACGCTGCCCGATTTTTCCGATGCGCCCGAGCGGGTCATGGAAAACGGCCTGCCCGACCCGTTTGGCGGGTTGATGGCGCGCGGCCTCGAGTATTGGGAACACTTCAAGGCGAGGGCCGGGCGGGAGACCTTTCTCGGGCGCCTGATCGAGGTGGGGGTCCCGTTTCTCGGCACCGACGGGCCGCTGACAGTCGCGTGCAATTTATTCGGTGCCGACTTCGTCTGCGAGACGATGGCGGATGACCCGGATCGCCTGCACGGGCTCCTGGCCTTTCTCACGGAAGCCGCAGTCCAGCGGATGACCGCGTGGCGGAAGGCGGGGGGATTGCCCGTGCCGCAAAAGGACTTCGGCTTTGCGGACGACAGCGTCGCCCTGATCTCGACGGCCATGTATCGCGAGCACGTGTTGCCGCACCACCGCCGACTCTGCGACGCGCTGGCCGGGCAGTTGCCATCGCCCCGCGGCATCCACCTCTGCGGCGACTCCACGCGCCACTTCGAAACATTGGTCGAAGAACTGGATATCAAAACCTTTGACACGGGATTCCCGGTGGATTTCGGGGCAATGAGAAGGAGGCTCGGGCCAGACGTGCGCCTCCAAGGCGGCCCGCACGTGGATTTCCTCATGCGGGCCAACCCCGGCGAAGTGCGCGACGAGGTGCGGCGGATCCTCAGTTCGGGGGTTCTCGGCGGCGGGCGGTTCGTGCTCCGCGAAGGCAACAACCTCGCGCCCGGCACGCCGCTGGCAAACACCGAGGCGATGTATCACGCGGGCCGCGAAGCGGAGCTGATCTTGGCCGCTTGATTTCCGGCGACAAGCAGCGGGCTGCTTCGGTCCTGGTGCCGCCCGCTCCGGCAGTTCTGCGAACGAGCCCCCCGTGGCTCGCGCCGATGGATGCGGAATGAGCCTGCAGGGTGGCTCCCCGACTCTCGCTGGACAACCTCCCCATCTTCCAATATTGATCTCCGTCATGAGTTCCCCCGGACGAGACGCGCGCGATCTGACACCTGAATCCGCAGCACCGACGGACATCGCTCCGTTGGGGCGTCCGCCGGAGAAGCCCGCGCACGAGCGGACGGGAGCGGAGGATGCGGCGCTGGCGGATTGGGAGGGGATCGAGGCGGACCCGGATTTCGTTTCGCTGCTGAAGGCGAAGGCGGCGTTCGTGGCACCCGCGACGGCGGTTTTCGTGGTTTACTACTTCGCGCTGCCGGTCGGGGCCGGGTGGTTTCCCAAGCTGATGGAGACGCGGGTGTGGGGCGCGGTGAACGTGGCGTATCTGTTCGCGTTTTCGCAGTTCCTCATGGCCTGGGTGCTGGCGTTCCTCTATGTCGCGGTGGCGGCGGGGTGGGACAAGCGGGCGGCGGCGATCATCGCGAAATTCCAGAACAAGGGGGCCGAATGATCGCGGCTGCAGCCCTTTCGGCACCGGGCGACCGGACGGCGCTTTTCATGTTCCTGGCCTTTGTCGCGGCGACGCTGGTCATCACGTATTTCAGCGCGCGGAAGTCGTCCGGGGCGAGCGCGTATTTCGCGGCCGGCCGCCGGATCACCGGATGGCAGAACGGGCTCGCGGTCGCGGGCGACTACATGAGCGCGGCGAGCTTCCTCGGGATCGCGGGCATGATCGCCTTCAACGGATACGACGGGTTCATGTATTCGGTCGGGTTCCTGGTCGCGTATCTGACCGTCCTTTTCGTCGTGGCCGAGCCGTTGCGGAACGCGGGGAAATACACGATGGCCGACGTGCTGGCGTATCGCCTGAAACCGCGTCCGGTCCGGGCGGCGGCGGCGCTGAGCACGCTGACGGTGTCGGTGTTCTACATGATCGCCCAGATGGTGGGGGCCGGGACGCTGGTCCGGCAGTTGATCCCCGGCGTGAGCTACGAGATGGCGGTCGTCGGGGTTGGGGTCCTGATGGTCGTCTACGTCGTCTTCGGCGGCATGCTGGCGACGACGTGGGTCCAGATCATCAAGGCGATCCTGTTGATGAGCGGAAGCGTGTTCCTGAGCATCCTGGTGCTGGACAAGTTCGATTTCGATCTCGGAAAATTTTTCACTTCGCTGACCGCGATCACCTCGACCGGGGCGAACGGCGAGATCCTGACGCGGGATTTTCTGGCTCCCGGCCTGCTTTTCAAGAACCCGTGGGACCAGATTTCGCTCGGCATGGCGCTCGTTTTCGGGACGGCCGGGCTCCCGCACATCCTGATCCGGTTCTACACCGTGCCCGACGCGAAGACCGCGCGGGCGAGCGTCGTGTGGGCGATGATCATCATCGGCCTCTTCTACATCATGACGACGTTCTTCGGGTTCGGGGCGGCGAGCCTGCTCGGGCCGGATTACCTGAAAGCCCACGGCGGCACGAACATGGCCGCCCCGCAGCTCGCGCACGAGCTCGGCGGCGAGGTTTTCTTCGCGTTCATCAGCGCGGTCGCGTTCGCCACGATCCTGGCGGTGGTCGCCGGGCTCACGATCAGCGCGAGCACGAGTTTCGCACACGACTTTTTCACGAATGTCATCCACCGCGGAAAGGAACGGCGTCCGGGCGAGGAAGTGAAGGTCGCCCGGATCACGGCATTCGTCGTCGGGGCCGCCGCAATCGGGATCGCGATCCTGCTCGGGCCGGGCGTGAACGTCGCTTTTCTGGTCGGGCTGGCCTTTGCCGTCGCCGCGAGCGCGAACCTGCCGGTGATCGTGTTCTCGATCTTCTGGAAACGGTTTACGACGACCGGGGCGGTGGCCGGGTTGCTGGTGGGACTCGTCTCCAGCATCGCGCTGATCCTGGTGAGCCCGGACTTCATGAAGACCCCCTGGTTCCCGTTGAAGAACCCGGCGATCATCAGCATCCCACTCGGATTTCTGGGGGCGTTCCTGGGCACGTTCCTCTCGCGCGAACCGTCGGCGGAGAAACTCTTCGCCGAATTGAAGGTCAGGGCCAATACCGGCCTGGGTGCCGAGAAGGCGGCCGATCACTGAGATCTTCGATCGCCGACTCCGGGCCAACCGCCGTCCGTCTCATGGACGGGGCGGGCGCGGCTGGGAAATTTGCAGCGGCACATCGGAGTCGAGGAGGCCAACCCGGCGGACCTGGGCCTCGGGGTCTGCGCTTCACGGGACGAAACGGGAAAGAAACCCGGGGACGCGGCTCCCGATCCGGAATCCGTCGGCGTCCAGGAACCCGAGATGCCCGCCGTGATCCGGAGCTTCGAGGGCGATTTGCGGGTTGTCTGCCGCCTCGGAAAAAGGGAACGACTCCGGCGTCAGGAACGGGTCGTCTCTGGCGCTGAGGAAAAGCGTCGGCACGGTGATGCCGTGAAGGAATTGCCGCGCGCTGCATTTTGTCCAGTAGTCTTCGGCACCGAGAAACCCGTGCATCGGCGCCGTGTAGCGGTCGTCGAAATGCTCGAATCCATGCAGGCCGGTCAACCCGTCCAAGCTGATGCGCCCGGGCATGGCCGCCGCTTTGGCGCGCACTTTCGCGGAAAGGCTCGCGATAAGCCGCCGCAAATAAATCCGGTTGCCGGCTTTCCGGTCGAGCGCCCGGGCTGTGGACGCGAGATCCACTGGAGCGGAAATCGCGGCGGCCGCGAGGATGTTTTCCGGGGGAGGTGCCTCGCCGAGATACTTCAGCACAAGGTTGCCGCCGATGCTGCAGCCCACGAGCGCGACCGGCCTCCCGCCCGCACGCGCAACGACAGCCGCGAGGTCCTCGGTCGCCCCGCTGTGATAGGATCGGACCAGGCGGTTCAACTCGCCGCTGCAACCGCGGTAATTCCACGACAGGACATCCCATCCGGACGCCTCAAAACTTCCCGCGAGCCGGAGCATCCCCGCGTCGCGCGAGTTTCCCTCCAGGCCCGAGCACAAAATCGCGAGCCTCTTGTGGCCGGACCCGATCCAGTCGAGATCGAGAAAATCCCCGTCCGGCAACTCGAGCCGTTCCCTCCGGAACACCGGCCTCACGCCCCGGGAGCCCAACACCGGCAGGATTGTTTGGACGTGACAGTTCCGCAGATACCACGGGGGGCGGAAGAGGGATTCAATCAGAGGCACGCCACTCACTAAACACCGGCCCACCACTATGGTCGCGACAAAAGATGCGCCCGCCCGCCGGAATCCGGCATTGGATTTTGCGGGCGAGCCGGGTAACTGTGGAAACCCCATGAGTTCCCCAGATCGCACCGAATCGGACAGCCTCGGAGAAGTCCGCGTCCCGGCGGACAAACTCTGGGGCGCTCAGACCCAGCGCGCGCTGGAACATTTTTCCATCGGCACCGACCTCATGCCGCGCGAGATGATCCCCGCCTACGCGATCCTCAAAAAGGCCGCCGCGCTCGCGAATCACCGCGAGGGACGGCTCCCCCACAAGGCCCTGGATCTCATCGTGAAGGTCGCCGACGAAATCCTCGCCGGGCAGCACGCGGACCAGTTCCCCCTGCACGTGTGGATGAGCGGCAGCGGCACGCAGTTCAACATGAACGTCAACGAAGTCTTCTCGAACCGCTGCTGCCAGCTCGCCGGCACCAGTCTCGGCAGCAAGACACCCGTCCACCCGAACGACCATGTAAACATGTCGCAGTCGTCGAACGACTCATTCCCTTCCGCGATGTGCATCGCGGCCGCCACCGGTGCCCACGCCCGGCTGATCCCCGCCGTCGAATCGCTGCGCGACTCCATTTCGGCCAAGGCCGAAGCGTGGAAGGATATCGTGAAAATCGGGCGCACCCACTTGCAGGACGCCACTCCACTCACGCTCGGCCAGGAGTTTTCCGGCTACGCCGCGATGCTGGACGCTGGCGCGGGCCGCATCCGGTCCGCGCTGCCGGACGTTTGCGAGCTCGCCCTCGGCGGCACGGCCGTGGGCACCGGGCTCAACTGCCCTCCCGGCTTCGGCACCGCGGCCGCCGCCCGGATCGCCGAGCTGACCGGGCTGCCGTTCGTCACGGCTCCGAACAAATTTGCCGCGCAGGGCGCGCACGACGCCCTGGTCCATTTGCATGGGGCGTTCCGGACGCTCGCCGTGTCGCTGTTCAAAATTGCGAATGACATCCGCCTCCTCGGCTGCGGCCCCCGCTGCGGGCTGGGAGAAATCCTCATCCCGACGAACGAGCCGGGCTCCTCGATTATGCCGGGCAAAGTGAACCCCACGCAGTGCGAGGCGCTCGCCATGCTTGCCGCGCAGGTCATGGCCAACGATGTCGCCATCAGCATCGGAGGATCGGGCGGACACCTCGAAATGAATGTTTACAAGCCGCTCCTCATCGCCGGCATCTGCCAGTCCACCCGCCTCCTTTCCGGAGGATGCACGAATTTCCGCAGGTTCCTTGTCGAGGGGGTGGAACCGGATTTGAGGCGCATCAAGATGTTCGTCGGGCGCTCGCTCATGCTCGTGACCGCGCTCGGCCCGCTCATCGGCTACGACAAAGCCTCGCGCGTCGCGCGCTACGCCCTCGACAACGACCTCGGCCTCCGCGAGGCCGCGCTGAAACTCGGGTTCGTCACCGCCGGGGAATACGACCGGATGGTCGATCCCGCAAAAATGACATAGCCCTCCGCCGCATCCGGGATAAACCGGCATTTGCGGACCGTTCCATGAGCGGGCTCACCCGACCGGCAGCTTGTTCGGACGTCCGGTTTTATGGCCGTTACCTGCCGAGACCCCGTTGAAGGGATCGACCGAGGCCCCTTCGGCGCGGAGGGGGGGCTTCCTGCCGAAATTGAATGCGATGTTCGCCCAGGTGTCGCCGGGCTTGGCATCGCGGCCGAGGGTGGCGCTGGGCTCGTATCCGCAGTGGACCATGCAGTTCTCGCAGCGCGGGTCGCGGGCCTTGCTGTTCACGACGCCGTAGTCGTCCCACGGGGTTTTTTCGATCAGGTCGCGGTAGCTGGCGTGGTGCGCGTCGGTCATGAGGTAGCAGGGGCCTTTCCAACCGCGGACGTTTCTGGTCGGGATCGCCCAGGCCGAACAGGTGAGATCGCGCCGCCCCGCGAGGAAATCCAGGTAGATCGGGGTCCCGAACAGGTTGTATTTTTCGCCCCAGGCGCGGATGTCCCTGAACTTTTTCTTCGTCATCTCGCGGGTGAGGAAAAAGTTTTCCGGATCGAGGTCGAGGCGTTTCCTCATGTCTTCCTTCGCGGCGTCGTAGTCGTAGCCGGGCGAGATCGTGTGCCCGTCCACCCCGAGCCAGGAGAGGTAATCGAACATCTGCCCGACCTCGCGCATGTCGGTTTCCTTGTAGACCGTGGTATTGGTGGCGACCTGGTATCCGAGGATTTTGGCCATGCGAATCGCGGCGATGCATTCCTTGAAAACGCCCTCGCGCTCGACAATGAGATCATGCGTGCGTTCGAGGCTGTCGAGGTGGACGTTCCAATACATCCACCGGGACGGGGCGATCGGGTTGAGGGCCTGGGGTTTTCCGCTGCGGATTTCGGACGCCTGCTCCGGCGTGAGCAGTTCCTCGGAGACGAGCACTTCGATCTTCGGGCCGGTGCGCGCGGGGGTTCTGGCGAACTCGTCCGCGAGGTGGTCGCGCATTTTTTTGCGCATGAACATCCCGTTCGTGCAGATATAGACGATCCGCTTTTGCGCGAGCAGGCCGGCGACGAGGCCCTCGATGTGCGGGTAAATCAGCGGCTCCCCCCCGCAGATCGACACCATCGGCGCACCGCATTCCTCCGCAGCACCCAGACAATCCTCCAGCGGCATGACATCCTTCAGGGATTGCGAATACTCGCGGATGCGCCCGCAGCCGGTGCAGGTGAGGTTGCAGGTGTGGAGCGGCTCCAGTTGCAGGACCGTGGCAAATTTCCCGATCCCCCGGATCTTTTTTCCGATGATGTAGCCCGCAATCCGGGCGGTCAGCGCGAGCGGAAACCTCATAGGCTCCGCATAAGAGGTGCCGTGCGGGGCGGTGTCAAGGCCCAACGCCGCACCCCAATCCGCGCGTAACGCCAACGATGGGAGGGCGAACCTCCGTGTGAGCCCATTTATTACGGCTCAGACGGAGCTTCGCCCTCCCAGGATGGAGCTTCGCCTTCCCTCGCGTTATCGACATGTCGTCGATTCGCTCACTCGTCGGCGGAGCGCAGCTTGGTGAGGACGCTGAAGTCCTCGAGCGTCGTGGTGTCGCCGGTGATCGCGGTGCCGGCTGCGACCTGCTTGAGGAGGCGGCGCATGATTTTTCCGCTGCGGGTTTTCGGGAGAACCTCGGTGAAGCGGATGTCATCCGGCTTGGCGATGGCACCGATGGAATGCGCGACGTGCCGCCGGAGCATCTCGGCGAGTTCCTTGCTGGCCTTGTGGCCGGAACGGAGCGTCACGAATGCCACGACGGCCTGACCTTTGATGTCGTCCGGCCTGCCGACGACCGCCGCTTCGGCGACCTCGTGGTGTGAGACGAGCGCGCTCTCCACCTCGGCGGTGCCCAGGCGGTGCCCGGCGACATTGAGGACGTCGTCGATGCGTCCGACAATCCAAAAATACCCGTCCTTGTCCCTGCGGGCCCCGTCGCCGGTGAAGTAGCATCCCTTGACCTCGCTCCAGTATTGCGACCGGTAGCGTGGCTTGTCCCCGTAGATGGTCCGCAGCATGGAAGGCCACGGCTTGCGCACGACGAGTTTTCCTCCCTCCAGCGGGCCGACCTCCCTGCCGTCGTCATCCACGATGGCGGCGTCGATGCCGAAAAAAGGGAGCGTCGCGGTGCCGGGTTTGAGAGGGGTCACGCCGGGCAGGGGGGAGATCATGATCGCGCCGGTCTCGGTCTGCCACCAGGTGTCGACGATCGGGCAGCGCCCGTGCCCGATGTGCTTGTGATACCACATCCAGGCCTCGGGGTTGATCGGCTCGCCGACTGTTCCCAGCAGGCGGAGCGAGGACAGGTCGTGTTTTTTTGGCCAGTCATCGCCCCACTTCATGAAGGCCCGGATGGCTGTCGGAGCGGTGTAGAGGATGGTGACTCCGAACTCGGCGATGATCCTCCAGAAGCGATCCGGCTCCGGCCAGTTCGGGGCGCCTTCATACATCACGCAGGTGGCTCCGTTCGCGAGCGGGCCATAAACGAGGTAGCTGTGCCCGGTGATCCACCCGATATCCGCCGTGCACCAGTAGACGTCGTTCTCGCGCAGGTCGAAAATGTATTTTGTCGTCGCGGCCGTCTGCGTGAGGTAGCCGCCGGTCGTGTGGAGGATTCCCTTCGGTTTTCCCGTGGAGCCGCTCGTGTAGAGGATGAAGAGCGGGTGCTCGCTGTCCACCGGGTGCGGCGGGCATTTGGCGTCGACGTATTCGGCTTCGCGGTGCCACCAGACGTCGCGCCCTTCCTGGATGTGGATGTCCAGGTGGGTGCGCCGGAAGACGATCACCCGGCGGATCTGGCCCGTTCCTTCGAGGGCGTGGTCGACATTTTGTTTGAGCGTCACGATCTGGCCGCGACGGTAGCCGCCGTCGGCGGTGACCACCACCGTCGCCCCGCTGTCGGCGATCCGGTCCTTGATGCTCTCGCTGCTGAACCCGCCGAAAACCACGTTGTGGATCGCCCCGATGCGCGCGCATCCGAGCATGGCGATCACCGCTTCCGGGATCGGCGGCATGTAAATCAAAACCCGGTCGCCCGGCTTGACCCCGTTGCGTTTGAGGATGTTCGCGAAAATGCAGACCTCGCGGTGGAGCTGGTGGTAGGTGAGGGTGCGGCGCTCGCCCGGCTCGCCCTCCCAGATAATGGCCGCCTTGTTCCGGCGCGGGCTGTCGAGATGCCGGTCCAGGCAGTTCTCGCTCGCGTTCAGGCGTCCGCCGACGAACCACTTGGCGAACGGCGGTTTCCAGTCCAGCACGCGGGTCCACTTTTTTTTCCAGACCAATGCGGACGCCTCCTTGGCCCAGAATTTTTCCGGGTTCCTGACCGATTCCGCGAGGAGCTTTTTGTAGGCGACGGGGTCTGAGACCAGCGCCTTTTTGGAGAATTCTTTCGCGGGTTTAAAAACGCGTTTTTCGATGAGGTGGGACTCGATGCCGGTGGAAGCGGTGCTTTTTGCCATAGGGGAAGCAGAGCCTAAACACGAAACAGCCGCCGGTGCAACCAACGGTTTTTGCCACTTTCAAAGCCTGTATGTATCCTGCGAACTCAGGAAGAATGGACATGCATTGGTTTTGAAAAACAAGAGTTCACTTAACGCTCTGACCTGATCGCGCTTGCAAAGCGCGGGCGGCCCGCGAGAGGATGGAGGGCATGTCGATGTCCCCCTTGAACAGCCTCATCCTCGGGCTGGGACTGTTCTTTCTGGGACTTCAACTCGTCGGCCAGAACCTGCGGCAATTGAGCGGGGGCGGTTTCCGGAAACTGGTCAAATCCGCCACCCACACACCCTTTCTGGCAGCCCTGCTCGGGCTCGTGGCCGGGGCGCTCATGCAGAGCGCCACGGCGGTCACATTCATCCTGGTGAGCATGGTCGGGAGCGGCCTGATCCGGACATCCGCCGCGAGGATCGTCGTGGTGTGGTGCAATGTCGGGCTCACGGCGCTCGCCTTCCTCGCGGCTGTCAACATCCACCCGTTCGTGGCCTGCCTGGTCGGCGGGGCCGGGATTTTCATGGGCTCGGTGCGCGCGAAACCCTGGAACACGATTGCGGGTGCCCTGCTCGGCGTGGGGATGATCCTCTTTGCCCTTGGCGAGATGGGGACGGGGGCGGCCCCCCTCAAGAATGAGACATGGTTTCACACCGGCCTTGATGCCGCGCTGGGATGTCCGGGGTTGGCTTTTTTGTGCGGCATCGCCGCAGCCGCGATCCTGCAGTCGAACACCGGGGCCGCGATGCTCGTGATCACGCTGGCCGGAGCCGGGGCGATCCCGGTTTCGCAGGCCATACCGGTCATCTACGGCACGAATCTCGGGGCGATTATCCTCCGGCTGTTTCTCTCGGTCGGCATGAAAGGCGATGCCTTGCGCCTGGTCCGGATGGAAGATCTTTTCTGCGCGTTCAGCGGGGTGTTGATGATGGGACTTTTCTCTCTCGAGGCGATCGGCGTTCCCCTGGTCGGTCCCCTGCTGCGGGATGTGACCGGGGGACCGTCGGTCCGGCTCGCCTTCGTTTTCCTGCTCTCGAATCTTCTGCCCGCGATCGTGTTGATGCCGCTGCTGCCAACCTGCTCGCGACTCTTGAAAAAGTTGTGGCCGAACGACCCGGCCCCGCAGGCCGGGGCCCCGGCGTTTCTGACCACCCAGGCGCTCGCGGACCCGGCCTCGGCGCTGGACCTTCTTCCGAAGGAACTCGGACGCCTGCTCGCGGGAGTCGGGGTGGAATCGAGCGGGCGCGAATCCCCGGATCCCGAGAACCACACCTCGCCGGACTTCATCTCGCTGGCGGCCGCCATTGAAAATTTTTGCGTGAGGCTCGCCTCGGAAAGCCCGCTGGACGCCGGGCAATCCCTTCGTGTCCAGCGCCTGCGTGCGTGGCTGCACACCATCCGCCACATCGGCGAGGCGGTCGGGGAATTCGCGGACACCTTCGCCTCGCTGCCGACGGAAGACAGGAAAATCGCGGACGGACTCCGGGGATGGCTGAAAAACGGGATCGCCCTCTCGGCCCGTGCCACATCCACGCTCGATCAGGAGGATGTCGCGAAATACCACGAGGCAAGCAAACCCCACGGCCCGCCCGCAGAGGAAATCCGAGTCAGGTTCTCCGCAGACATCGAGAAATGCAGCACCCCCTCAAAGCCCGCGCTTGCGGCGCTTGGCGATGATTTTGACATAGCGGCGTGGCTGATCCACCGGCTTTCAAAACTCGAATTGAAAGCCGGGGAAGGCTGAGTCGCAATCCCGCGCCAATCACTTCCAGGCCAGGATGCCCTTGGCCCAGGCCCAGACGAGGCCCTCGACGAGAAGCAGAAGGAACACCATGAGGGCAAGAAACGCGGAGAAGGGGAGATTCAAAAACGCGGCTGCGAAAGGCATGAGGAAAACGGTTTCGACATCGAAAACGAGGAAGACGAGCGCGTAGAGGTAGTAGTGGGATTGGAATTGGACATGTGCGGGCCCTGCGGACTCGATGCCGCATTCGTAGCTGCTCTGCTTGTCATTTCCGGGCTTGGCGGGCGAGAACAGGCGCGCCCATGCCCAGGCCATCGCGAGCGGGATCAACGGGAAAACGATCGCGACGGCGAGAAAAATCGTCAGAAGCAGGTGGTCGGGGTTCATTGGAGAAAGACTTTCCGCGCGGAGATTTGTGGCGGCATGTTCTTCGCCAACGGGGCGAGGAGAAGGTTCGGGGCCAGCCCGAGGGCAAGAACCGAGAGGGCCAGGGCGGCGACAAGAAATCTCGAGGCCGGGGCATTGGCGGGACGGAGGTCCTCCTTCGCGGGAAGGACAAAGGCGTGTTTCAGGACGATGAGGTAGTAGTAGAGCGAGACGGCATTCATTGCGATCGCCAGGATCACAAGCCAGAGGAGCGCGGGGTTTGCGAGCGCGGCGGTGAACAGATAGAATTTTCCGAAGAACCCCACGAAAGGCGGGATGCCGGCGAGGGAGATCAAAAACACCAAGAGGCAGAGCGCGAGCACAGGGGAGGATTTTGCCAATCCATCGAAGTCCTCCAGGGATGATCCGCCGCGTTGTTTCTCGACGATGACCACGGTGCCGAAGGCCCCTGCGGTGGTCAGCGCGTAAATGACCACGTAAAACAGAACGGCGGTCAGGCTGTCTTCTCCGGTGGAGCAAAGCCCGATGAGAAGATAGCCGCCGTGTGCGATGGCGGAGTAGGCGAGAAGCCGCTTGACGTTCGATTGGACCAGCGCGGCGAGGTTTCCGAGAATGACCGAGGCGGCGGCCATGAGCGCGAGCACCGGCACCCAGCCGGGCAGGAATTGCCCCCATCCGGCCGATCCCGCCCAAGGCCCGAGCCCGATGGCCAGGATCTTCGCGAGGATGAAAACACCGGCGACCTTCGAGCCCGACGCGACCAGCGAGGCGACCGCCGTGGGCGCGCCTTCATAGACATCCGGTGCCCAAAGCTGGAACGGCACGGCGGCGACCTTGAACGCGAAGCCCGCGAGGGTCAGGACGATTCCGGCGATCAATAGCGGATCGGGAATTCCTGAGTGATTCGAGATGATTGGGAGGTTGGTGCTCCCGGTCACCCCGTAGATCAGGCTCAGGCCATAGAGAAGGAAGGCGGCCGAGAGGCTCCCGATGAGGAAGTATTTCAGCCCGGCCTCGGCGGAGGAACGGCCCTCTTTGGCGAACGCGGCGAGGATGTAGAGCGGGATGCTCGCCAGTTCGAGCGCGATGAAAATCATCAGAAGGTCCTCGGTTCCGGTCAGCAGCATCATGCCAACCGTGCCGAACAGGATCAGCGCCAGGGACTCGGCAAAGTGGATTTCCGGGAACGAGTCGGACGCGAAAACGACGGCGACCAGCCCGAGCCCAAGGATCACCAGTTTGAACATCCGGGCCACCGGGTCGACGACAACCATGCCGTGCAGGAAATTTCCATCGACAGGAAGCAGGAGGATCGCTGCGGCGGCTGCGAAACCACCCAGCAGAGTGGCCGCCGTGATCAACGATCTGGCTTTCGGCACAGAAACCCCGAGCCCGAGAACCACCAGGGCGGCGAGAACGAGAAGGGATTCGGGAGCCAACGCAAGGAGCAGGTTTGTCATTTTGTGGCCTCCGTGAGGAGCCGGTGCATCAACGGGCTCTGAAGGCTTCGCAGAATCGGATCCATGAGCGTTGAGGGAAACAGCCCGACAGCCAGGGTCGCAGCCATCAGCAGGAGCGCGCCGAGCTTTTCGGGGAAAGAAATCGGATCAAACACATGGGCATGCGCGGGGGATTCTCCGGACGGATAAAACGTGCGTTGAAGGGCGCGGAGCGTGAAGGCAACCGTGATCACGATCCCCAGACCGGCGGGAACGAGAAAAAACGGCAGGGAGATCCATGACCCTTTGAGGATGGTGAACTCGGCGATGAACCCGCTGAAACCCGGCAATCCCATCGAGGCGACGGAGGCGACGGTGAATGTGAGGGCGGCGAATGGAAGAGCTTTGGCGAGGCCCATTGTGCCGAGTTCCGCGATGTCGCGCGTGTGGGTGCGGTCGTAGAGCATGCGCCCGACGACGGCGAAGAGGAGCCCGCCAATGATCCCGTGGGAAAACATCTGGAGGACGGAGCCGCCGAGGCCGGCCAGATTGAGTGTCATGAGACCGAGCAGGACGAATCCCATGTGGGCGACACTCGAATAACCGACCGTGAATTTGAGGTCCTTTTGGGCAAGGGCCACGAGCGCACCGAAGACGATGCCGGCGGTCGCGAGGACGGCGAGGACGGTCCGCCATTGTTCGAGGCCCTGGGGGAAAAGCGTCATGGCCACGCGCAGGGCGGAATACGAGCCGAGTTTCATGACGACGCCGGCGAGCAGCATCGAGACGGCGGTCGGCGCGGCGACGTGCCCGGTCGGTGCCCACGTATGCAGCGGCCAGAGGCCCGCAAGCACGGCGAAGCCGATGAACATCACGGGAAATGCCCACGACTGGAAGGCGGGGGCAAAATGCGATTTTGACGGGTCGGCGAGCGTGAAGAGGTCGAACGAATGCGCGCCGGACGCGGCGCAGGTGGCGATCAGGGCGAGCAGCACGAGTGCGCTGCCGACGGCCGAATACAGGGTCAACTTCATCGCCCCGTATTCGCGGTTCGTGGATCCCCAGGCCGCAATGAGGAAGTATTTCGGGATGATCACGATCTCGTAGAAAACGAAGAGCAGGAAGAGGTCCAGGCTCTGGAAGACCCCGTAAACACCGCCGATGATGACCAGGTAAAAGGCGAAAAACGCACGGGGGCGGTGCGTGACGTTCCACGAAAAAAGCACGCCGGCCACCGCGATGATCCCGGCGAGCAACAGCATGACCAAACTGATGCCGTCCGCCCCGGTGGAGAACGAAATCCCGAGCCGGGGGATCCACGGGATCCGCGTGAGAAATTGGAAATGCGGAGCGGCGGGCGAATTGTCGTAAATCAGGAAAGCGGTCTTCGCGAAACCAAGCCCGATCAGGGCCGCGAGGAGGGCGATCCACTTGGCGAGGGGTGCGCGGCGCTCCGGCAGCAGGAGGATGAGGGCGGCCCCGGCGAATGCAGAAAGAAATGTGGCGTTAAGAATCATTTCGTGTTGAAGAGGGCGATGAGCACCTGCGGGCAAATGCCGAGAACAAACATCAGGGCGATCGCGGGCGCGACGGTGAGGATTTCAGCGGAGGTGAGGTCGGGGAATTTCGACCAGCGCTCCGGCAGCGGGCCGGTGAAGACTTTTTGAATGATATTGAGCAGGAAGACCGCGGTGACAAAGAGCCCGATGGCGGCAAGCGCCGCCGACCACCAGACGAGTTTGAAGGTGCCGCTGAAGATCAGAAACTCGCCGACAAACCCGTTCAGCCCCGGCAGACCGAGCGAGGAAAACATCGCGATTCCCATCAGCCCGGCGAAAACCGGTGCCGCGGCGCGGAGCCCGCCGAAGTCGGCGATCCCGCGCAAACCACCCGAGCGGCGCTCGAGGAATCCGACGAACGCGAACAGGGTGGCCGCCGTGAGGCCGTGGTTGAAAACCTGAAGCAGGACGCCATTGGTCGCCGCAGCGCGCGCGACCGGCGCGCCGGCCGGCACCGCCGCAACGGCGAAGATCCCGAGCAGGCAATACCCGAGGTGGTTGACCGAGGAATAGGCGAAAATCCGCTTGAGATCGGTCTGCGCGAGCGCGGTGAAGGCAGAGAAGACAATGGTGGCGAGGGCCAGCCAGAGGAGCGGGGTGGCGAGTTCCTGCATGCGCTGTGGGAACAGCGGCACGAGCAGCCGGAGAAATCCGTAAACCCCCATTTTCGACATCAATCCGGTGAGAAGCATCGTGACCGACGAAGGGGCCTCGGAGTAGGCATCCGGAAGCCACGTGTGGAATGGCACGACGGGAACTTTCACCGCAAGGCCGAGGAAGATGCAGCAGAAGACAAGAAGCCCCGCAGACGGCGATCCGAACGCCGCAGCCAGTTTTCCGTCGAGCGATGCGCCCATTTCTCCGAGTCTGATGAGATCGAAGGTCCCTGCGGCGATCTGGATCCCAAGGAATCCGACGAGCATCGCGAGTCCCCCGAGCAGGGTGTAGATGAAGAAACGCAAAGCTGCGGCTGTGGAGGCTTTTGTTCCCGACCAGCGGATGAGCAGGAATGCGGGAACGAGGCTCAGTTCATAGAATACGAACCAGTGAATGAAATTGAGCGCGGTGAAGGTCCCGATGATCGCCGTCTCGAGAAGAAGAATCAGCGCGACCTGCAGCTTGGAAATGCCGGGGCCGGCGGTCAGCATGGCAAACGGCGTGATGATCGCGACCAGCAAAAGCAGCATCAGGCTCATGCCGTCCGCGCCGACAAAGTAATCCACGCCGAGCGAGGGAATCCAAGCGTGCTGCTCCCTGAACTGGATTCCCCCGGCAACGCGATCATACCCGAGGGCCAGCGAAATGGTCAGCCCGAGAACGCCGGCCATCGAGGCAAGACCCACCGCGCGCGCGGCGCGGTGCCAGGGCAGCAGGGCGACGAGCAGCGCCCCGACGAAAGGGATGAGAGTGAGGAGAGTCATGTGAGCAGCCATCCGAGAATGATGAGAAGGAGAACCGCTCCGACGCTCAGGAAACGCAGGTAGCCCTGCACGCGACCGCTTTCCCACGAGGAGAAAACCTGCCCCCCGTCGCGCAGGCCGCCGCAGAGGCTGTCGAATCCGAGGTTGATCCCGAATCTGTCCATCAGGTCGCTGAGCGCGGAGGCGAGCAGGGAAAGCGCGCCGACCAGGCGGACGGTCCCGGATAGGATGCGACGGTCGACCCATGCGGCAAGGCAGCCCAGCAGCCCCAGTGCGCGGACGACGGTCGCGCGGTAGAACTCGTCCACATAGAGACGGTTTGCGAGCGCCCGGAATCCGGACGCCCAGAACCGGGCGAGCGGGTCATCTTTCGCAAAGTGGCGGTAGAGGAAATAGCCCGCCCCGATTCCGGCTGTCACCAGGAGGACCGAGAGTCCGGCGATGGAGAGAAATTCCCGCTCCATCAGGCGGGTGAAATCGAGCGTGACGGCATGTCCCGTGTGATGACCGTGAAACCATGGCCATGCCGGGGTGGAGGGAATGGACATCAGGACCGCGGCTCCGGCGAGGAGGCCGAGCGGAACGGTCATCACCGCCGGGCTCTCGTGCGGGTGGGCGTGCCCGCGATACGAGCCGGCGAAGACCTGGCACATCTGGCGGGTCATGTAGAAGGCGGTGAGGAACGCGGCGGTGGCAGCCATGAAAAACGGCATCTGCGAAACCGGCCACTGGTGGGCGACATGGAGGATTTCGTCCTTGCTCCAGAAGCCCGAGAAAAAGAACGGGACGCCGCAAAGGGCCATCATGCCGATGGCGTAGGTGACGAACGTGACCGGCATGAATTTCCGCAGGCCGCCCATGTTCCGGATGTCCTGTTCCTCATGGATCCCGTGGATCACGGAGCCGGCACCGAGGAAGAGAAGCGCCTTGAAGAAGGCGTGCGCGATCAGGTGGACCATGGCCGCCGTGACACTCCCGACGCCGAGCGCGAGCATCATGAAGCCGAGCTGCGAAACGGTGGAATATGCGAGGATCCGCTTGATGTCGGTCTGGGCGACGGCGATCAGCGCCGCGAAGAGGGCGGTGAAGGCCCCGACCCATGCCACGGTCGTCAGGGCGACCGACACGTTGCCTGTCGCGGAAAACACCGGAAACATGCGGGCCACGAGATAGACGCCGGCCGCGACCATCGTGGCGGCATGGATGAGCGCGCTGACCGGCGTCGGGCCTTCCATCGCGTCCGGCAGCCAGACGTGAAACGGGAACTGGCCGGATTTCCCCGCAGCGCCGCAGAAGATGAGGAGGGCGATGCCATTCGAGACGGCAAGCCCGGCGCAGGCGGTTTTTGCGGACATGGCCGCGAGGGCGGCTTTTTCGAGGCAACCGTTCCCGTGGTCGTAGAAAAGCAGCGTCCCGGACGCCGAGTAGAGCCAGAGCATCCCGAGCAGAAACCCCATGTCGCCGACGCGCGTCGTGAGGAACGCCTTCCTGGCGGCGGCGGCGGCCTCGGGTTTGTGAAACCAGAATCCGATGAGCAGGTAGGATGCCAGGCCGACAAGTTCCCAGCAAACGAACGTGAGCAACAGGCTGTTGGAAAGGACAACCCCGAGCATCGCGGCGGAAAACAGGGACAGAAAGCAGAAGAACCGCGTGAAGTTCGCGTCCGCTTTCATGTAGCCGATGCTGTAGATGAAGATCAGAAGCGACACGAAAGAGACCATCAAAGCCATCCCTGCACCAAGCGGATCCAGGAGCAGCCCGAGGCTCAGGGTTTCGCTGCCGAGGCTCAGCCACGGGAAATTGACATACGTCCGCGCCACCTCGCCATGCCCGGCCTCCGATCCGAGCGTTTGAAAAAATGCCAGAAGGCAGAGAGCCGTCGAGCCCGCCTGCGCCGCGATGACCAGGGTTGCGGCCGGGGTCTTTTGCCCGCGCCTCATCAGCGCGGTCACGCCGGCGGCAAGCAGCGGGAGAATGGGAATCAGGGAAATCATCATTGGGGAGCTTCGCACGGAAACGAGGTGCAAAATGGGGAGGGCGTCGAATTCCGCATTTTCTCAGCCTTTCAAGTTCGAGGCGTCGTCCGCCTCGACGCTGTTGATCCTGCGGTGGACGAGGATGATGATGGCGAGGCCGACGGCGGCTTCGGCGGCGGCGACGGCGATGGAGAAGATCGCGAACATCACGCCGACCATCGCAGCCGGGTTTTCCGAGAATCTCCAAAAGACGATGAAGTTCAAGTTCGAGGCACCGAGCATGAGCTCGATCCCGATGAGGACCATGATCGCGTTCGAACGCGAGAGCGTCGCGACGAGGCCGAAGGCGAAGAGGACCGCGGAGATGGCAAGCAGGATCTGGAGGGTCATGGCTGCTTGTCCTCCAGGGCAAGCACCGAAGCACCGACAAGCGCGGCCGTGAGCAGGATGCCGACCGCGATCAGCGCGACGACGTAATCGCCCATGAGCGCCTCCCCGATTGCGGCGACCGGCGCGGAAACCGGTGCCGACAGCGGCTTTTTCGCGAGCGGGCTGGCGAAGATGAAGCCGAGCAGGACGGCGAGCGCAACAAATCCCGCAGCGGCACCGCCTGCGGGCCCGAGGCCCGAAAAGGCCGAACCCGATTTCGCGAGTTGGTCCGGACGGGTGAGGAGGATGGCGAAGACGATCACCATGGCGACGGCCCCGACATACACGAGGAGCTGGACGAACCCGACAAACTCCGCGCCGAGGGTGATGAAGACGATGCCGAGCGCGATGAAGCTGAGCGTGAGGCAGAGCGCCGCGCGGATGAGGTTCCGCATCACGGCGGCAGCAGCGGCGGACAGGAGGAGGACCATCGCGGGCAGAAGGACAAACCATTCCCCGAGGAGTTTCAGCGGATCGGCGCAGCAGGTTTTCAAGAAATCGCAGATCATTCGGAAAATTGGTAGAGCCGCCGGGAGAGGGCGAAACGGTTGGAAAACGCGGTCCCGAGGATCAGGTAGGGAACCGCGACGATGGCAAGCGAAAGAAACCAGGCCAGCGGCCCGCGACCGGCGTAGTGCCAGCAGGCTGCGGCGAGGAAGGCTGCGAAGCTCATGGGCAAAAGAAATTTCCACGCGAAGGCAAGCAGGTGATCGATGCGCAGGCGCGGCAGTGTCGCCCGCACCCAGACCATCGTGAACGCGACGAAGCAGACCTTGCCGAGGAACCAGCACCACGACGGGATGATGGTGAGCAGGGGCAGCGGAGCCTGCCAGCCGCCGAGAAAGAGGGTGACCAGCATCCCGCAGACCGCGAACATCCCGACATACTCGGCCATGAAAAACGTCGCGTATTTGAAGCCGGAATATTCGGTGAGGTGGCCGGCGACGAGCTCGGACTCGCCCTCGGGGAGGTCGAACGGGCTGCGGTTCGACTCCGCCAGCGCCCCGATATAAAATACGAGGCAGGCCGCAAATCCCCACGGGGTGAACACAAACCATTGCGGCACGAACCCCCACGTGAATCCCCCCTGCGCGGCGACGATGGCGGAGGGCGACAGCGAACCGGAAATCATGGCCGCGATGATCGCGGCGATGACAAGCGGGATTTCGTAGCTGATCATCTGGGCGATCGCCCGCATGGCCCCGAGGACGGAGTATTTGTTGTTGCTCGCCCACCCGGCCATGAAGACCGCGACCTCCGTCCCGGCTCCGACCGCAAAGAAATAGAGGAGCCCCGCGTCGAGTTCCGCAGGCACCATGTCGCGCCCGTAGGGCAGGATCGCAAGGACCATGAGCGCAGGGATCATCATCGCCACCGGCGCGAGAAAGTGGACGGCCTTGTCCGCCGTGCGCGGCACAAGATCCTCCTTGGTGATCATCTTGATGCCGTCCGCCACCGGCTGGAAGAGTCCGAAAAGCCGCCAACGGAAGAAGCCCACGCGGTTCGGGCCGTAGCGGTTCTGCGCACGGGCGAGGATTTTCCGCTCCATGACCGACATCAGCGCGAAGAGCCCGAGGAAAACCCCGATGACCGTGCCGATGATGAGGAGCGCCGAGAGGACGGACAGAATCCACTGCGGGACGCCGAACGAGCCGAGCAGGCTCAGGAACCAGCTTTTGAGTTCGATGGGCGCGCGTTCGAGGAGATCCATCACTTGGCGGCCTCCGGGGTTTGCGCGGCCTTGGCGGCTTTGGCGGCTGCAGCGGCTTCCTTTTTCTTCCGGTCGGCTTCGAGGCGGGCATCGGTTTCCGCCGCCTCCGTCGGGTGGATGCTCCGGTAGTAGGAGTTCGATTTCAGGAGCCTGGCTTTGTCGAGGACGAGCGAGCCGAACCGCTCGAACGAACTGAGTTCGTAGTCGGCATCCATGCGGATCGATTCAAACGGGCAGACCTCGACGCAGATCTGGCAGCTCATGCAGACCGAGATGTCGATGTCGAAAATTTTCGGGCGTTTGAGCGCCTTGCCGGCGGCATCGCGGTCCTGGACGATGTAGATGCACTGCGGCGGGCATTCCTTCTCGCAAATCTTGCACGAGACGCAGCGCATGCCCGCTTCGGGATCCCCTCCATCATAGACCAGGAACGGGAAGCTTCGGGCGTTCTCCGGAAGCTTCGGGCGTTCCTCCGGATATTGTTCGGTGATGAGCCGGTCCTTCTCGAAATAGCTGCCCGCGAAATTCCGCGCGGTGACCGCGAGCCCTTTGAGGATGCCGGAGCCGGGGAAGTTCATAAGGATGAAGGCGGAAGGATGAAGGATGAAGTCCGGAAATCCCGGCGAAGCGGCTGAAGGGTGCTTGCGCCCCACTTCAGCCTTCTTCCTTCGGACTTCATCCTTTTCTTCATCGGTCCACTTCCCCCAAAACGATGTCGATGGAGCCGAGGATGACCATGACATCGGCGATTTTGGCGCCGATGCTGAGCTCTTCGAGCAGGGTGAGATTGATCAGGCTTGGCGGGCGGACGCGGAACCGGTAGGGGCGGTCGCTGCCGTCGCTGATGAGGTAGAATCCAAGTTCGCCCTTCGGGCCTTCGATGCGGCCGTAAGCCTCGCCGACCGGCGGGCGGAACCCCCGTTGCTTGGCCTTCGGGTTGATGACCGGCCCCCCGGGAATTCCGGCGATGGCCTGCTTGAGGATTTCGACCGACTCGCGGGCTTCGAGGACGCGGAGCATGAAGCGGTCGTAGCAGTCGCCCACCGAGCCGCGGGGGACCCGGAATTTGAACCGTCCGTAGATCCCGTAATTATCCACTTTCCGGATGTCGTAGTCCACGCCCGAGGCGCGGAGGACGGGCCCCGACATGCCTCCGTTGATCGCACGTTCGGGCGTCAGCGGGGCGACTCCCTGCAGGCGGGCGAGAAGAATTTCGTTGCCGGTGAGGAGCGCCTCCATCTCGTCGAGAAACGCGGGGAACCCGTCCACGAGCTTGCGGGTTGTTTCGAGCCAGCCGGGCGGCAGGTCGCAGCGGCATCCCCCGAAGCGCATGTAGTTGCACATCATCCGCGCACCGGTGAGCGCCTCGAACAGGTCGAGGATTTTTTCCCGTTCGCGAAACGCATACATGAGGGCCGTCCCCCAGGCTCCCATGTCGCCGAGGATGAAGCCGAGAAATGCGGCGTGATTCTGGAGCCGGGTGAGCTCGCCGACGATGACCCGGATGAATTCCGCACGTTCGGCAACCTCGATGCCGGCAAGCTTTTCCACGGCGAGCGCATATGCCCAGTTGTTCGTGATCGAGCAGATGTAGTCGAGCCGGTCGGTGTAGGGCATCGCGGCGAGCCACGAGTTGCCTTCGGCGATTTTTTCGTGGTTCCGGTGGAGATACCCGAAGACCGGCTGGAGCTTGACGACGGTCTCGCCGTCGAGCGTGACGTTCATGCGGAAGACGCCGTGCGTCGAGGGGTGCTGGGGCCCGAGGGAAACGTCGATGGTTCGGGCCGGAGAGAGCGAAGGAAGGTGGCTCATGCGGCCTCCGTCCTTGATTTCACCTTCGCCAGGATCTCGTCGTGCGGGGTCGGCTCGTATTCGTAATCGTCCGGAGGCACGTAGTCCTTGCGCATCGGGTGGTCCGCAAACTCGTCCCACATCAGGAGGCGGCGCAGGTCCGGATGGCCGTCGAAGCGGATGCCATAAAGGTCGAAAGCCTCGCGCTCCTGAAAATCCGCGCTCTTCCACACCGGCGTGAGCGAGGGGATGGAAACCTCGTCGTCGCGGTTGCCCGTCCGCACGCGCAGGGTCAGCAGGCCGGATTTTTTGGCGATTGAAAAAAGGTGGTAAACCGCTTCGAGGAAACCGGGGATTTCACGTTCGATCGTCTCTTGGACATCCGTCCCGACCCCCTCCACGGTCTCCCTGCGGACAATCGCCTCTTTGACCTTCCGCGCCGGCCAGTCGACTCCGCTCACGTTCGAGCAGAAATCGTAGCCGAGCGAGTCGCGCAGAAATTCCGCAACCGCGCGGGCGTCTTTCGGGGCGACCAGCAGCGAGTGCTGCGCACACGGGCTCTGGTTTTTGAGGAGTTCGATCCCGGCGGACGGCAGGGCGGCGCGGATGGCTTCGAGAACCCCGGTCATTCCTCGTCCCTCCGTGGCGGGTCGGGCTGGAAAATCCGGGGGTTCAGGGCGGGATCGAGATCGTGGGCACCATAGGCGGGAACCGGATAGTCGGCCGGATTTCCCGTGTCCGCGTGGCGCGCCCGGTTCGGGCCGAAAAGCCGTTGCCCCTCGATTTTTTCCTGGAGCTTGATGAGCCCCTCGAGAAGCGCTTCCGGGCGCGGGGGACATCCCGGGATCGCCACATCCACCGGAATATACCGGTCGATCCCCTTCAAAACATTGTAGCCTTCCTTGAACGGCCCGCCCGAGATCGCGCACGCGCCCATGGCGATCACGTATTTCGGCTCGGGCATTTGATTGTAGAGGCGGACGACCAGCGGGGCCATCTTCTTGGTCACGGTGCCCGCGATGATCATGAGGTCGGCCTGCCGCGGTGACGGGCGGAACACCTCGGCCCCGAAACGCGCCATGTCGAACCGGGCCGCCGCGGTCGCGATCATCTCGATCGCGCAACACGCCAGCCCGAATTGCAGCGGCCACAGGGAGTTTTTCCGGCCCCAATTGTAAAGGTCCTCGAATGACGCCACGAAAATGCCGCGCTTTTGCAGGTCCGCCTTGAGGTCTTCGTCCAACATTTCAGGGTTATTAGTTTGCCTTATACCAAATCCCCGCCGCGACGCAAAAGCTTTCGTTTTGTGACTTGGGTCACAAAGAAGGTCCTCCCCGCTTTGTCATGCGGGTCAACCCGGCTTTGACAGCTCGGAAATCTCCGTTCCATCCGGCTGCCTTGGCGGCCATGACGCGCCACAACACCCGCAAACCGACCGTTCGACCGACCGCCTGCCCCCGCAGTTCGCGCACCGTTTTTTGCGCGGCCACTCGTGCAGGCAGGCAAGCACCAGAAGACCGGCACCGTTGTAAAAGAGGAGGAAGACGGTCCAAATCCAACGGGGCCGTCCGCCGATGGCGAGGCGTTTGAAAAGAACCTGCCCCACGCCGGCGCAAACCATGCCAAAAAGCAGGGAGAGGCCCCAAAACTGGAGTGTCCGGGTGCGCCAAGGTTCCTTGTGCTTCCAGATGGGCATCCACTTCTGGACCCCGCAGGCCGAATACAGCCTGCCGAGGGCTTGTTCCCAAAGAGTTTGCCCGAAGGGTTTCGTCGAAGCGTTCCAAACCGTTTGCAGATCCCATTTCCAAGGCTGGCCGGGGTCGGAAGGAACCGGGGTTTTTTTCGCCACGTCCCCGGCGGCGGACGATTCCACAAGGACGGATGGCGGGCGCGGGTCCAGATCGTAGCGGCCGATGTAGAGGAGGAAATACCGCGAACGATCCGGCATCCTGAACAATTCCACCTGCGAGTAGTCCCCGAGGTTCGAAATCTGCGGGATCGAAAAGATCGGCACCCCGTCGAACGCGCGAACTTCCACGGTCCGGTCCGTGGCCAATGCGAAGTCGAAGCGCCTGTCGTCGCCCCGATCGGGTTCGTAAACCGCCTGGGCTCCCAGGAGTTTTTCGCCTTCCGGAACGGAATAGATTTTCGAAACCTCGCTGCGATTCAGCTCCGGGCGCCAGATGGAGTCCTTGCAGACAAGGAGGGCGTCGATCCCGTAGAAGTTCGTGTTTGGCCGCAGATCGAAGCCTGCCGCCGGAGGAACCGGGGATTCCGTCATCCCGCTGGGTCCCAGCCAACCTTCGAGCCGCTTGGAAATCTGCCCGTAGCGCGCAAAAAGCGCCCGGTCGTTCACAAAATACCAGAAGACCGGCAGGGCGTAATTGTTCTGCACCGGCATGAAGTATGTTCTCGCGGAACGCCATTCCGAGCCCGTCCGTTCCTGGCGGAGGGGAAGATAGCTCCCCCGCAGGAAGTCCTCCCAGGAAAAGGCCCCCTTGTTTTCCGGGTGGATCTCGGCCCCGTCGAACGTCACGACTTTTTTCATCCACTGGCCCTCCTGGGTGACCATCACCGGCTGCCCGGACTTTGTAATCCGCACATCTTTTCCCGTGTAGGGCGGGCGTGGGAAAGCCAGTTGCCATCCCGCCACCAGCCACCCGCTGAGAACGCCCACCCCGAAGAGCCCCAGAAATGTCATGGCCGCCTTTCCCCAGGCGGGGGCGTTGCGGAAACTGCCGTTCGACAGGAAGGCCGCCCAGGCGGAAAACAGGGAGAGAACAAGAACCGTCAGTGCCCCGGTGACAGCCGCCGGGAATTGCCAGCTGATCTTGATGGCGACGGCCCCGAAACAAACCGCGACCAACGGCAGCAGCCGCCGCCCGAACCACGGGCCGGACATCACCCCGGATTGCAGGGCCGCGAAGTAGAAGGCCAGTGCCGCGATCGCGTCCCAGAGCGGGGCCTGGACCAGCCGCCAATCAAACGGCGCCGCCACGGAGCCCGGCAGGGAAACCCAGTATCCCACGCCGAAGAGAGGCACCAGGACGGCGAACAGATAAAGCGCGGCACCCGGAAAGGCTTTCCCCCAGAAAATGGCGTTTCGGGTCACCGGACGGTGGACCAGAAACGCCCACTGGTCCCGGCGCAATTCCGTGAGGATCTGGAGAAATCCCAGCGCCAGTGCCACCGCCGGAAAACCGAACGACGAGATCAGGAGGAACGGCGGCGAGCACAGGGTTTGCCAAGTCTCGCGCCCGTATTGGAATTCGTTCGGGCTCGACCGGAGGGCGTAGAACATCGCCGCCGTGATGCCGGCCGCAGCCAGCAGGGCCCACTTGAGATTTTCCCGGGTTTCTTTCCAGAACAGCGCTTTCATTTTATGCCTTTCAGATCGGTGGTGAAGAAGCTTTTCTCGCCGCGTTCGCCGACATAGCCGATGAAGGCTTCCTCCAGCCCCATCGGCTCTTCTTCGAACGACACGCCGGGCAGGGCGCGCAGGGCCTCCTCGGAGGCGGGATCCAGATTTGCGACGGTCAGGCTCACCTCCCCTTCGCTGCGGAAGGTTTGGAGGAGCCCCGGAAGCGCGGGCAACTCCAGCGTCCCCCCGCGGTGCCGGAGCGTGATCTGGCGGACCTGCCGCCGGAAAGTTTCCAGCCGACAATGGGCCCGCAGCGTGCCGCAGTCCAGAACGGCGATCTCGTCGGCCACGCGCTCGACATCCGAAAGCATGTGCGAGGAAAAGAGGATCGTCCGGTCCGCTTTCCGGGTGACGAAAAGCATCGACTGGATGAGGCTGCGGCGCGCCACCGGGTCGAGCCCGAGCGCCGGATCGTCCAGGACCAACAACTCGGGCTCCGGTGCCAGCACCATTGCCAGGCACAACCCCGCCCGCTGCCCGCGCGACAAATTGCCCGATTTGTTCCTCCTGTCCAACCGGAAGTGGGAAAGCACCGCCCGGAAAATGTCGTCGTTCCAATGGCGGTAAAACGAACGCTGAAACCGCCCGCACTCCTCGACGCTCATCCACCCGTAAACATGGTGCCCCTCGGGCAAATATCCGATGCGCGCGCGATCCCGCGGGGCGAGAGCCCTGCTGTCGGTGCCGAGCATGCGGGAACTCCCCCGGGTCGGTTCCAGCAGGCCGAGCAAAAGCCGGATCGTCGTGCTCTTTCCGGCACCGTTCCTTCCGAGGAACCCGAAGATGCTCCCCCGCTCGATCGAGAGGTCGAGTTCATCCACCACGCACCGCCCGCCGAAAAATTTCGTGAGCCCGTCGGTTTCGATCACGGTTTCCGCCATAGATTCAGAGTGTTGATTTGAGTTTGGAGTTGAGAGCGGCCTTGATTTCGGATGCCGGGGTTCCGAGAAACGCGGCTTCCTGCAAAAAACTTTCGACAGCCGCATCGAGACGTCGCGCGCGTTCCTCGTCCGAGAACGTGTTCCTGCGCTCGCCGACAAAAAACCCCCGGCCTGGACGGGACTCCAGAAGCCCCCCCTGCACGAGTTCCTGGTAGGCCCGCGCCACCGTGTTCGGGTTCACCCCGAGTTCTTCCGCAAGAACCCGGACGCTCGACAATTCGTCTCCCACGCGGAGCTGCCCGCGATAAACCATCCGCGAAACCTGCCCGACGATCTGCCGGAAAATCGGCTCGCCCGTATTGGTCGATATGGAGAGTCTCATGGCGGCCCCATCTGTATGAATGAAAATAATACAGTCTGTCAAGCTCTCGGAGCGCCTTTGGCCGGGAACTTGGGGTCAGAACAGAATGGCGCGTCGCGATCAAGGTGGCCCTTGCCCGAGTTGATCGGGCAAATCAACCGTCACCTCAAAGGGTGGGCCAACTACTACCGGCCGGGATACAGCCGGGACTCTACCGGACCTCTTCTGCTCTTTTTAGGATGAAGCGGTAGTCCCCGGAGCCAACCTCGAAGAAGGCGGCATCCTTTTCCATTTGCAGGAAGCGGACGCCTTCCGATTCGGCGGCGGGGCGGCCGCTTTCGGTCACGGTGGCGGCATCCGCTGCGGGGATGCGGATTGTCGCGGAGGTGTTGGCGGGGATGGTGACATCGAGCGCGAGGGTTTCGCCATCGCGTTGCCACCCGCTGAGGATGGGGCCATACGGGGACTCGTGGCGCGCCTTGACCCAGGTGAGATCGCCGACGATGTCGGGGCGGATGATGATCTTGCGGAAACCCGGCGCGGCGGGCTGGATGCCGGCGAGGTTGCGGAAGAACCATTCGCCGATGGCACCCTGGCAGGATGGCATCTGCACGTGGGAGGCATCCCAGAATTCCATGAGCGTCGTCGCGCCGCGGTTGAAGAGCACGTCGAACCAGCCGGGATAATCCGGCTGGGTGGCGACCGTCCAGGCCAGTTCGCCGAGGCCGAGGTCCGAGAGTCCGGTGAGCAGAAACGGGGTTCCCTCGAAGCCGGTGCTCAGGTGGTTGCCGGTGGCGGCGAGCGATTGCACGAGTTTCCCAACGACCAACTTCCGCTTGTCCTCGGGAACCAGGCCGAGCGCGAGCGGCAGGATTTGGGCGGTCTGGCTGTCGGGCGCGTATTCGCCGGTGGTGGGGTTGAGGAAGGCGCGGTTCAGGGCTGTGGCGATGCGCTGCGCCTCGGCGGAGTAATGGGCCGCGTCCGCCGCTTTTTCCAGCACCGCCGCAGCTTCCGCGAGGATGCGGTTGAAATGGGCGTGGCCGCAGGTGGCTGTTAGCGCGACGGGGGTGCGCCTGGGATAAAAGGTCGTATCGACTTCGCCCCAGTCGCCGAGTCCCCAGGCCAGCAGGCCGTCCTTTGGCATGGTCTCCGCGCCAGGCAGCCCGCCGAAGGGATCGGGCTGCGAGGACCACACGCCCTCGGTTTTTCCCTCGATGGTGCGCATCCAATCGACGAAGGCTTTCATCGCGGCGTAGCCTTCTTCGAGCGGGCGTCTGTCGCCGTAGAACTGGT
>JBAYTU010000025.1:0-40846 GCA_041675465.1 Terrimicrobiaceae bacterium | reverse complement strand
AGGGCGAACCTCCGTGTGAGCCCATTTATTACGGCTCAGACGGAGCTTCGCCCTCCCTCGCATTATCGACAGGTCGTCGAACCTCTCCCCTCTCATTTCTTCCCTTACGCGCGGATCTGGGCAAAGGCAATTCACCGGGGAAGAAAATGGGCCGTGAAAGGGAGGGCGGCCATCTTTGATCACCCCCCTGACGGATCTCAGGTGTGTGGCGGCGGGGGCCCGTCCAGGATGAGGTGATGGGTGCCGGCGGGATACCCGGAATCCGGCGCATCGAATCCGGGCGGCGGTGAAAAATGCGCGTGGCAACCTTCCGGGACGCACAGGTCAACATGGAGTTTGCCTTGGGTGAGCTCCCACCGGATGGAGGTTTCCCCGTGGGGTGTTTTCAAGCCGGCTTCCGCCCAGGTCATCGAGCCGCCCGGACGCGGGCGGAAGATGACATGGCGGTAGCCCGGCTCGGATGGATCCAGGTCCAACCCCGCCACGGTCCGATACATCCAGGCCCCGACGGCACCGTAGGCATAATGGTTGAAGGAATTCATGTCCTTGTTCTGAAACCCGTTCTTGGGAGTCCATCCATCCCAGCGTTCCCAGATCGTTGTCGCCCCATTTTTCACGGGGAAAAGCCATGAGGGAAAGGTCTCCTGCTCGAGTAGTTTGTAAGCGGTATCCAAGTGCCCGTGCGCTTCGAGCACGTCGAGGATATAAGGTGTTCCGACAAAGCCGGTGGCAATATGGAAGCCCCTCTTCGCGATGTCCCGCACCAGCTCATTCGCCGCAGCTGCCTGCAAATGTCCGGGGATCAACCCAAACTGCAGGGCCAGGACATACGAGGTCTGTGTCGCGGAGGTCAGGAGCCCTCCGGGCGTGAGAAAACGATTTTGAAATGCGGCCACGATTTCCCCGAGCAGGTTTTGGTAGGCGAGCGCATCCTCGTGGTGGCCGAGCACGGTGGCCACCTGGGCCATGATCCGGACATCATGCGCGAAGAACGCCGTCCCGATGAGATCGCGGGGGGTGCCCCCCTCCGTCTTTCCGCTGTCATCCAAGGCCAGCCAGTCCCCGTAACCGCCCCAGTCGTCCGCGTCGGGATGGGAACGGATGAGGTCTTTGCAGCGGTGTGTTTTCAGGAAATCCAAATACCGTCGCATGGATCCATAGTGGTCCTTCAGAATATCGAGGTCGCCGTAGCAGAGATAAATGGTCCAGGGGCAGATGATCGTGGCATCGGACCAGGCCGGTCCCCCGTCCTCCCGGCCCCGAATGAATTCCATGTCGGGGATGACGGACGGGACGGCCCCGGCGGGGGATTGGGCGTCGCGGGCATCGCGCATCCACTTGTGAAAAAAACTCCGCACATCCATGTTGAAGCACGCCGTGCGGACGAAGACCTGGGCGTCGCCGGTCCAGCCCAGCCGCTCGTCGCGCTGGGGACAATCGGTGGGGACTTCCAGAAAGTTGCTTTTCTGGCCCCAGACAATGTTGTGCTGGAGCTGGTTGAGCAGGCCGTTCGAGCAGGAAAAGTATCCGGTGGGCCGGATGTCCGAATGCAGGACAATGCCGGTCACCCCGAGAAAATCCTCCGCTTGCGAAGCGGGGGATTCGACCTCCGCGTAGCGGAATCCATGAAACGTGAAGCGGGGTTCCCAGACTTCCTCTCCGCCCCCCTTGCAGGTGTAATAATCCGTGGCTTTGGCCAAACGCAGGTTTTCGGTGTAAAGGCTGCCGTCGGGGTTGAGGACCTCCGAATGGCGGATGGTCAGGACCGTGCCCGCATCGGCCTTGACCCGGATGCGGACGCGCCCGGAAAAATTCTGCCGGAAATCGTAGGTGCGGCAATGGTGGCCCTGGACGGAAATGTTGCGGCAGATGGTCGGCTGGATTTCCTCGATCCGCCGCACCGGCGGCCCGAGGGGCTCCACGATTTCCGGGAGCGGACCGGGATTTCCGACGAGCACCCGGTGCCATGCCTTGTCGTCGTATCCGGGCTGCGACCAGGCCCCCAGCTCGAGGCGGGCATCGTAATCTTCCCCCATCAGCAAATCGTTTTGCAGCACGGGACCCGTGGAGGTTTTCCAGGAGGAATCGGTGACGATGATCTCCTGGCTTCCGTCACGGTAGGCGAGTTCCAAGGCGGCAAGGAGCCGGGGTCGGTCGCCATACAGATGCCTCCCTTTCCAGGCAACCTGGCCGCAATACCACCCGTCGCCGAGAACGGCTCCCAGCACGTTTTCGCCCGGTTCGAGTTGCGACGTGACATCATAAGTTTGACAGGGGACGCGGACGCGGTAATCGGTCCACCCCGGCGCGAAGACCTGGTCCCCCACCGTCCGGCCATTGATCTCTGCGTCGTAAAGCCCGAGGGCGGTGATTGTAAGCCTCGCCGATCTGAGCGCGCGCGCCACGGTGAAAGTTTTGCGGAAATAGGGGGCCGGGGCGGGAGAGCGCGGGCCTCCGGCAAACGGGGAGGAAATCCATCCGGCTTTTTCCAAGGGAGAGTTCATGAAGATCAGGATGCCGGAACCTCCATGAAAAATCCTTGATGATTTCGCCAAATATTAGCACGATCACGCCATGCCAAGAACCTGCCTGCTTCGGAGTAAATCGCATTTTCCCGATCCGCAGGCACCAGTGAGCATCAACAGGCAGCGGGCCCAGCCTCCGGTCCAGGCGCACCGCCACGAGTTTGTCGAAATCGTTCTTGTTCTATCGGGCTCGGGAGTGCATGGAACCGGGGAAATCCGGCATGAAATCCGGACCGGGGATGTCTTGGTCATTCACGGGGGACGCAGCCATGCCTACGAAGACGCCAGGTTCCTGCATCTGGTGAACGTGCTGGTCCGGAGGCATGTGCTGGATGATGCTGCCAAAGAGCTGGGCGGCCTGAGCGGATACCATCCGCTTTTCACCTTCGAGTTTGCGCGCTGGCGTCCGGGGGAGTTTCGCGGGCACTTGCGGCTGAATTCCACCGACCTGGGAACCGCCTCGGCCTGGGTGGATGCCATTGAGGAGGAAATCCGGCATGGCACGGAGGGTGCCTATTTTCTTGCGAGATCCTGGTTGATGCTCCTCCTCGGGTTGCTGGCCCGGAACTACGGAAAAAATGGGGCCGTATCGTCCTGTCTGGACATGCGGCTGGGACGGGTTTTGTCGAGGATCGACCAGGATCCGACCGGGCGGTTTCCTTTGGGGGAATTGGCCGGGCAGGCGGCGATGTCGCCGCGGTCGTTCTTGCGGTATTTCAAAACGGCGACGGGATTTTCCCCTGCAGACTACGTGATCCGAAGCAGAATCCGCAGGGCGGAGGAGATGCTCGTGAGGGAGGACGGGAAGCTCTCCGTCACGGAAATCGCGTTTCGATGCGGGTTCCAGGACAGCAATTATTTTTCGCGCCAATTCCGCAGGGTGACCGGAAAAACCCCGCGGTCGTATCGCCGCTGAGAACCCGGGCCGGGTCAGGACCGGTCCGGAAAAATATCGGGCCGGCGGGATTCGAACCCGCGACCTCCTGCACCCGAGGCAGGCGCTCTACCAAGCTGAGCCACGGCCCGACATGAACAAAAAAACCTCCCGCCGCGATATTCGCATCACCCCTTTCCCCCGCACCCGACCAGATTTCGCAATCTGCCGGACGCCTGCATGGGAATGCGATTGGGCGATGCGCGCATCAATGCAAGAACGCTGCCCAATATGGCCGGAACAATTATTTGGGCAAGCAAATTCGACAGCATCAAATTCGGTTGTCGTGGGGCGCATCCCGCGCGCAACGGCGAAGGTGAGGGAGGGGAACTTCGGCGTGAGCCCGTGTATTTCACGGGTCGGGCGGAGCCCCATACTTCCCCGATTTGCCGTCGATGCGGTTTCCCGGACCGGAAAAATTGCAGGCCGCCGTGACGAATGCCACGACGGCCTGCTGTTCCCCCCAGAACAAAGAGATGTAAAGCAGCCCCCGTGCCAAGTTCGGGGGGTTCCGAAAAAATCTATCGGCCATCCGGCATGTCCGGAATCTTTGGCATCTCCACTTTGCGAATCTGTCCCGGAGAAATATGTTTGACAATTGCCGGGCCAGCCGCTTTAGTGGTCGGCGTCGTTCGATTCAGGGGCGGGAATTTCCCCGGACCCCGATTTTCGAATCCCGCAAACGTCGCAAGACATTGTATTATTTTTTTGTCTGTTCATGGGGAAACCTCCCGGGGACAGGCCCATTCAACAGAGATCACTTCATGGCCGGCCACAAACCCTGGTTCCCGCCAATTTTTGATGTTTCCGAGGAGCCGTTCCTCAACCGAATTTACCCATGACCGACGAACCGACAATGTCCGCCTCCACTGCGGAGTCCCCAGAAACGGAACCCAATACAAAAGCTCCGGCACGTGCGCGGCGCCCGCGCCCAGCCAGACCTCCCCGGCGGCGCGTCGCCGCAGACGAATCCAACCCGGAACCGCCCGGAGATACCGCTCCTGTCCGGCCATCGCCCCTTCCTGTTGCACCCGAAGGGTCTGGTGCGGTGCCGGACGCGACACCGGCGGACGTTGGCTCCGGAGTTCTCGGCGCGACCCAGTCCCAGGCACCCGCGCCTCCGGTGCCACCCGCGCCCCCGACCTACGCGGAAGGAATCGTCGAGGTGTCGGGAAAAGGCTTCGGCTTCCTCCGCGAAGCGCGCCGCAATTTCGCCCAGTCAAACAACGACATCTTCGTCACCCCGGAAGTGGTCCGCAAATACGGGCTCCGTGACGGCATGTGGATCCGCGGGGAAACCCGCCGGGGCAGCCGCGGGCCTCAGCTCTTCCGGCTCACCGAGCTCGAGGGAGCCGATCCCGACAGCTTCCAGAATCTCCCCGTCTTCGAGGAACTCACCACGATCAACCCGAACAAACGCATCCGCCTGGAGACCGTGCCCGAACGCTACACAACCCGCATCATGGATCTCATGACGCCGGTCGGAAAAGGCCAGCGAGGGCTGATCGTGGCCCCGCCGCGCACCGGAAAAACCACGCTCCTCCAGCACATCGCCGACGCCGTGGTCAAAAACCACACGGAGATGAAGCTGATCATCCTCCTCGTCGACGAACGCCCGGAAGAAGTCACCGAAATCCGCCGCACCGTGCCGTCGGCGGAGCTCATGGCCAGCTCGAACGACTGCGACATCAAGACCCACACCCGCATCGCCCAGCTCGCCATCGAACGCGCCAAGCGCCTCGTCGAGATGGGCAAGGATGTCTTTGTCCTCATGGATTCCCTCACCCGCATCGGCCGCGCGTTCAACAACGCGCAGGGCGGAGGCGGACGCACGATGTCCGGCGGCGTCGACGCCCGCGCCTTGGAAATCCCGCGCAAGCTCTTCGCGTCGGCGCGGAACACCGAGGAAGCCGGATCGCTGACCATCATGGCCACCGCGCTCATCGAGACGAACAGCCGCATGGACGAGCTGATCTTCCAGGAATTCAAGGGCACGGGAAACATGGAGCTCGTCCTTGACCGCAAGATCAGCGACCAGAGGATTTACCCGGCGGTGGACATCTTCCTCTCCGGCACCCGCCGCGAGGAACTTTTGATCTCCGCCGAAGACCTGCACAAAATCAACGTCATCCGCCGCGGCCTCGCCGGCCACAAGCCCATCGAGGCGATCGAGCGGCTCCTGTTTTTCATCCGCAAGTATCCGACCAACGCGGAAATGCTCAAGGGCCTTCCGGGCTAAGCCGTGTCCCTCCGCTTCGTTCGCGAGTTTTTAAAATCCCCCGGCATGGTGGGGGCCGTGTGGCCGTCTTCTCCGGCCCTGGCTGGAATGATGATCCGGGCGGCACGCGTACGTTCCGCCGAATTCGTGCTCGAAATCGGCCCCGGCAGCGGCGCGTTCACCGGGCCAATATTGAAAAACCTCCGCTCGGAGGCCCGCTTCCTGGCTGTGGAAAAGTGCCCGGCATTGGCAAAAACCGTCTCGAAAAAATTTCCCGGGGCATGCGTTGTCGCCGGGTGTGCGACCGAACTCACCGCCCATTTGAAGGGTCTCGGGAATCCGGATTCCATCGTCTCGGGGCTTCCCTGGGCGGCATTTGACGACTCCCTGCAAAACACCCTCCTCGAGGAGATCACTTCCTCGATCTCGGCGGATGGGATTTTTGCGACGTTCGCGTATTTCGGCCCCCACCGGATGAAAGCGGGGCGCGCGTTCCGCAAAAAGCTCGACCGGCATTTTCGGGAAGTCGGCAGGACGCCCGTAGTCCTCGCGAATCTGCCGCCGGCATTCGTGTATTTCTGCCGCAGGTAGTTTCTTTTTTTGCCCGGCGGAAAAACATCGGGTTCCATGCGTTTTTTCGAATGGCATCCGTGGCATGGGCAATGGCTCACTTCGTTTCGGTTGTGCCCCTGCCACGGAATGTTTTCGACAAAGCATTCTTTTCTTTCGTGGCATCTGCGGGGGATTCACGCTAAACAGACCCGGTGCATGAGCTGGATCCATCCAACGACCATCCGATCCGCGCGGAAATTTTCCGGGCGGCACGGATGTGCGCTCCGTGCATGGACCGGCTGGGGGTGATGACCTACCGGGCCTCGCCGCTGAACGAAGCGTTGCGGGCCCGGTGGTGCGGTTCCGTGCTGGTGAACCATCTGGTGCCCGCCATCTCCGCCACGCACCTGGCGACGAGCAATTTCGGATTCCGGGAACTCCTCGCTGTCGATACCCGCCTCGATTCCGCGCTGGCGGGGCCGACCGCCAGAGACAGCCGCACCGCCGGACGCCTCGTTGCCAGCGATTTTCGTCCACCGGCCGCCGAGCGCGCGCTCAAGCACTACTTCGCGGCCGTGGAATCCGGGGAATCCTCGGGCCATATCGCGACAGTCCTCTCCGCAAGGGCGGCTGTTTTTCACATCCCGCCGCAGATGGCGGTCTCCGCGCTGGTGTTTCTGGAAATGCGGGCGGCCCCTGTCGCGAGGTTCTGGGCATGCGTCGAGGATTGCCTGCGGCAAATCCCTCCGGGAACACACCTGCTCAGAGCCGCCTGATCCCCCGGAATGCCTGCCGTTGACATCCCTGAAACCGAGACGCGCGAGAAAACCGGGCTGGCTGCACCGTGGAACGTGGTGGTCCACAACGACCCGGTCAACCTCATGAGCTACGTCGCGCTCGTCTTCAGAAAAGTCCTGGGCTTTCCCAAGGACAAAGCCCGGATGCACATGCTTGAAGTCCACCACAAGGGCCGCTCGATCGTCTGGACCGGCGACCGCGAAAAAGCGGAATTCTACGTGCAGCAACTCCACTCCCACCTCCTCCTCGCCACCCTCGAACCCGCCCCGCAGGATTAAAAAACCATTGAACCACGGAGAGCGCGGAGAACCCGGAGAAAAATGACGGAAATCACACGCGATAAAACCTGTGTCGGCATGAGGTTGAGTTTTCTCCGTGCCTGAACTCCGCAGTGCAATGTTCTGGAAATAAATGAAACTCACCGCGACAGAAGAAGGCGCACTCGATCTCGAAGAAATCCCCCCGTTCCTTTTCGATCTGTTGAATGCCGCCCCTCTCCGGGCCGCCTCCGGCGATCCCCGCGTGGAAAACAGGTTCTATCCGGCCCCGGCGCCGGATGAGACCCTTGCCGAAGATTGGAAGGCTCTCGTTCAACCCGAACTCCGGGAAACCTTTCTCTCCGCCCGTGAGGTCGTGCTGGCAGACCTCCGGGCAGCCTCCGAGACCGGGGAAATATTCTCGATGCGGATTCCGCCACACCACATGGATTCGTGGCTCAGCACCCTCAACCAGGCCAGGCTCGCCATCGCCGAGGAGAACCATTTCGGAGAAAAAGACCTGGCCGAGGAAATTTCCCCGGACACCGCCGACCCCCGCTCGCTCTCCCTCTTCCAGATCAGCTTCTACGGCTTCCTCCAGGAATGCCTCGTCAAAATGCAGGACTGAATTCGAAGCGGAAGGCGGAAAGGTCCACGATTCAAATATTCTGCCGGTGGTGATCTCTGCAAAAACGCCTGCAAGCCCGATGCGCCGCTCTTCGCTCCACCATTTTCTCCGGGTGACATCAGGATGTCTGACCATGCAAAATTTCCCGCCTTGCAAAAATCCGGCCCCCCATGCAGTCATCACCCGGTAAAACCATGCACACGAAGCAGTCGGAAACATCAGCCCCGGGAACATCTGGTTCCACGGCGGGAAAATGGGTTGCCACCGTCACAGGGATTCTGGCTGTCATCGCCGGGCTCGGGGCGTTCAAATATTTTCAAATCCAGGCCGCGATCGCGGGCCACATGGCCCACGCGATGCCGCCGGAAGCGATCACGACGGTCGTGGTGCGGGAGCAGGAGTGGCCGGGGAGCCTCACCGCCGTGGGCACCATCAAACCGGTGAACGGGCTGACGATCCGCGCCGATCTCGCGGGAAATGTCGAGTCGATCGGGTTCGAGTCCGGGGCAAAAATGCGGAAGGGGGACCTGCTGGTCCAACAGGACATCTCCGAGGAGCAGGCCCAGCTCCGCGCGGCCCAGGCGCGCCAGCAGCTCGCGGAAGCGAATCTCCGCAGGTTCAAGGGGCTTCTCGACAAGCGGGTCTCCTCGCAGTCGGACTACGACGCGACGGCGGCGGAATATTTGCAGGCGCAGGCGAAGTGCCAGGAAATCAGCGCCGTCATCGAAAAGAAAACCATCCGGGCCCCGTTTGACGGGATGGCGGGGATCCGGATGGTCAACGACGGAGAATACCTTCAGCCGGGCCAGGAGATCGTGCCGTTCCAATCGATGAGCCCGGTTTACGCGAATTTCAGTTTGCCGCAGCAGAACCTGGCGGACGCGCACCCCGGGAGCGAGGTGAAGGTCGCGACATCGGGGGCGGGCGCGAAGGTGTTCGGGGGGAAGGTCACCGCCGTGAACTCGGTTGTCGACGAGGCGACGAGGAATTTTCTCGTGCAGGCGACGCTGGAAAATCCGGACGGCTTTCTCCGGCCGGGGATGTATGTCGGCGTGGAGGTGGTCCTCCCCGGCACGAAGCCTGTGCTGGCCGTTCCCGCCACCGCGATCAGCTACGCGCCGTATGGGGACTCGGTTTTTGTCGTCAAGGAAATGGAGGACGAAAAGCCGGGGAGGAAATTCACCGGCGTCGACCAGCATTTCGTCAAGCTGGGCGAATCCCGGGGCGACCAGGTCGAGGTCCTCTCCGGCATCCAGGCCGGCGAGCAGATCGCCTCGTCCGGCATCTTCAAGCTCCGCCCGAAAGCGCCCGTCCAGGTGAACAACCAGCTCCGGCCGCCGGACGATCTGGTGCCGCAGACCGAGGACCGCTGACATGGCGTTCACCGATCTTTTTATCCGGCGTCCGGTGCTGGCGCTCGTGATCAACCTCCTGATCCTGCTCGGCGGGCTTGTCGCCATCCGGGTCCTCACGGTCCGCCAGTATCCCCGCAGCGATGTGGCCGTGATCACGGTGAAAACCGCGTATATCGGCGCGAGCGCGGATCTTGTCCGGGGCTACATCACGACGCCGCTCGAGCGGGTCATCGCGAGCGCCGACGGGATCGATTACCTCGACTCCACGAGCTCGCAGGGGCTCAGTTCGATCAAGGTCCACCTGAAGCTCAACTACGACGCCAACGCCGCCCTCACGCAGGTCCAGGCCAAGGTGGCGCAGGTCCGGAACGACCTCCCTCCCGAGGCCCAGGCCCCGGTCATCGAACTCGAAACGGCGGACAACGAGTTCGCCGCGATGTATCTCGGCTTTTACTCGGGCGATCTCGACGCCAACCAGATCACGGATTACCTGACGCGCGTCGTCCAGCCGAAGCTTTCGGCCATCAACGGCGTCCAGCGTGCGGAGATTTTGGGGGACCGGACATTCGCGATGAGGGTCTGGCTCAAGCCCGACCGCATGGCCGCCTTGAACATTTCCCCGACCGACGTGCGGGAGGCGCTGCAGGCGAACAACTACCTCTCCGCAGTCGGAAGCACGAAAGGCTCGATGATCTCGGTCAACCTCGTCGCCAACACCAACCTCAAAACGGCGGAAGAGTTCCGCAGGCTGGCGATCAAGCAGGCGGACGGGACGATCGTCCGCCTCGGCGAGATCGCGGATGTCGTCCTCGGTGCCGAGGACTACAACTCCGAGGTCCGCTTCAACGGGCAGACGGCCACGTTCATGGGCATCTGGGTCCTGCCCACCGCCAACTCGCTGGACGTGATCCGCACGGTCCGCGAAGCGCTCCCGGGAATCGAAAAAGCGATGCCGTCGGGAATCAGGCTCGGCGTCCCCTACGATTCGACGGTCTACATCAACGACGCGATCCACGAGGTCGTCAAGACCCTCGCCGAGACGCTCGTCATCGTGATGCTGGTCATCTTCCTGTTCATGGGATCGTTGCGCGCGGTCATCGTCCCGATCGCGGCCATTCCGATTTCCCTGGTCGGCGCGGTGCTGCTGATGCTGGTGCTCGGATTCACGGTCAACCTGCTCACGCTGCTGGCCATCGTCCTTTCCGTGGGCCTCGTCGTCGACGATGCGATCGTGGTCGTGGAAAATGTCGAACGCCACATGCAGGAGGGGCGGAACGCGCTCAAGGCGGCGCTCCTCGGGGCCCGCGAGCTGGTCGGCCCGATCGTGGCGATGACGATCACCCTCGCGGCGGTTTACACGCCGATCGGCATCCAGGGCGGCTTGACGGGCGCGCTGTTCCGGGAATTCGCCTTCACGCTCGCGGGCGCGGTGCTGGTATCCGGCGTCGTGGCCCTGACCCTTTCGCCGATGATGTCGTCGCGGCTGTTGCGCCCCGGCGACGACGTCCGGGGATTTGCAGGGTGGATCAACCGCCGGTTTGCCTGGCTGCGCGACAACTATTCCTCGGTGCTTGCCGCGACGCTCCGGAACCGGTGGATGGTCCTGTCCGTCGCGGGCGCTGTGGTTTTTTTGATCCTGCCGTTCTGGATGTTCAGCATGAAGGAGCTGGCCCCGAAGGAAGACCAGGGGGTCGTCTTCGGGATCGTGCAGACCCCGGCGAATGCCACGCTCGACCAGGCGGCCCTCTTCGCAGGCAACCTCCATGATCTTTTTCGCACGCAGCCGGAGTGCGCTGCCACATTCCAGATCATCAACCCGGCGTTCGGGTTTGCCGGGATGGTGACCAAGCCGTGGAGCGAGCGCAAGCGCACCACCGAGAAAATCGCGAACGCCCTCTTCCCGCTGACCGCCCAGATGCCGGGAGTCCGCATCATCCCCGTCACCCCTCCGCCGCTTCCCGGGGGAAGCAACTTCGATGTGGAGATCGTCATCGCGTCCACGGCGGAGCCGAAAGAACTCGTCGAGTTCGCGCAGAAGCTCGTGGCCACCGCCTTCGGGAGCGGAATGTTCATGTTCGCCGACACGGATTTGAAATTCGACCAGCCGCAGGCGGAGATCGTCTTCGACCGGGACAAGGTGGCCTCCCAGGGGCTCGACCTCCGCCGGATCGGCGCCGATCTTTCCACCCTCCTCGGCGGGGATTTTGTCAACCGCTTCAGCATCCAGGGCCGGAGCTACAAAGTCATCCCGCAGGTGAAGCGAAACGAGCGCCTCACGGCGGACCAAATGAAGGATCTCTACGTGCGGGCGACCGACGGAAAACTCGTCAAACTCTCGACGTTCGCCACCACGAAGACCACGACCGAACCCCGCAGCATCCTGCGCTTCCAGCAGCTCAACTCCGTGACCATCCAGGGGGCCATCCCTCCCGGGGTCCCGCTGGATGCCGCCCTGAAGGTGCTCGAGACCGAAGCCGCGAAAATCCTGCCACCCGGGTTCACGGTCGACTATGCCGGGCAATCCCGGCAGTTGCGCAAGGAGGGAAACAAGCTCGTCCTCACCATGATGCTTTCCTTCATCCTGATCTTCCTCGTCCTCGCTGCGCAGTTCGAAAGCTTCCGGGACCCGTTCATCATCCTCTTCGGCTCGGTGCCGCTCGCCCTCTCGGGAGCGCTGCTCTTCACGTTTCTCGGGTTCACGACCGTCAACATCTACAGCCAGGTCGGTCTCGTGACCCTCGTCGGGCTGATCGCGAAAAACGGCATCCTCATCGTCGAGTTCGCCAACGTCCTCCAGCGGACCGGGCTCGGAAAATTCGAGGCGATCACGAAGGCCGCCGCCACCCGCCTCCGCCCGATCCTCATGACCACCGCCGCCACCGTCATGGGGCATCTCCCGCTCGTTATCGCCAGCGGCCCCGGTGCCGGGGCCCGCAACAGCATCGGCATCGTCCTCGTCACCGGCATGATCATCGGAACGGCCTTCACCCTCTTTATCGTGCCGGCGATCTACACGGTCGTGGCGAGGAAATGGGAGGCCGCAGGCGAATCTTTCCCGGCCCTTCTTCCGGAAGAATCCTGTCAAAAACCATTCTGAAATTGACGCGGGCCGCATTTCCCACGATGGGTTTGAGCGCATGAGCGATCTGCTGATTGTCGGGGCGGGGCCGGTGGGGCTGACGATGGCGCTGGCGTGTCGGCAGTTCGGGGTTTCGTTCCGTCTCGTCGAGAAGCTTCCGGCCCCGTCCGGGCTTTCGAAGGCGCTGGCAGTCTGGAGCGCCGCGCAGGAGACGCTCGATGTCTTGGGGGTGGCGGACGAATTTTTGCGTCGGTCGATCCACGGAAAAGGGGTGCGCATTTCACGGGGCAAGCGGCCGCTGATTGAGGTGCCGGCAGGGTTCGGTTTGGACACCCCGTTTCCGGAGATGCTGCTGCTGCCTCAATCCGAGTCCGAGGCGATCCTCGGGGAAAAGCTGGAGACGGCCGGCGTCGCGGTCGAGCGGGGGACCGAGCTGGTTTCGCTGGTTCAATCGGCAACCGGGGTTGAGGCGGGTTTGCGGCGGGCGGGGTCCGGGGTCACTCCGGAGACGTTCCGCTGGGTGGCGGCCTGCGACGGGGCGCACAGCACGGTCCGGCATCTGGTCGGCGCGGAATTCGAAGGGACCGCACTCGGGGATCTTTTCGTTCTCTGCGACGCGGAGATCGAGGGGAAAATCGACGCCGGGTTCGTGCACATTTTTTGGCCTTCCCAGGGGCTTCTCGCCATATTTCCCGTGCGGAAAAATGTTTGGCGCATCATCGCGACGCGGGAACCCGGCAGCCCGGAGGCCGAGCCGTCGCTTTCCGAGATCCAGTCCCTTCTCGACCACCGCGGGCCGGGGGGGTGGGTCCTCGGAAATCCGACATGGCTGTCGAAATTCCGCGTCAGCGAACGCAAGGCCGCGCGCTACCGGCACGGGAGGGTCTTCCTCGCCGGCGATGCCGCCCATATCCACAGCCCCGCAGGCGGGCAGGGGATGAACACGGGGATGCAGGACGCCTTCAACCTCGCCTGGAAATTCGCATTCGTCTCCGCCGGGCACGGGCGGGAGGACATCGTGCTCGACTCCTATCACGCCGAGAGGTCCCCGGTGGCCGAAAAAGTCCTGAGAGAATCCGGTCGGATGATCCGCTCGAATTCCCTGAAAAACCCGCTCGCCCAAATCGTGCGGGACCGGATCGTCCGCCTCGCGGGGCATTCGAAGGCCGTCAAAAAATCGGTCGTCCGCACGCTCTCCGGCCTCGATATTTCCTATGGTCCGGGGAACCTCGTGTCCGATGACCGGCACTGGCACGAGGACTGGCGCCCGCACGGGTTTGCGCCCGGCTCCCGCCCGCGCGAGGCATCCGTTTTTCGGGAGGGGAAAAAAATCTCCCTGTTCCGCGAAATGCGTTCGCCCTTGTTCACGCTGGTCCTTTTTTCCGGCAGGAAGCCGATCTACCGCGACGTGGACCGGCTGGGGTCGGTGCGGCTTGTCGCGGCGGGCTACGGCGGGCTCGTCCGCACGATCAGCATCTGGCACGGGGAAAATCCTCCTGCGGCAGACTGGCTGCTGGACCCGGATGTCAGCGCCCACAAAAGGTTCGGGGTCGAGCAGCCGTCGTTTTATCTCGTCCGGCCCGACCAATACGTGGCCTTGAGGTCGCAGCCGGCCGAGGCCGTCGTCCTCCACGAGTGGCTGGCGGGGATCACTGACGGCTGAAAAGTGCCCCCCCAGACACCCAAATCGATAACGCGAGGGAGGGGCGAAGCTCCGTCCTGGGAGGGCGAAGCTCCGTCTGAGCCGTAATAAATGGGCTCACACACCACTGGCAGCCGGGAGGCTGCTGGGAAGCGGGCATGGCAAAGGTTTTCCCTCCCATCGTTGGCGTGACGCGTGGATTTGGGAGACAGGCTGCGGTTTGCAGCCGGGCCGGGATGTGCGTATGCTCCGCAGCCATGTCCAATATTCCGCTCCGCTCCGAAGTCGCAGTCTCCGACACCTGGGATCTCGCCCCGCTCTATCCCTCCGATGCGGCCTGGGAGGAGGACTTCGGTATCCTGGTGAAAGAATTCCCCGGCGCCGGGCGTTTCCGCGGCAGGCTGGGGGAATCGGCCGGGGTGTTGGCCGAGTGCCTGGAATTCGAAAAATCGGTCGAGATGAGAATCGAACGCCTCAACCAGTTCGCCTCGCTGCGGGTGAGCGAAGACAGCTCGGACGCGCAGGCACTCGACCGCGAGGCGCGCCTGGAAAGCCTGCTCGTGCGGGTCGCCGAGGCCCTCTCGTTTCTCTCCCCGGAGATCCAGTCGCTGCCGGATGAAAAGTTCGAAGCGTATCTCGCCTCGGCGGTCCTGGGCGAGTGGACCGTCCCGCTGCGCAAGCTGCGACGGCTGCGCGCCCACACGCTGGGCGCGTCCGAGGAACGGCTCATGGCCCTCGGCTCGTCCGCGCTCCGCAGCCAGGGCGAAATTTTTTCCCAGCTCACGAATGTGGACATGAAGTTCGGGAGGCTGCGCGACGGGAACGGCCACGAACGCGAGCTGACGCAGAGCTCGTTTTCGTCGTTTCTCCAGCAGCGCGACCCGGCGGTCAGGCGCGCGGCGTTCCACCAGTTTTACGCCGAGTTTTCCGACCACCGGTTCACCCTGGCCGCGAGCCTGACGAGTTCGGTGCGGAGCGATGTCTTCCAGGCCCGTGCGAGAAATTACGCATCCGCCCGCGAGGCCGCGCTGTTCGGGGATGACGTGCCGACCGGTGTTTACGACGGCCTGATCTCGACGGTGCGAAAAAACCTGGGGGCGTTGTTCGATTACTTCGAGCTGCGGCGCCAGGTCCTCGGGCTCGACGAAATCCACCACTTCGACACGTATGTTCCGATGGTGGACAACGTCCAGGCCGACGTGCCGTGGGACCAGGCCGTGGAGCGGGTTCTGGAGGCCGTCGCGCCGCTCGGCGGGGAATACGTCGGGGTCTTGGGGCAGGGCCTTCGCGAGGGGCGCTGGTGCGATCGCTACGAGAACAAGGGCAAGCGCAGCGGGGCCTTTTCCTCCGGCACCTACACCAGCCCGCCCTACATCATGATGAACTACAAATCGGACGTTTTTTCCGACGTCTACACCCTGGCGCACGAGGCCGGGCATTCGATGCACACGTGGTATTCCCGGCGGGGGCAGCCATTCCAGAATTTCCACTATCCGATCTTCCTCGCCGAGGTGGCCTCGACGTTCAACGAGATCCTTCTCACCGAGCGCCTGCTGGAAACCACCGGCGACAGGAAAACACGGGCCTACATCCTCAACCGCCAGATCGACGACCTGCGGGGCACGCTCTACCGGCAGACGATGTTCGCGGAGTTCGAGCGGGACATCCATGCAGCCGAGGAGGCCGGCGAAGCGCTGACGCTCGATGCCTTTCAGCGCATCTACCGCAGGCTGCTCGCCGATTATTTCGGGCCGCAGTTCGCCATCGACCCCGAACTCGAGCTCGAGTGCCTCCGGATCCCGCACTTTTACAACGCGTTTTACGTTTACAAATATGCGACCGGCATCTCGGCCGCAGCCGCCCTTGCCGCCCGGGTCCTGGAATCCGGAGACCCTTCGGGGTTCCTGGATTTTCTGAAAAGCGGGGGGAGCCGGTATCCGATCGAAACCCTCGCGGCAGCAGGGGTGGACATGGGAGGCCCGGCCGCCGTGCAGGCCGCGCTCGACCTCTTTTCCCGGAGGGTGGGGGAGTTGAGGGAGTTGCTCTGCTGAATTTTTTTCCTTTCGGTTTCCGGGATCTTGGGAGACAATCCCGGGCATGAGCGCACACGTCGCCGCAAAGTTTCCGGCCAAGGTGGAATTGGAAGCCGGGAAAGACTATTGGTATTGCGCCTGCGGGCTCTCCGCCTCGCAGCCGTTCTGTGATGGCACCCACAAAGGCAGCGGGTTTGCGCCCGTGAAATTTACCGCCGAGAAGACCGGGCCCGCCTGGCTCTGCCAGTGCAAGCAGTCCGCCAACCAGCCGTTTTGCGATGGCACGCATAAAACCGTCGCGTGAGCGGTTGCGTGGGGGGGCGCGCACATCGGCCCTGTCGGTGGTCGGGATCCTCGCCCTCCTGGCCGTCGGGCTCGGATACCCGCTCTATCAAACCGGCCTCCTCCCGCGACTGATCAGCGGCGGTTGGGCAACTTCATGGGTCCGGCAATCGGTGACGGTCACGAAACCGAACGGGACGACGGTCGAGCTACTGCCCGAACCTCCCCAGACAGAGGTGCCGAACCCGGAGAAAATCAAGCTGGCCCAGCAACTGGCCGAACGCCTCGACCGCAACGCCATGCTCCCCGAGCGCTCGCTGCTGCGCGAGGACCGGCTTTCGAACGAGAACACCATCTCCCAGATGCTCGAGGCGCTGGCCGTGGAACTCGGCAGCTCGGAACTCTACGCCCTGATCAAAACCTACCGCGAGAACGACGAGATCATCAGCTTTTCCAGAAAACGCATCGCGAACAGCGAGGAACTCGCGAAGGTCTCGGATTCCGATGTGGCGGACATGAAGTCCAGCAACCCCGCAGCTGCCGAGGCGATCGCCCACTCGAAAGCCCGCAGCCTGGAGTCCACGAAGGAGGCGAACAAGCAAATCCAGGACGCAACGGCGGAGAACAACGAACTCGCTGGGAGGATCGCGCAGGCCCTCCAGCGCCAGGGGTTCCCGGTCGACGCGCAGGGCGTCAAAAACCTGTGCGCGGCCCCCGACAGGAACGACATCATCGGGCTCGCCCAGAGTTTCCGAAGCATCCAGACCATGACCAAGGAGCTGGAACTCATGGTGCTCGCGCAGCCGGACAAGAACCTCGCCCGGAAGTATTATGCGACATACACCGTGCTCCTGATGGCGCTCGACAAGATCCAGAGGAATTACATGGATAAAATCGAGGCGGTGCACATCCCGTATGCGAAGTCGATCATCGCCGAGGCGGACAAGACGATCCGCGAGGCGCAGGATGCCCTGCTCTCGAAAGAGGCGCTGGAAAATGCCCAGGGGTCGGCGGCCCTCGGCCTGAATATCAAGACGTGCAAGGAAACCATCCAGGGTGCCAGCTGGACGATTCAAAACCTCGAGAACCAACGGAAAAAACTGATCGCGGCGAACAAGCGCATCGGGTTCTCGATCGTGGCCGCAAGGAACACCCACAAGACGCTCAGCCTCCAGACGGAGCTGGCGGCATTCATGAAGAGCAGCGCGGAAGAGCTCAAGGAGGTCGAGTCGCTGGCACTCCCGGAAATGCTCGTCCTCAATTTCGACCCCGACAAAAAAGGGACGGGCCTCACGGACGACAACCCGCTCAACTAAACAGCTTGGGAGCTGTAAAGAAATACAGATCCTTAGCGCTGGTCGAGGGGCACGTAGCTCCGCATGGTCGGCCCCGTGTAAATCTGACGCGGACGGTAAATGCGCGATTTGGGATCGTCCATGACCTCTTTGAAATTCGCAATCCATCCCGGCATGCGCCCGATGGCGAACATCACGGTGAACATTTCCGTGGGGATTCCGAGCGCGCGCATGATGATCCCGCTGTAGAAGTCCACGTTCGGGTAAAGTTTTCGCTCCAGGAAGTAGGGGTCCTTCAATGCGGTTTCCTCGAGTTTCAAGGCGATGTCCAGGAGCGGGTCGCTTTTTTTGAGGCGGGCCAGAAGCTTGTCGCAACTGGCTTTGATGATCTTGGCACGGGGGTCGTAGTGTTTGTAAACGGCGTGACCGAACCCCATGAGCCGCTTCCCCCCCTCCTTGGATTTCACGTCTTCAAGAAACTTGGAGCCGTCATCCCCTTCACTCCTGATCCGGGCGAGCATGTCCAGGACCGCCTGGTTGGCCCCCCCATGAAGCGGCCCCCAGAGAGCGCAGACACCGGCGGCGGCACTGGCGAAAATATTCGCGCGGCTGGATGCCACCATCCGCACGGTTGAGGTCGAGCAGTTCTGCTCGTGATCCGCATGGAGGAGGAAAATCTGGTCGAGGGCGGAGACGGCCTCGGGCTCGAGTTCGACGTCCCCGTAGGGCATCGAGAACATCATGTGCAGGAAATTCGCGGTGTATTTGTATTCCGGCTTGGGATAGACGATCGGGAGCCCGAGCGATTTGCGGTAGGCGAACGCGGCGATCGTCCGGACCTGGGATATCAGGCGGGCGGAATGGCGTTTGAATTTTGTGGGGTCATACGGCCCCGTCAACTCCCGCGTGAAGCATCCGCAGGCATTGATCATCGAGGAAAGAATCGCCATCGGATGGGCGTTCGGGGGAAATCCTTCGAAGTGGTATTTCATGTCCTCGTGGAGGACCTGGTATTCCGTGAACATGTCGGAAAAAGACCGGAGTTCGGCGCGGGTCGGGAGGTTTCCGTAAATCAGCAGCCAGGCCACTTCGATGAAGGTGCTCTTTTCCGCGAGTTCCTCGATCGGATATCCCCGGTAGCGAAGGATGCCTTCCTCGCCGTCGATGAACGTGATGTCGCTGGTGCAGGAGCCGGTGTTCCGAAAGCCATCGTCGTAGGTGATCAGCCCTGTCTGGTCGCGCAGTTTGGAAATATCAACGCCCCCCTCGTTTTCGCTGCCGATCGTGACAGGCAGTTCCGTGGATTTTCCGGCGTAGGTAAAAGTGGCTTTTTCGCTCATGGTTTCAGGTTTTGTTCAGCTCAATAAATGGATCGAAAATACATCCGCGTGCGGCATCCTAGCGCATCTGCCCCGAGGCAATCCACTCCAGAACGCATATTTTTTGTTGCCGGTGCAGGGAGGAGCCGGTGGGATCGATGGAAAGGCGGAGAGGGGACCCTCGATTCCATCTGATCATCTGATGAGCCCCCAGCGTTTGGTAAATGGCCAATAAACGAAAATCCCCCGTCCGGCGACGTTTCGTTCGGGCACCGATCCCCAATCGCGGCTGTCCCTCGAGTGGTAGCTGTTGTCACCCAGGGCAAAATAGCCGTCGGAGGGAACCTTGTAGGTTTCGGTCGGCGAGCCCAGATAGGTGAAACTTCCTCCTCCCTCAGGGCCGTTGGAATATCCGTTGTATCCATCTTTTTCGCCCATCACACGTCGGAAAACAAATTGCCCGGGCACTTTCCCGTCCACAAACAGCCGTGGGGGATCGATCCGCAGGGTTTGTCCGGGCATGCCCGCCAACCGCTTGATGTAGTGCTGGGAGCCCATAGCAGGATCCAGGCCAGATTCGATTTTCGAGATGCCGGTCGTTTTGAAAACAAAAACGTCCCCGGCGGCAGGCTTCGCAAAATTGTAGCTGACCTTGTCGACAAAAACCTGATCGCCCGTGTCCATGTGCCCGCAGGCGATCGTCTCGCCCGCCTGATATTCCCGTCCCGGGCGAACATTGAAATATCTGGCCAGGGGCTCTCTCGGCACAAAAAGCGTGTAGGACCCGTGGCGGAAAACGATCTCGGTGAAGGTAAAAAAGTTCGCGTAGGTGCGCTCTTTGAGGCCCATGACAACGTCCGACTCCCGGGCCTTCAAATCGATATAGTGTCGGCCGAAGCAGACAAATTCAAACGCCCTCACGAGCAGGTTCGGGGGAGGGGTGTTCGTGGGGGTGCCGACAATCCCGAAAAGCGTCGGCTGCATCGAACCGGTCGGAATTCGAAAGGGCTGCAAAATGTAGGCTTTGATTCCTGCGGCGATGACGATGGCGACCAGAAAAACTTCAATATTCTCCCGCCATCCGGCGTCCTTGGGGGGAGGCGAGATCTTCCCGATCAGAGCGTCCAATTCCTGGATTGCCTCATGCACCGGTTCACATCGCTTCTCGCGCATCGCTTCCTGGAGTTCACGGACCCGTGCTTCCACTTTCTCAATTTGGTCCCTCTGCAAAACATCTCTCTTGTAGCTCAAGAATTTCCTTGCACCGTGCAGATAATGTTTGGCCTCTTTTATGTATCTTGGAGTTATAAAAAACATTTCTTATTATTGTGTTATATATATTTATTACTAATAAAAAGTATATATTTGAATGCCTTTCAAGAAAACGCGAAATTCGCTTTATTCGCAATCTACGCGAAATTAGAAGTGTTTCCAGCGAATTCGTGCTATCCTGTTTTTAGAACCTCAATAAATGCTTCCTGTGGAATATTCACAGTTCCAATAGCTTTCATTCGCTTTTTACCTTCTTTTTGTTTCTCAAGAAGCTTTCGTTTTCTGGTGATGTCTCCACCGTAACATTTTGCCGTAACATTCTTGCGAAGAGCGCTGACGCTCTCACGAGCGATAATTTTTCCACCGATAGCTGCCTGAATGGCGACTTGGTAGAGTTGGGTAGGGATCACCTCTTTGAGTTTGGTGGCCAAGGCCCGGCCCCGGGCCTCGGCCTTGTCGCGATGAACGATACTGCTGAAGGCGTCGATGGGTTCGCCATTGACGAGCATATCCAGCTTCACCAGCTTGCTGGCGCGGTATCCGCCATGCTCGTAGTCCATGGAACCATACCCGCGCGTAATGGACTTCAATTTGTCAACGAAATCCACAAGAATCTCATTCAGAGGGAGTTCGGTTGTCAGCATGACCCTCTTGGTGTCGAGCGACTCCGTATGCTTGATTTCCCCCCGTTTTTCCATGATGAGCTGCAACATGGGCGAGATGTATTCGTTGGGGATCATGATGAAGCAGTTGACGATCGGCTCACGGATTTCCTCGATGACGCTGAAGTCGGGGAGCTGCTCCGGGTTGTCAATTTTCAGGATTTCGCCATTCGTGCGAACGATCTCGTAAATAACGGACGGATACGTGGCAATGATATCCATATCGAACTCCCGCCGGAGGCGTTCCAAGATGATTTCCATGTGGAGCAGCCCGAGAAAGCCGCAACGAAAGCCGAAGCCGAGCGCGGCGCTCGATTCCGACATGTAATGAAACGCGGCGTCATTGAGCTGGAGCTTTCCCATGGCCGCTTTGAGTTTTTCGAAGTCTGCGGTGTTGATCGGGTAAATCCCGCTGAAGACCATCGGTTGAACCACCTGAAATCCCGGCAGGGGGGAGTCCGCCGGATTTCTTGCGCCGGTGAGCGTGTCGCCGACCTTGACCTCCGAGCTGGTCTTGATGTTGGCGATCACATAGCCGATGTCTCCCGCCTGCAATTTTTCCCGGGGAAAAAACTTGGGTTGCTGGGGTTTGAAGACTCCGACCTCCTTGACATCGTAGGTGGCGTTGGTGGACATCAGTTTGACCGCGTCGCCGGCCTTGACCGTGCCCTCCATCACGCGGGTATAGATGACAACCCCCCTGTAGGTGTCGAAAGTCGAGTCGAAGGTGAGCGCCTGGAGTCTGGCGTCCGATTTTCCCGAAGGGGCCGGGATCCGTTCGATGATCGCCTCCAAAATGTCCCCGATGCCGATGCCCGCCTTGGCGCTTGCGAGAATGGCCTCCTCGGCGGGGATCGCGAGGATGTCCTCCAGTTGCCTTTTTGCCGTTTCGACATCCGCGTTCGGAAGGTCGATCTTGTTGATGACGGGAATGAGTTTGAGCCCTTGTTTTTCCGCCAGATGGACGTTGGCGACGGTCTGCGCCTCGACGCCCTGGGCGGCATCGACGATCAGCAGTGCCCCTTCGCACGCGGCCAGCGAGCGGGAGACCTCGTAGGAAAAGTCCACGTGGCCGGGGGTGTCCGAAAGGTTGAGCCGGTATTGGCTGCCGTTTTTCGCCCGGTATTCCATGGCGATCGGATGGGCCTTGATGGTGATGCCCCGTTCGCGCTCCAAGTCCATCGCGTCAAGCATCTGCTCCTGGGCCTCGCGTTTTTGGATCGTGCCGGTAAACTCCAGCAGCCGGTCGGACAGGGTGGTCTTGCCGTGGTCGATGTGCGCAATGATGCAGAAGTTGCGGGTGTTTTTTATGGACATCAGAAGGAGCGGGAATATCGGGCAGAGGAGGGAAACGGTCAATCCCGCGTTGTCCGATCTTGTGGGAAACGGGTGGTTGCCCCATATTCCGGCCTTCCAAATGAATCGTCACAAAACCGCTTTTCGGGTGAATTTTCAGGTCGTCCAGATGGTTGCCATCGCGCTGGTCGCGCTGGCGGTTCCCCTGGCTTTGGCCGTTCTTGGCATCAGGAGGTTGTATGAGCTGGTGTTTCCCGCGCCATGATCGCAACCGTTTTTGCCCTCGAGTTTGAAAGCGCGGGGTTCCAGGCCATGCAATCCCGCCAACTCTGTGTCTCCGTATGGACCCTGGGAGTCGCAGGTCGGCGGTCCGGCCCCGCTTTGCGGCGAATGATCGAGAAGGCCAGGCCTGAGGCCATTGTCTCGGCGGGATTCTCGGGCGCCCTGCAGCCCGGACTCGAATTGGGGACGATCGTGGTCGGAGAAAACTTTTCCGACCCCCAGATCGTCCGCGCCATTCCACCTCACTGCGATTTTCGGGCGGGACCGACCATTACTGTCCCGGAGATTCTTGAAACCGTCGCCGCCAAAAAAACCCTGGGGGAAAGTTCGCGAGCTCTTGCCGTCGATTTGGAGTCCGAGCACCTCTACCGGGTCTGTCTCGATGCCGGCATCCCCATGTTGTCCGTCCGGGCGATCAGCGACACGCTCGAACAAGAAATCCCATTGCCGGGATCCGTGCTGCTCGATCCCGCGACAGGAAGGCCCGATCCGGTGGCCATCTTTCACCATCTGTTCAAACACCCATCCCAAGCTCCACAGTTCGCGAAACTCGTGGGCAACGCGCGGGTTGCCCGGCAGAAACTCGCAACGGCCCTTGGAATCATCGTCCCGGCACTCCTCAAGTCAAACAGCGGCAATCGGTGAGATTTCATTTCGCCCACCATTCAATTATATACTACATATATTATATGATATTATAAATATCCCCCTGCGCTCGTGTTGCTTAATGCTGTGCGAACAACTTGTGAGCATGAACCCGCCTGGTGTTTTTCCCAGGCAACCGGGACGGTCGCCCCACAGTCAAGAAGAGCCCGACGGATTCCGGCTCAGCGCATCTGGTTCCAGGCGCGCGTCCCATACTTCTCTCCCGCGAGAACCGCTGCGGTGTCCAGAAGTTCCCCGGCGGGTTCAAAACAGGCGGACGATCCGCCGAGCGATTGCGCCAAAGACGCGGTGGAGAATTTTCCGTGGATCGATCCCTGGTAGAGAAACCCGTTCTTTCCCCGCCGCATCGCTCCCCCGCAAATTTTTTTCCCGCAGTGGAGGATGTCGTTCAGCGCGGGGCTTTGAAAACAAGCCGGGCCGGGGCGGCAATCCCCGGGCCTTGCGAGCACCACGCCGGGCAGAACCGCTTCCATCGCGTTCAACAAGGCCCCGTGAATCCACCGATAAACTCCTTCAGCCTGAAACCGGTCGAGATGCCGGGTCCCCGGCACGGCGAGCGACATCGTCAGATCCTCCCCGTGAAAAACCGTCCCGCCTCCCGTCCAGCGCCGGACCGATGGCCCCCACCCCGCTCCCGCGGGAACATCCGAATATCTCTGCGCGTATCCGAACGTGACGGCGGGACTCGCCCAGCGGTAAAACCGGACGACCGGACACTTCGCCAGCAGGAGCAGGGCCTCGTCCACGGCCATTTGTTCCGGCGGGGTCCTGGCCTGCTTGTCCTCCCAAGTTTGCAATCCCGTTATCATCGCTTCACGGAATACCAGCAAGCGGGACAAAATACACTCCTTCTGCTTGTCGCGGATGGGAGCGAGTGCTTAGGTTGGACCCAATCATGGCAAAGCAGGCACTCGGCAAGGGACTCAGCGCGTTGATCAACTCCCGCGTGGTCAACCCGACCCCCTCGGAGGAACTCGGCGAACGGGTCCAGAAGCTGGGCCTGGATCTTATCGTGCCCAGCCCGCTGCAGCCGCGCATCGAGTTTCCCGCAGACCAGCTCCACGATCTGGTCGAAAGCATCCGGGAGCGAGGGATCATCCAGCCGCTCATCGTGCGCAAAGCCGACGGCCATTACGAGCTGATCGCCGGCGAGCGACGCTGGCGCGCGGCCAGGCATCTCGGTCTTGCCGAGGCTCCCGCCATTGTCCGGGAAGCCAGCGACCGGGAGGTGCTCGAGCTGGCGCTCATCGAAAATCTCCAGCGCGAAGGGCTCAACCCGATCGAGGAAGCCTCGGCTTACCAGCGGCTCTCGCGCGACTTCGGGCTCACCCAGGAGGACATTTCGAAACGCGTGGGAAAAAGCCGGGCCTCCATCGCCAACGCGATGCGCCTCCTCGACCTGGCCCCGGACGTCCAGTCGCTTCTCAAGCACGACCGGATTTCCGTGGGCCACGCGAAAGTCCTCCTCTCTCTCAAGTCGCACGACGAGCAAAAATGGCTCGCCGAACAGGTGATCCGGCAGGGGGCCTCGGTCCGCGTCACGGAAAAACTCGCCGCCGGGCACCTCGCAAAAATCGGCCACCCAAACCCCAGGCGCGCCAAGCAACATTCCCCCACCCCGGAACTCGCCCCGGCGGTTTTGCGCGTCCAAAACCTTCTGACGCACCGTCTCTCCACGCGTGTCACCATCCATCACGGGGAAAAAAAGGGGGCCATCCACATCGAATACTACGGGGGCAAGGATCTCGACAGGATCCTTTCGACGCTCGGCCTGACGGAGGAGTGACCATGACCCTGAGGCCCCTGTTCGAGCCGGTGCTGCGGGTCATCGACTCCGCCAAGGCGTATGAAGCGGCTCGGGCGCGCGGGTGACACACCTTTGGTTTTTAGGATGTGAGCCCGGTCGATGGGGGGAAAGATGCCTGCTTTCCGCCCTCGAACTCATCGGGGCGGTGTTCCCGTGCGTAGGCAAACATCGCCTTCAAGTTCTCCGGCGGCGTGAGCGGGGAGATCTCGCACCCCGCGCCGACGATGTGGTAGGAGCCGCATGTCTCGTGGCATCGGCGGCAGGCCTCGTAAACCTCGTCGGGGGTTCCCTCGTAAAGATCGGTGATGGTCGAGACATTCCCGCAGATCACCCGGTCCGGGCCCAGGCCGGCACGACCCTCGGGCAGGTTCACCGGGAAATCCAATTCGTAGATGTCCACAGGCAGTTCCTTCATCCGCGAGATCAGCGGGTCCGTGCGCCCGCACATGTGCAGGCGGCGGATCACTTGAGGGTGGTGCTTTTTTATGGACTCCAAGACGCGGAGCTGCGCCGGAAAAACGAATTCCGAGTAGAGCTGCGGCCCGATGATGCTCGCGGCGGCATCGCTCATCCCGATGGTGTCGGCACCCGCCGCGATCTGGGCCGGGGCGTAGGTGATCGCCACGTCGGCACAGAAGGCGAGGAGTTCGGCGACGAACTCCGGGTCATCCATGAAATCCATCATGATCGTGTTGAGCCCGCGCAGTTCCTGCGCCAGCGCCAGCGGTCCCTCGACCCAGCCGACGATGGAAACATCCGGCCCGGCCTGTTTGCGCATGTATTCGATGGATTGGACGCGGTCATGCATGCGCGCGCTGTTCGCCGGATCGGGGACGCGCCATTTTTTCAGCAGGCTTTTGTCGCCGAGCGCGGCCCGTTCCTCGTTGATCACCGGGCCCTGGTCGACAAACCAATCCACGCTGCCATCCCCCGCGATGTCGATGACTTCGCGGGCAGGATCCGAACAGGTGAGCAGGCAATCGATCCCGAAATCCTCGCGCAGCTTGAGCTGGGCCTGGGCCATTTTGGTGCCGTCGCGGGTGTAGTCGATGTAGGGGATTCCGGCGTTCTTGGCCGAAAACATCATGCTCATCGGCTGCGCCGCCAGGTGATCGACCGGCTGCCCCGCGAGCGTGTTGCGGACTCTGTCTATGGATTTCATCTGCCCGGCACGGTATCGTAACCCGGCGGGGAGCGCGTCCAAAGCCTTCCGTCAGTTTGTATTGAAAATTATACTTTCATACATAAATCCTATGTTTTTCCATCCTGAAAAACCGCATGAGGGGGGGGCTCAGGGGTTCTTTTCTTCCTTTGCGGCTTCCTCGTAGATTGCGCGCCAGTGGGCGAGGCGTTCTTTGACGCGCTTTTCCATGCCGTTTTCGGTGGGCTCGTAGTAGGTCCTGCCTTCCGGGAGATAGGCCTGGGGGACGTAGGAGCCTTCGAAATCGTGGCTGTATTTGTAGCCCTTGCCGTGGCCGAGGCGCGCGGAGCCTTTGTAGTGGCTGTCGCGGAGGTGGGCCGGGACGGCGAGCGTCCTTCCCTCGCGGACCTCCTGCGAGGCCTTGCCGATGGCGGCGGTGCAGCGGTTGCTTTTCGGGGCGGTGGCCAGGTAGACGGTCGCGTGGGCGAGGATCAAATTCGCCTCGGGGAGACCTATGAACTCCACGGCTTGCTGGGCGGACATGGCGACGACGAGCGCGTTCGAGTCCGCCATCCCGATGTCCTCGCTCGCGCAGATGACGATCCGCCGGGAGATGAAGCGGAGATCCTCGCCGGCGTGGAGCATTTTCGCCAGCCAGTAGAGGGCGGCGTCCGGGTCGCTGCCACGCATGCTTTTGATGAATGCGCTGACCGTGTCGTAGTGTTCGTCGCCGGCCCCGTCGTAGACCACGGCCTTCTGCTGGATGCTTTCCTCGGCTGCGTGGAGGTCGACGCGGATCGTCCCGCCGTCGCCCGGAGCGGTCGTGAGGGCGGCGATCTCGAGGGCGTTGAGGGCTTTCCTCGCGTCGCCGTCGCTGAGTTTGGCGAGAAGGGCGGCCGCGTCGGGATCGAGGATGACCGGGAGGTTGCCCAGGCCGCGTTCCTTGTCGGCCAGCGCGCAGCGCATGAGCGAGGTCAGATCCTCCTCCGAAAGCGGCTGGAGCTGGAAAACCTGCGAGCGGGAGAGCAGCGCGCTGTTGACGCTGAAAAACGGGTTTTGGGTGGTGGCTCCGATGAGCCGCACGACGCCGTTTTCGACCTCCGGCAGAAGGACATCCTGCTGGGCTTTGTTGAACCGGTGGATTTCGTCGATGAAAAGGATCGTCTTGGCATGGGCGCGGCGGTTGGACGCGGCGGCCACGACGCGGCGGATGTCGCCGACGTTGCTCTCGACCCCGCTGAGCCGTTCGAATTTTGCCCGGGTCGCGCCGGCGATCACCTGCGCGAGGGTGGTTTTTCCGGTGCCGGGCGGGCCGAACAGGATGAGCGAGGAAATCCGGTCGGCCTCGATCGCGCGGCGGAGGAGTTTGCCCGGGCCGAGAATGTGGTGTTGCCCGGCATATTCTTCGAGCGTGCGGGGGCGCATGCGGGTGGCCAGCGGGGCGTCTGCAGCCACCTCCGAAACAGCGGTTGGGAAAAGTTCCTCCACATTCCCGAGTATCTCGGGTTTTTCTGGCAAGCCAAGAGCCGATGAGCTACAAATTCCTCATGGCCACAATCCTCGTCCCTTTGGATACCAGCGAGATTGCCTCCAAGGTTTTGCTCGAAGCCGAATCGCTCGCCTTGACGCTCAAGGCCAAGGTCATCCTCCTCCATGTGGTGGAACCGGTCGCCACCTACGTCCCTGCCGGAGCCGCCATGGATCTGATCGCCACGTCCCCGCCCGAACTGGACGACGAGCAAACCGGCATCGCCCAAAGCCGCCTCGAACAGATCGCGGCCCCGCTCCGTTCGAAGGGCCTCGATGTCGCCTGCGAGGCCTGTTTCGGGCTTCCCGTGGATGAAATCCTCGACCGGGCGAAAACCCAGGGTGCCGGCTACATCATTCTCGGATCCCACGGGCACGGTGCGCTTTTCCATTTGTTCGGCGGCAGCGTGGTGACAGGAGTTCTGAAGCACAGTTCTTGTCCGGTTGTCGTCGTGCCGGTGCATAAATAGCCGCACGATGGGGAGCTTGCGGTCCGTCTGCGAAACGCTACCGAGGCCGGAGGATTTTCAGGTCGCGGAAGTATCGGCGGAAATAGCCGCGGTCCGCAGCAGCCAGCGCGTCGCAGTCGATCCTCGCGTGCGCGGCAACGAGAAAATCGGGAATCAGATGCTCGCGCGGTCCCTCGGCATCGCGATACTTGCGGAAGATTGAACCGGCCAGACAGGAGGCTTCGAGACTGGTGAAAACCATGCGCACCCCCAGATCATCCAGCGTCTGATGGAATGCCGCCCGATCCGAGACCACGGCAAAAAATTCGGCGGCAACGACATCGCAAACCACCAATTCTCCCGCCTCCCTGGCCATTTCCAGACAATCCACCCAAGCACCGGCATCCGGCTCCCCTTGGTCGATGGAAATCAAAACGGACGTATCGACCGCCGTCGTCATGGCTGCTCGACGGGACCTCGCAGCACATCCAGCCACTCCGAACTCGTCCGGGCGGGCTTCCGCGATTTCCCCCGTCCGATGGCTTTGCGCATCGCCTCTTTGTCGAACGGCTTTCGGGCTTTGATGAATGGCACGGTCTCATCGAATTCCAGCGTGTCCCCGGCCTTGAGCCCGAGCTTTCTGCGAATCTTGATCGGCAGGGTGATTTGCCCTTTTGATGTAAGCGTTGCTTGCATGCCAAGTATCCTTACCGGATTTCTTACTTTTGCAAGCGGGATTTTCCGGATTTGGAACTGCGGGGCGCGATGCAAAGTGGGTGAGGCAAACAAGCGGGGCGATTTCTGCCCATGCGTGAAAATCCGGCAAGACATGGGCAGATGCCCATGCCACAGTTTGTTATTTCGCAGGGCATCATTGCCCGCAAGAAACGGCCTGCGGGCGGATCGTGCGAAAAAGGGGAAACCGCGCCCGCCTAATGGCTGCCGAGATAATCCGCGGTGCCGTCCTTCGTCGCCTTCATGGCGTCTTTTCCCTTCGCCCAGTTCGCCGGGCAGACTTCGCCGTGTTTTTCAAAATGCTGGAGGGCATCCACCATGCGGATCGCCTCGTCGACGCTGCGGCCGAGCGGGAGATCGTTCACGAGCTGGTGGCGGACGATGCCCTCGCGGTCGATCAGGAAGAGCCCCCGGAAGGCGACGCCATCGGGAGAGAGGACACCGTAATCGCGCGAGATCGTGCGCTGGAGATCGGAGATGATCGGATACTGGACCCCCTCGATGCCGCCCTCCTTTTTCGGGGTGGTCAGCCAGGCGAGGTGCGAGAATTTGCTGTCGATGCTGCAGCCGAGGACCTCGACATTGCGTTTGTGGAATTCCTCGAGCCTCTCCTGAAATGCGTGGAGTTCGGTCGGGCAGACGAATGTGAAGTCCAGCGGGTAAAAGAAGAGGACGACGTATTTGAACCCCCGGTAGCTCGAGAGCACGGTCTCGGTGAATTGTCCGAGGTGGACGGCTTCGGCTTTGAAATCGGGTGCGGTTTTTCCAACAAGAACGCTCATGGTTTTAAAAAGGTCCCGGAACTGATACCACCATCCGGGCCTCGTGCCAACAGAAACCATTTCGGCGCGCTTTTGTTTGGCCTTTTCATTCGACGCAACCGACGATCTGAAGCACCCTCGTCTCCTCATGAGATTTGTCGACCAGATTCGCGTTCACGCCAAGGCCGGGGACGGCGGCAATGGATGCTGCAGCTTCCGACGTGAAAAGTTCATTCCGCACGGCGGGCCGGACGGCGGCGACGGCGGCAAGGGCGGAGACATTATTTTACAGGCCGACCACGATACCGACAATCTCGTGGCGCTTTTCTTCGAGCCGCTCATCCGCTCCGGTCGCGGCGCGCACGGAAAGGGGAAAAACAAGCACGGACGGAACTCCGGGCCGACCATCGTCCGGGTTCCTGTCGGCACGATTGTCCACCGGGCCGGGCAGAAGCCGGCGGAACCGGTCGAGGAGGAGGCGATTGCCGACCTGACCGAAGACGGCCAGCAGTTCCTGCTTTGCAAAGGCGGGGACGGCGGCAAGGGAAACACCCATTTCAAAAGCTCCACCAACCGGGTCCCCCGGCAGCACACCGAGGGATATCCCGGCGAAGAGGGCTGGTTCCACCTGGAACTCCGAACCATCGCGGACATCGGGCTCGTCGGGTATCCGAACGCCGGGAAATCCACCCTGCTTGGAGCGATTTCCGCAGCCCATCCCAAAACGGCCCCTTATCCGTTTACCACCCTGCATCCGGTCGTCGGCGTCGTGGATCTCGCGGAATACCACCGGCTCACTGTTGCCGACATCCCCGGGATCATTGAAGGAGCCCATGACAACAAGGGCCTGGGGCACGAGTTCCTCCGCCATATCGTCCGCTGCAAAATGCTGCTTTTTGTCCTCGATATGGCGGGGAGCGAAGGGCGCAATCCCATCGCCGATTACCAATCCCTCCGCAAGGAACTCGGGTTGTATGATCCCTTGTTGCTCAAAAAGCCATTCGCTGTAATCGCGAACAAGGCTGACATTGCGGAATTCGCGGATTACGCAAAGATATTTCGTCGCAAATACCCGAAGGTTCGTTTTGTGGAGATCTCAGCGCTGAAAAAGACAGGGCTTGATGAAGTATTTCAAGATATTGAAATATAGCGTATTAGTATTTGTTTTTACGAAATTCTTTTTTTGAGTGTTTCGGATTTTTGGAATGTTTTTGGGGGAAAGGTGTCTGTTCCTTGCGTTGAAGAGGGATGAGGGAAATCTCGACGTGTCCGTCTTGGATTTCGACCTGTCGCGGGCCATGTTTGAGAAGGTTCAGATACTGATCGGCGACTTGGGCGAACGACTGGCCGATGGAAATGTCGATGATTCCGACCGAGCGTGCCGGCAATCCCAGGGAGTCTTCCAGGAGTGATACGATATCTCTTGGTGTGACACGGCTTTCCCGGCCAACGCTGAGTCGGACCCATTGCATGCCTCTGGCGGGAGGGCGGAGGGCGGGCAATTCGGAGGGGCGCGGTTTCGGCTTTTTGGGGGTGGTGGGAGGGTCCGCTTCGGGAGCGGGACGGGACTCGGGGCCTCCGAGCAAAACGAAGAGGGCGGCGGCGATATCGGTGGAGCTGAACCCCTCCTCCAAAAGGCGGTCCACCTGGGTTGTGGAGAGATTTCCCCGGTTGAGAACATCCCGGACGCGGTCGAGGAGGGACTCGACTTTGCGTTCCTCGACTTCTCCGGCGGTGGGGATCGTCCCCCGGCGGATTTTCGTCCGCGTAAACTTCTCGATATACTGGAGTTTGTAGATGTCCCTGCCGGAGACGAACGTCACAGCCATCCCCTTCCTTCCGGCGCGACCGGTGCGTCCGATCCGGTGCACGTAGTCCTCGGCGTCGTAGGGCAGGTCGAAATTCACCACGAGTTCCAGGTCATCGACATCGATGCCTCGTGCGGCCACATCGGTGGCCACGAGAAACTCGAACTCCGCCTTTTTGAATTTGTTCATCACCCGCGTCCGTTGCGCCTGCGCGATCCCGCCGTGGAGCCTGTCCGCCGAGAATCCCTGCGCGATCAGATCGTCCGCCAGCTCGTCGACCATGCGCTGGGTGTTGCAAAAAATGATGCCGAGTTTGAAGCCGTGAAAATCGACCAGCCGGAGCAGGGCTTCGAATTTCATCCGCTGAGGGGTTTCGTAATACCATTGTTCGACGGTGGGGACGGTCACTTCCTTTTGCTGGATGCTGACCGATTTCGGGGATTTTGAATGGCGCTCGATCAGCTCCCGGATCTGCCTGGAGACCGTTGCGGAGAAGAAAACCGTCTGGCGTTCCTTCGGTGTCGCAAGGAGGATTTTTTCGATGTCGTCGCGGAATCCCATGTCCAGCATGCGATCCGCCTCGTCGAGAATGACCATTTTCACCCTGTCGAGCGCCAGGGTGCCGCGGTCCATGTGGTCCATGAGGCGGCCCGGGGTTCCGATGACGATCTGGACGCCTTTTTTCAGTTCGTAGAATTGCCGTTCGTAGGAAGCTCCGCCGTAGATGGGGACCGCATGGATGCCTTTCTTGTGGGCGGACAGCTTGTGGATTTCGTCCGCGACCTGGGTCGCGAGTTCGCGGGTCGGGCAGAGGACCAGAACCTGCACCGAGCGGTCGGAGGCCTGGCAGAGTTCGATGGCGGGGATGCCGAAGGCGGCCGTTTTCCCGGAGCCGGTCATGGATTGGCCGACCACGTCATGGCCTTCGAGCAGGACCGGAATGGCTGCGGCCTGGATGGGGGAGGCTTCCTCGAAACCCAGATCGTCCGTGGCTTTCAGGATTTCCGGCGAGAGGCCCAGCCCCGCGAATGTTGGTTTGTCCATGCGGCAAACCTAACGCCCCAGCCTCCGCGCGTCACGGGTTGTTTGGAATGGCGGGTTTATTTTCCATGACCGGAATCCGGTGCAAAAACTCTAGCAGCCTGCCGGACTTTTCCAAGCCATGTGATCCGCTCCGCAGCGCGGGCACGGATTCAGGCCGCGATCTCGGAAGGGGGTTGGATGGGTTTGAAGCGGAACCGTTCCTGGTAGGCCCCGCCGTTGTGTTTGCGGCAGCATTTCACGCAGGCGACCCGTCTGCGCACCGGGCGCACGCGGGCGAGGACGGTCGAGCACTCGGGGCAGGCATAAAAAAATTTGCGTTCGATTTTGCGGCGCTTGAATGGCAGGTCGTGACAGCGCGGCTCGTTCGGGATTCCCAGATCCGCGCAGGCTTCCCTCCATTCCGGGCCGTGCGCTTCGATGCGGCGGCGTCCGGCGCGGTGCTGGGCGAAAAGGTGGGCGAGCTCGTGCCGCAGGGTTCTCTGCACTTCGCCTGCGGAGAATTCCACGAGCTTCGGGTTCAGGATGATCTTTCTGTCGCGCCAGCTCGCGAGACCGGCGGTGGTCCGGAGCCCGGGGTTCCAGCAGACCGACACTTTCAGCCCGCGGCAGCCGGCGGCGGTCAGAAGCTGGTTCGCAAAGTCCTCCAACAGGGGATCCTGTCGCAGGCGCGAACGCGTTCTCGGTTTTCCGAGATCGTCGGGCGAGGCCCTGACCCTCCGCATCACGGCCCTTCCAAAATTCAAAAGCAGTTGCTGGTATTTCATCAGGCGGCGAGCGGCTGGAGTTCGAGCACGCGCCCGAGGGCGCGGATGGTCTGCCGGATGTCGTCCGGCGTGGTTTCGCATCCGAGGGAAAACCGCACGCTTGCCTGTGCGACGGGGGCGGCGATTCCCATGGCGACGAGGACATGGGACGGTTGAATGGAGCCCACCATGCAGGCGGAACCGCTCGAAACGCAGATCCCTTCCAGATCGAGTCCCATGAGGAGAGATTCGCCGTCCGCACCGGGGAAGCTGACATTGAGGGTGTTCGCGAGGCAAAGCTCCGGATTCCCGTTGCGGATGGCCCCGGGGCAGACATCGGCGATGCCGCCCCAAAGCATCTCGCGCAGGGGGAGAAGCTTTGAGTTGTCCCGGAAAACCGCCTCCTCGGCCGCCGCTGCCATGCCCGCGATCCCCGCAACATTTTCCGTGCCTGGACGGCGGGTGTTCTCGTGCGCTCCCCCATGCGAGGTGCGGGAGATCGCGACACCCGCCGAGAGGATGAGCGCGCCCACGCCTTTCGGGCCATAAAACTTGTGGGCGGCAATGGATACGGCCGGGATTCCGTCCTCATGGGGCCTCAGGGGAAGTTTTCCGAAGCTCTGCACTGCGTCGGCATGGAAAACAGTCCCGTGCCGCCGACAAACGTCCGCGAGCTCGCGGACCGGCTGGATGGCTCCGGTCTCATTGTTCGCGTGCATGACCGAAACGAGAGTGGTGTCTGGACGGATCGCGTCCGCGAGGGTTTCCGGGTCAACGGTCCCCGCCGGATCCACGGGCAGGATGTCCACTTCAAAACCCTCGAAGTGTTTCAGGTATTCGAACGCCTGCAGGACGGCGTGATGTTCGATCGGGGAGGTAACGAGGTGCTTTCCCCGGGGGGCATGAGCGCGGGCGATTCCGATCACTCCCAGGTTGCAGGACTCCGTTCCGCCGCCCGTGAAAATGATTTCATGCGGCTTGACCGCGAACACCGCAGCCAGCCGGTCGCGCGCATCGTCCACCGCCGCCCGGGCACGCCGACCCTCGGCGTGGATCGACGAAGGGTTTCCGAAGCTCCCCTCGATGAAAGGGAGCATGGCCTCCTTCGCCCCGGGGCAGAGCGGCGTCGTGGCATTGTAATCTAAATAGACCATTCGATCTGCCGGGATGCCCCGGATTTGTCCGCGATGCGCAGTTGCTTTTCCTCGCCGAAGACCAGCGAGTTTGCGGGGATGCTGTGCATGAGAAAGACGTTCGCCCCGATGGTGGAACCGGCACCGATGACCGTCTCCCCTCCCAAGATCGTCGAGTTCGGGTAGATCGTGACACGGTCCTCCACGTCCGGATGGCGCTTCCCGCCCTTCACGATTTTCCCGGCCTCGTCCTTCGCGAAGCTCCGCGCGCCCAGCGTCACCCCGTGGTAAAGCTTCACTCGGGCACCGATCCGGCAAGTCTCCCCGATGACCAGCCCCGTCCCGTGATCGATGAAAAAATAGGCACCGATCTCCGCGCCCGGATGGATGTCGATGCCCGTGCGGGCGTGCGCCCATTCGGTCATCATCCGCGGCAGCAACGGCACGCGGGCGAGATACAAAACATGCGCCGCCCGCTGGATCGCTATCGCTTCGATGCACGGATAGGAAAGGATGATCTCCTCGTTGCTCTGCGCTGCGGGATCCCCTTCGTAGGCCGCTTCGATGTCCGTGCGCAGAAGGGTCCGCACTTCCGGCAAAAGCTGGAGAAACCGTATCAGCACTTCCCGTGCCTTGGCCTTCGGGCACGCAGGGTCCGCCACCTGAAGGCTTTTTGAAATCTGGTCCTCAAGGCCCGCCGCAAACTTCGTGAACCGCTCCTGCGTCAAATCTCCCAGATCGCTCTTGTGAATCGGGTTCTCATCATGGAATCCCGGAAATAAAATCTGGAGCAACTGGCTGCAAATCTGCCCCAGCATCCGCTTCGACGGGAGGTTGTGCCTGTCCGTATTGTTCAACCCGCCCACTTCCTCGTAAGAAACCAGTGTGTCCCGGATAACCTGTCTGAGTGCTTGTTTCATTTCGTGGGAAAAAATATGTCCCAGTCCTCCCTGATGTCGAGGAACAGGTTTATTTTCTCATTTTCTCCCCACCTAACCCACTGGCCACAAGCGTTTCTCAATAAAATACGCGAACTACGCGAATAAATTTACATCAGAAAGATGCCTGCACGATCCGCCAAGAGGTTGGGGATTTGAGAATCCGGATCTGCCGCAAGGATGCCCGTGCCCCGCCATATTTTTGAACTTGAAGAGGTTTCAGTCCGAGGCGGCAAGAGCGCCATCGCTGACAAGGCAGCGGAACGCTTTTCCGGTGTGGCCGGTGGTCCTGAGATACTCGGAAGCGATTTTCTCTGAGAGAGCTTCGATTTCCGAGAGATCCACGAGGGCGACGATTGCCCCACCGAATCCGCCGCCGGTGAGGCGGGCCCCGTGGCAGCCCTTTTGTCGGATGGCAATGTCGACCAGCGCGTCGAGCTCGGGCGTGCTGTTCTGGAAATTTTCCATCGAGCTGCGGTGGGAGGCGGTCATCAGGCGGCCGAACTCATCTCCCTTGCCCTCGCGGAGGAAGGTGAGAGCCTGGAAGACGCGTTCGTTTTCTCCGACGATATGGGCGGCCCGCTTTTTGACGAGGGCGGGGAGCTTGGCTGCGGCGAGCTCGGCGGAGGTGACATCGCGGAGGGCGGCCACGCCCATTTTCGCGGCGGCTTCGAAGCACTGGTCGCGGCGCTCGTTGTATTCGCCGCCGGTGAGCGCGTGCTTGACGCCGGAGTGCACGATGAGGAGCCCGAGATCGTGGGGGAAGGGGATCAGATCGACCGTCTCCGCCCGGCAATCCAGATGGATCACATGGTCCTTCTTTCCGAAGATCGAGGAGACCTGATCGAGGAGCCCGCAGCTCACGCCGACAAATTCATTTTCCGCGCGGCGGCAGACCTTGGCGAGATTTAGCGGTGAGATTTCGAACGGGTAGAGTTTGGTGAGGAGGACGGCGGTCGCGACTTCGATTGCAGCCGAACTCGACAGCCCGGCACCCAGCGGCAGGGTCGAGGAAAAATTGGCCTCGAACCCTCCGGGTGCCGCCCCCGCCCGGGCAAGCATCTCGGCGACACCGAGTGGATAGTCCTCCCAGCTGTCGCGGGGCTTGAGACCGTCTTTCCTGTCGATGGCGACCACCCCGTCGATGCCCTCGCTGGCGAGCACGATTTTCCCGTCATCCCGCCGACCGCCGGACGCGGTGACCCCCATTTGAATGGCCGCCGAGAGGACGACGCCCCCGTTGTAGTCCGTGTGGTTTCCGAGAAGTTCGACCCGCCCGGGGGCGAAGGTTTTGATGTCCGACATGGACATCATCATTCCCGCAGGATCGAAGCTTGCCAAGCGGCAATTCTCTGCCACGTTTGATGTGCAGACAACCCGGAGAAAATTATGCCTGAATCCACTGAATCCAAAATCGCCGCCAAGAAGCTCGAGAGCAGCACCGAACACGCCAGGAAGGCGCTCGATGCCGCCACGGAAGCGACCAAGGCGGTCGGTCAAACTGTCAAGCAACACGCCCAGGTCGCCTACGAGGTCGGCAAGGAACATATCAGCGCGGCGGCCAAGGATCTCGGCGAAGCGGCCACCGCCACCTACGAAGATGTGCGCGGCCTGGCCAAGACCAAAGCCGACGAATACCAGGGCAAAGCCAAAGCGGCCTGGGGTGATGCGGCGTCGCGCGCGCAGACCTACCAGAGCGAAACCGAGGAATACATCCGGAAAAATCCTTTGAAGGCCGTGGGCATTGCCGCCGGGGTCGGATTTCTTCTCGGGATCATCTTCCGCCGCTGACCGCGTTTGGAAACGACCGGCCATACTGGCGGCCCGGTTCCCGGAGGGCATCCGCCGGTCGCCGAACCCCGTGGGTTGATCGGCGTGTCGTTGAGCCTCCTGGGTTCTTTCGGGCGATACCTCGAATCCATCGGGGCGCTCGCGGGCGAGGAAGCCGGCGAGGCGGCGGCACTTTTCCTGCGTCTCGCCGTCATGCTTGCCGCAGCGGTGTTTTTTGCGGCGTTCGGCTATGTCCTCCTCTTCCTGTTCGCCGCATTTTTGATCGCAACGGTTTTCCAGGTGGAGTGGATCTGGATCCTGCTGGGTTTCACGGTCCTGCATGCCCTCGTGGCTGCGGTGTGCGCGGCCCATGTGAAAAACCATTGGCGGACGCCGGTCTTCGCCGCGACCCGGAGCGAAATTTCGCGCGACCTCGACGCGCTGAGGGGAACCCGCAAACCATGAAGACCAAGGCGGAGCTCCTCGCCGATCTCGCGCGCAGCCGCGCGGCAGTTCTTCGCGACACCGCAGCCGTCCGCGCGGAACTCGACCTCGCCGCGAAAATCCAGAAATCCGTCCGTTCCCGTCCGCTCGCCTGGCTTGGCGGAGCCGCCGCGCTCGGATACTTTTTCGTCGGCCCGAAAACCCGCACGAAGACCGTGACGAAGCCGGTCCGCGGAAAATCCGGGGAGCCGGTCCGCCCTCCGGAAAAAAAACCGCGCGGCATTTTTCGCGTGCTCCTCTCCCTTCTCAAGTTTTCCCTCCCTCTCGTCCGACCGGCCCTCACCGCCTACGCGGCAAAGCGGTTCGGCGATGTCGCGCAGAGGCTCGCGAAGTAGGCGACATGGAGCGGGCGTCCCCGCCCAATACCACCCGGCGGGAACAAATGAGAATCGGGCTTCGTTTGACCATGGGAGAATGGGCTGATAGACGTGGAGGTTTTCCATGAGCGGATACAAACACACGATCAAACTGCCGAAGACGGATTTCCCCATGAAGGCTGGCCTGGCCCAGCGCGAGCCGGAAATGCTCGCGAAGTGGGAGAGGGAGGGGCTCTACCGAAAAATTCAGGAGGCCCGGAAGGATCGTCCGCTTTATGTGCTGCACGACGGGCCGCCGTTCGCGAACGGGGATGTCCACATGGGGACGGCCCTGAACAAAATCCTCAAGGATTTCGTCGTCAAGTCGCGCTCGATGGCCGGGTTTCGCGCCCCGTTCATCCCGGGCTGGGACTGCCACGGGCTGCCGATCGAGTTCCGCGTGGTGAAATCCTCCGCCGGGCTCACCCCGGTCGAGGTCCGCCGCCGGTCCGAGGAATACGCCCGCAAATTCATCGACATCCAACGTGCGCAATTCCGCCGCCTCGGGGTGCTTGGAGATTGGGAGAATCCCTATCTCACGCTCGATCCCGCGTATGAGGCCGACATCATCCGTTCGTTTGGGCGTTTCGTGGAGGCAGGTCTCGTCTACCGAAAGAAAAAGCCCGTGCTTTGGAGCACAGGAGCCCAGACCGCACTGGCCGAGGCCGAGGTCGAATACCAGGACAAAACGTCTCCTGCAATCTATGTTTTGTTTCCGCTCGCCAGTGGGGAATTGGCTGAAAAAGCATCCGTTGTCATCTGGACGACAACACCTTGGACACTTCCAGCAAATCTTGCAATCGCAATCAACGCGAAGTGCGCGTATTCCGCTGTCAAGGTGGCCATTGATGGCTCGGAGAAAACGCTGGTGATGGCGGAGGCGCTTGTGGAGAGTTTTTGTGCGGCGACAGGGGCTGAAAAGATCGTGGTCGAGAAGACGTTTCCGGGGAGCGATCTCGAAGGCCACCTTGCGCGTCATCCGTTTCTCGACCGGACATCGACGATCTACCCGGCAGATTTTGTGACGCTCGACACCGGCACGGGCTGCGTCCATATCGCGCCCGGCCACGGGGAGGACGACTACAAGCTCGGTCTGGAGCACAACCTCCCGCTGCTCTCGCCAGTTGATGACAAGGGATGTTTCACCGGGGAGTGCGGGCTGCCGGAATTCGTCGGCAAATACGTCTTCGATGCGAACGAGGGCATCATCGCCCTGCTCCGGGAAAAAGGCGCGCTCGCGGGGCGCGAATCCCACCGGCACAGCTACCCGCATTGCTGGCGGTCAAAAACACCGGTCATCTTCCGCGCGGTCGAGCAGTTCTTTATCCGGATCGATTCCATCCGCGCCGGGGCGCTCGAGGAAATCGACTCCGCGAAATGGCTTCCGCACTGGGGCCGCAACCGGATCCGGGGCACCGTCGAATCGCGTCCGGACTGGTGCATTTCGCGCCAGCGCACGTGGGGGGTCCCGCTGCCGGTTTTTTACGATGGGAACGGCGACCCGCTCCTCGATCCGGAAACGATCTCGAAGGTGGCGGATATTTTTGCCGGGCGCGGAACAAATTCGTGGTTCGAGCTCGGGGATGAAGAATGGGCGAAGCTTGTCGGGCTTCCGTCCGGTGTCACCCGCCGTCATGACACGCTCGACGTGTGGATCGACTCCGGGCTGAGCCATGAAGCCGTCCTGCGACGCCGACCCGAGCTCGCGTTTCCCGCGGACCTCTATCTTGAGGCGACCGACCAGCATCGCGGGTGGTTCCAAAGCTCGCTCATGACCTCCGTGGCCATGAACAAAGCCGCGCCCTACCGGGCGGTGCTCACGCACGGGTTCGTCGTCGACATGGACACGAGGAAAAAGATCTCGAAGTCCGCGCAGGGCGGATACCAGAAGCCGACGGAGGCCGACCACTACGTTGGGAAATACGGGGCCGACCTCCTCCGCCTCTGGGTGAGCAGCGTGAATTTCACCGACGACGTGCCGTTCTCGGAGGAGATCTTCACGCGGCTGTCCGACGCCTACCGCCGGATCCGAAACACCCTGCGCATCCTGCTCGCGAACCTGCACGACTACGAGACCTCACAGCCGCCCTCTCCGGGCGATCTCACGTTTGTGGACCGCTGGATTCTCGCGCGCCTGCAAGAGGTCGCCGCGACGTGCGCCGAGGCCTATGGGAGCCTCGAGTTTCACCGCGTCTACCACGCAATCAACCAGTTCTGCGCGGTCGACCTGAGCAGCCTCTATGTCGACATCACGAAGGACCGGCTCTACTGCGACAAGGGGGATTCCCCTCGCCGTCGCGCCACACAGTTCGCGATGAGCAAGGTCCTGGACGCCTTGGTGCGCCTGCTTGCACCGATCCTCGCATTCACTGCGGAAGAGGCCTGGGGGTATTTCCAAAAAGGTCCGTCCGTGCATTTGCAGATGTTTCCGAAACCCGACCCGGCCTGGACGGATCCGGGCGCGCTCCGGGACATGGCCCGGCTGCTCGAACTTCGCGGCCTGATCTCCCAGGCGGTCGAAAAGATCCAAAAGGCGGGCGAGATCGGGAGCGCGCTCGAGGCGCGGATCACCCTCGCGGTGCCGGCATCGGAAATGCCGTTGCTGGCGTCGCTCGGCGGGGAGTTGGAAGAGATGTTCATCCTCAGCGATCTCGAGGTCGTTTCCGGCACCGGAACCGGCGCGACGGCGACGAAAACTTCCGCCGCCCGCTGCGAGCGATGCTGGCGGCATCGGGAGGAAGTCGGTTCCTCCGCCGCGCACCCGGCATTGTGTTCGCGCTGCGAAGAGGCGGTCGCGGCCGCGACCCCATGAAATCCGCCCTGCGCTGGCTCCTTCTGTTGGCCTTCCCGCTCTACCTCGCCGACCAGGTGACGAAGCGGCTGGTCATCCAAAACATCGGAACGGGCGACGCCGTCCAAATCCTTCCCGGGGTTCTGGATTTCGTCCATGTCCACAACACGGGCGCGGCATTCGGCATGCTGAAAGACAACAATCTCTTTTTTGTTTTGCTCGCCGTCGCCGCCCTCCTCGCCGT
>JBAYTU010000024.1:0-42404 GCA_041675465.1 Terrimicrobiaceae bacterium | reverse complement strand
GAGGGGAGCGGTTCGACGACATGTCGATAACGCGAGGGAGGGCGAAGCTCCGTCTGAGCCGTAATAAATGGGCTCACACGGAGGTTCGCCCTCCCATCGTTGGCGTTACGCGCGGATTGGGGATCAAGGAAGAGGGTTGCGCCGGGGATTTCCGGAGGATATGGGTTTCCGGATGCACTGCCCCGCAATAACCGCCCCCGCCATCTGATGGCCGACCTGGCTTCGAACACCCCGCTTTTCCAACGGATGGACAGGTGGGTCGGCGGCGCGGCTTGCCTCTTCTGCGAGGTTCTCGGCCTCGTTCGCAGGCTCGTCCCCCCCCCCGCTGCCTCCTCCGGCAGAAAGGGGCTGCTCTTCGTCAAATTGGCCGAGCAGGGCTCGACGGTCCTCGCCGGGGCCGCCATCCGCGACGCGACCCAAAAGTTCGGACGCGAAAATGTCTGGTTCCTCGTCTTCGACGAAAACCGTTTCATCCTCGATGCCCACGATCTGATCCCGCGGGAAAACGTCCTCACGATCGACACCGGCAGCCTCGATAAAATCGTCCGGAGCGCGCTCCGGCGCCTGCGGGAAATCCGCCGGTTGAAACTCGAAGCACTGATCGATCTGGAATTTTTCTCCCGAGCCACGGCCGCCTTCAGTTTCCTGACCGGCATCCCGAAGCGTGTCGGCTTCCACGCCTATTTCATGGAGGGCCCCTGGAGGGGGAACCTGTTCACCCACCGGCCCCGCTACAACCCGCACATCCACACGAGCAGCACGTTCCGGAGCCTCGTCGCGGCCCTCGACATGCCGCCGGATGCGTTTCCCCAATTCGCCTGGATCCCGCCGGATCCCGGGATCTTCGAGCCTCCCCGCTTCATTCCAACCGGCGGGGAGATCGCGGCGATGACCAAACTGGTCGCCGACCACTGCGGCGGCCCTCCCCGCGCGCTCGTTCTGCTGAATGCCAACGCGAGCGACCTGCTGCCCCTGCGGCGCTGGGCCGACGCGAACTACGTCGATCTGGCCAAACGGATCCTCGCGCTGGCCCCGGACGTCTTCATCGCCTTCACCGGTGGTCCGGCCGAAGCCGCAAAAACGGCGGGCATCGCCGGGGCGGTCGGATCCGGACGGGCCTTCAGCACCGCCGGGAAAACCACGCTCCGCGAACTTCTCGCGCTTTACGACCTCGCGGATGTCCTGGTCACCAACGACAGCGGCCCCGCCCATTTCGCGACGCTCACCGGCGTCAACACGGTCGTGCTGTTCGGGCCGGAGACCCCGCGTCTCTTTGGCGTCCTCCTGCCCCGCTGCAAAACGATCTCCGCCGGCCTCGCCTGCAGCCCGTGCGTGAGCGCGACCAACAACCGCCAGACGTCCTGCCGCGACAATGTCTGCATGAAAAGCATTTCCGTGGAGACGGTGCTCGCGGCGGTCGAAGAGGCCCTGGCCGCGAGAAGGCCATAACACTTTACGGTGTGAAAACACGCATGTCCGGGGAGCGCACGCGGGTCGCGTGCCGTGAATGGCGACCCGCCATTCACCCGTTTTGAATCAGAGGACCGATCCGGTCGGCGGGTCGCCGACCCCCGCACGCGGGTCGCGTGCGCTCCCCGGAATCCACCGCCTGTCCATCAAAACCGCCCTCTCCGGCGGGGTCGTCATGATCCGCACCGCAAGCCAGATCCCCAGCACGCTCGTCGCGAGCGCCTTCGCCCACAAATTCGTCACCGGAAAAATCGGCCAGCCGTAATTTTCCGACCCGAGGAGGACGGCGAGAAGCGATGCCCAGAGCGCGATGTCGGGTCGGCGGCAGACCAGTCCCTCGACAGCCGCCCACACGGCGACGAACGCCCCGAGCATCACGTAGGAATTCGTCTCCGTGCGCGGGTTGAAGAGCATCAGGTAAATGGTGGACAGGAAAAGGAACGCGAACGCCGCCCGCAACGCGTCGGAACCTTTGCGGGCTTTCCAGCAGAGCCCGAGCGCCAACACGCCCGCCAGCGCCCGGATCACCAGTTGAAGAGAGGAGGGAAGGTCCACCCGAAACACGCGGAGCATGCCCGCAAAATCACACCAGGACTGGCCCTTGGGGTTTCCGGCCTGCCCGAGATTGCGGGCGAACGCCGAATACTCCCCGGCCGCGTAGGCGGGGTTGAAGTGGGCCAACGGCGCGACCGCCATGATGGCGAGCGAGACGAGCAGCGGAAGCCGCAGGCGGGGATACAGCACCCCGCAAAGAAGAACCGGGGCCAGCGAGATGGGTTTCAGCGCCAGCGCGATTGCCAGGAAAACCGATGCCCACCACCACCGCTCCCTGGCCAGCGCCAACGCCGTGAGCAGGAAACACGCGGCCAGCGGCATGTTCACCTGGCCGTTTCTCGCGCTGGCAAACGACGAGGGCAACACCAGCACCGTCGCAACGAGAAAGACGGCGGCCTTTTTCTCCGGCGCAAGCCGCGAGGCGGCCGCCCAGAGCGCCCATGCCAGCGAGCCCATGCACGCCAGCCGCCACAACGGCTCCCCCACCCGGTCGGGCAGCATCTCGAAAGGCGTGTAAAGGACGGCGAACTGCGGGAGATAGAGATAGCCGTTCCGGCTCCGGTAGAGGGTCTTCCCCGACCACCAGTTGCCGGTTGCCCGCTGGTATTCCAGCGTGGCGGAGTGGCCTTTGGGATCAACCGCGACGAGGGCCGATATGACCCCCGCGTAAACGACCCAGATCAGCAGGGCGACCCGCAGGCACCGCACGGGCGGAATCCCCCGGAGAAAATCCCAAAGCGCCGCCCACTTCGCTCGCATCGAAGGATGCGGGAACGCGGCTACCAGCGGAAATGCGCGAACGCGCGGTTGGCCTGCGCCATCTTGTGCATGTCGTCGCGTTTCTTGATCGCGTTCCCCTGCCCCGCCGCAGCGTCTTTCAGCTCGTAGGCCAAAGCGTTTTCCATGGGAACGCCTTTGCGGTTGCCGGCAAAAGTGACGATCCACCGCATCGCGAGCGCAATTTGTCGGTCGGCGGGCACTTCCATCGGAACTTGGTAGGTCGCCCCGCCGACGCGGCGGGATTTGACTTCCAGGCGGGGCTTCACGTTTTCAATCGCCTTGTTAAGCGTCTCCAAGGGATCGACCGTGTCGCTCCCCTCCCGGCTCTTGTCAATCGCCGTGTAAACGATGCGCTCGGCAATCGATTTCTTCCCCCGGCGCATCACTGCGCTGATCAGGCGGGCGACGACCGGACTGGCGTAACGGGCGTCTTTCTTGACTTCTTTGTGGATGACTCTGCGTCTGCGGGACATAACTTTTTGGAATGCGAAATTCGAAATGCGGGAATGTTACTTCTTCTTGCCTTTGGCGCCCTTGGCGTCTTCCTGGCCGGGTTTCGGGCGTTTGGCCCCGTATTTGGAGCGGCTGCGGCGGCGGCCATCCACCCCGAGGCTGTCGAGCGTCCCGCGGACGATGTGGTAGCGCACGCCGGGAAGATCTTTCACGCGGCCTCCGCGGACCAGGACGATCGAGTGTTCCTGGAGATTGTGCCCCTCGCCCGGAATGTAGGCGATCACTTCCTGGCCGTTCGTGAGCCGGACCTTCGCGACCTTGCGCAGGGCGGAATTCGGTTTCTTCGGCGTGCGCGTCATCACCTGCACGCAGACGCCGCGGCGCTGCGGACAGTTCACCAGGGCGGGTGACTTCGATTTGACGGTGATCTTGCGGCGTCCTTTGCGGACCAGTTGGTTGATTGTGGGCATTGTATTTTTCTGAATCCGCCAGATATTCCGGGACAACGAACCCCGCACCCGGCGGTGCAAATTCAGATGGCCCCGGCGTCATGCGGGAGGTGAGAAACTAAAGGACTCCGCGCAGCGAGCAAGAGAAAAATCGCGGAAAAAACCGGGAAGCGGGCCGGTGGCGCGATAATTTGTTTCAAACACCGCATGCTCCTGTGATACTTCCAAGGCATGAGCACACCGAACCGGGTCGTGAAAACCGAAGTCCCCGCACGCGTCATCGTCACAGCCGTTCTGATCGGGGTGTTTGTCGTGGGGTTCGTTCTGGTCGCTGTCTGGCAAAGCGGCAGGGGAATAGCCGAGGCGAGGATGACCGGCAAAATCGTCTCGAAGGAGTTCAAGCCCTACCCGGAGCCCGAGCGGCAGATCACGCTGAACCGGTCCGGTGCCGTCAGCGGGCAGAACAGCGACGGCGAGTATCTCATCGCCGTGGAGGTCCCCAAAAACGACGGTTCCAAAAAGACCTTCAATGTTTGGCTCAACGACAAGCGGAGATACGACGCGGTGAAAATCGGCGATTCTTTTGATGTCGGCCCCTACCTGGTCCCCTCCAAATAACCCGGGCTCCGATGAATGAAAAGAGGCTGGCGCAAAGCAGGCCCGGAGGAAACACCGGGCGGGCGGGCGATGATCCGGGGGAACCCGCCCATTGATTTCCTTGCGCGCGAGCTCCTCGCGAAAATTATTGAACGAAATCCCCCGGTGCCCTGTCTCAATTTTCAACTCAATCATGTCATTACAAAGTAAACTCAACCTATGAGCGTCAACACTTCCGAACTCACCCAACAAGTCCAAGAAAACCGCCAGTGGGTCGACCCCCTGTTTTCCGAAGTTGGCAGGGTCGTCATCGGCCAGAAGAACCTTGTGCACCGGTTGCTGGTGGGGCTTCTGACCAACGGCCACGTGCTGCTCGAGGGCGTTCCCGGACTGGCCAAGACCCTGACCGTGCGGACGCTCGCGAACTCGATCCACACCGGTTTCCAGCGGCTTCAATTCACTCCCGACCTCCTCCCGGCGGACTTGATCGGCACCCTGATCTACAACCCCCGCGAAAGCCAGTTCACCACGAAGCTGGGCCCGATTTTTTCCAATTTGATTCTCGCCGACGAAATCAACCGCGCCCCGGCAAAAGTTCAGAGCGCCCTGCTGGAGGCGATGCAGGAGAGGCAGGTGACCATCGGCGAGCAGACCTTCAAGCTCCCGGACCCGTTCCTCGTGCTGGCCACGCAGAACCCGATCGAGCAGGAAGGAACCTACCAGCTCCCCGAAGCCCAGCTGGACCGCTTCATGCTCAAAGTCCATGTCGGCTACCCGACGCGCGAGGAGGAACGGGCCATCCTCGACGCCATGTCCACTTCCTCGCCGCGCCTGGATGTCCAGGCGGTGGTGACCGCCGACGAAATCATCCGGGCGCGGGGGATCGTCAACGGCATCTACGTGGATGAGCGGGTGAAGGACTACATCGTCAACATCGTCTGGGCGACGCGCGACCCTGCGGCGGCAAAACTCAAACTGGACGGGATGATCCGCTACGGAGCCTCCCCGCGCGCCACGATCTTCCTCACTCTCGCGGCCAAAGCCAACGCCTTCATCGCGGGCCGCGGCTACGTGACGCCCCAGGATGTCAAAACCGTGGGGCTTGAGGTGATGCGCCACCGCATCGCCGTGAGCTATGAGGCCGAGGCGGAATCGGTCACCCCGGAGATGATCATCGAGCAGATCTTCGCCGGCCTGCCGGTGCCCTGAAGAAGCATTAAGAATAAAGAATTAAGGCTTAAGTAAAGAACCCGGCGGCCCGCGCGCCCCACTTAACCCTTAACCCTTAAACCTTCCGTGCGTGACCCAAAAGAAATCCTGAAAAAAATCCGACGCCTCGAGCTGCGGACCCGCCGCCTGGTGAACGCCGGTTTTGCGGGCCAGTACCACAGCGTGTTCAAAGGCCGCGGGATGAACTTTGAGGAGGTGCGGGAATATGCGTCGGGGGATGAAATCCGCTCGATCGACTGGAACGTCACCGCCCGGATGAACGCCCCGTATGTGAAGAAATTCACCGAGGAGCGCGAGCTGACGGTCATGCTGGTGGTCGACGTGAGCGCCTCGGGCATGTTTGGGAGCGTGGAGCTGAGCAAGCGCGAGCTGGCCGCCGAGGTGGCCTCGATCCTCGCGTTCAGCGCGATCAACAACAACGACAAGGTCGGCCTCCTGCTCTTCAGCGACGGCGTCGAGCTTTTCATCCCCCCCAAAAAAGGACGCCTGCACACCCTCCGGCTGATCCGGGAGATGCTCTATTTCGAGCCGAAGGGAAGGGGCACGGACATGGCGGGCGCGCTGGACTACCTCAACCGCGTGATCAGCCGTCGCGCCGTCCTTTTCCTGATCTCCGACTTCATCGCCCCGGATTTCTCGAAGGCCCTCACCGTCGCGAGCCGACGGCACGATGTGGTGGCCATGCCCGTGAGCGATCCGGGCGAGTCCGGGCTTCCCGACGTGGGCATCATCACGCTGGAAGACGCAGAGACCGGAGAGCAGGTCGACATCAATACGGGAAGCAAAGGCGTCCGCCGCGGCCTCGCGGATCTCGAAGAGGTCCGGCGCAAGGCGCTCGAACGCCTCTTCCGCAGCCGGAGGGTGGACATCGTGCCGCTTTCCACCACTGAGGACTACCTTCTGCCGTTGCGCGCGTTCTTCGAACAGCGGGAGCGGCGGCTCGCAGCATGAACCCCGCCGCCCCAGCCCCAACACCTGTCCCCATCCACGATATCGTCGGGCCGGTTTGGTTTTTCCCCTGGCCGGCATGGGCTGTCGCGTGCGCCGCTCTGGGAGCTGTCCTGGTCGTGGCGGGCCTGGTTTGGGGACTGCGTTCGCTGCTCGGCCGCAAAAAGCCGCCGACCGCGAAGGAGCGGGCGCTCGCGGCATTGGAAAAACTCCGGAGCACCGTTGCCGGAGCCGACCCGTATGCATTCGGGATCACGGTTTCCGACGCCATCAGAAACTACATCCGCGAACAGCACGGGCTCCACGCCACGACGCAAACCTCCCTGGAATTCCTGGAAAGCATCGCCGCCGACCCGGTTTTTTCCGGGAATGAAAAGGCGGGGCTCGCGGTCTTTTTGGAGAAAACCGACCTGCTGAAATACGCCCGTGCAGAAGCCGGGGAATCCGAAATGATCGGGCTTTTGGAAACTGCGGGCCGACTCGTTCGCGCCGAGGTCCAGCCACAAAAACCGGCGGAGGAAAAACCATGACGCTTTTCGGGATCACCATCGCCTGTCCCTGGGTGCTCCTCCTCCTGGCCCTCGTGCCGGTCATCGCGTTCCTGCGCGGGCGGTTCGGGGGAACGGCGGGCGTGACCTTTTCCAGCACCGGCTCCCTGCTCCGGCTGGGCATGCGCCGGCGGTCCCGGGCGGGGGCCTTTCTGGCGGCGCTTTCCTATCTCGCGCTGAGCTCCTTGATCGTGGCGCTTGCCCGCCCGCAGCTCGGCAGCGAAATCACGCGCGTCCAGGCAAGCGGGGTCGACATCATGCTGCTTCTCGACGTGTCCCGCTCGATGCTGGCCGAAGATTTTTCCATCGGGGCCAGCCGGGCGAGCCGGATCGAGGTGCTCAAGAAGGTGACCGAACAATTCATCCGCAAGCGCCCCAACGACCGGATAGGCATCATCGCGTTCGCGGGACGCCCCTACCTCGTCAGCCCGCTCACGCTCGACCACGACTGGTTGATCCAGAACCTCGACCGCATCCAGATCGGCCTCGTCGAGGATGGCACCGCCATCGGCTCCGCCATCGCCTCTGGTGCCAGCCGACTCAAGGACAAGGAAGCGAAAACGAAACTCCTCGTCCTCCTGACCGACGGGGACAACAACGCGGGCAAGGTCATGCCGCTGACCGCCGCGGAAGCCGCGAAAGCCCTGGGGATCCGGATCTACACGGTCGGGATCGGCACGAACGGAGAAGCCCCGTTCCCCTTCACCGACCCCTTCGGACGCACGGTCTACCGCAATGTCCCAGTCGAGTTCAGCGAGAAAACCGTCCAGGAAATCGCCAAAACCGCCAACGGGGTTGCCTACTGGGCCAACGACACCCGCTCGCTCGAAAAAATTTTCGGCGAGATCGACAAGCTCGAGAAATCGAAAGTCGAGGTGGAGAAAATCGTGAACTACCGCGACCTCTTCCCCTGGTTCCTGGTGGCCGGCCTGGCGTGCCTCGGGCTGGAGATCCTGCTATCACAGACATTATGGAGACGCTTGCCCTGACATTCGGATCGCCACTCTGGCTGTGGGGATTGCTGGCTCTGCCGGTGTTCGCGGCACTGTATGTGTGGTCGCATCTCCGCGGACGCGCCCTGATTTCCAAAGTGGTGGCCCCCCGGCTGCGGGACCAGCTTGCCGGTTCCGTAAGCGTGGCCCGCAGGCTTGTCCGCGGGGTTCTCGTCATCCTCGCCCTCGGTCTCGTGCTGGTCGCCCTCGCGCAACCCCGATTCGGGTTCACCCAGCAGGAGGTCAAACAGAAAGGCCGCGATATCATCGTCGCGGTGGACACCTCGCGGAGCATGTTGGCGACGGACGTCGCGCCGAGCCGGATCGCCCGCGCCAAACTCCTCACCCAGGATCTCATCCGCCTGCTCAAAGGCGACCGGGTCGGGCTCGTCGCGTTCGCCGGCTCCTCTTTTCTACAGGCACCGCTCACCCTCGATTACACTGCGGTGATCAACGCGCTTGACGAGCTCGACACCAATGTCATCCCCAAGGGCGGAACCAACATCGCCTCCGCCATCGCGACGGCGGAACAGGCATTCGGAAAGGCCGAGGGCCAGACCCGCGCGCTCGTCCTTCTCACCGACGGCGAAGAACTCGATGCCGACGGGGTCGCCGCCGCGAAGAAGGCGGCGGAGCACGGGATCCGCATCTTCACCGTCGGCATCGGCTCTCCGGAAGGTTCGCTCATCCCCTTCCGTTCCGAAGACGGACGCCAGGATTTTGTGCGCGATGTCTCCGGCAAACCCGTCCAGACGCGCCTCGACCAGAGCCGCCTCTCGGAAATCGCCAAGGCGACCGGCGGGTTCTTCGTCCCCATCGGGCCGGATGCGGCCAGGGAAATCTTCCAAAAAGGCATCGAGCCCATGGACCGCGCGGAGACAGGGCTTTTCTCCGCGCGGCAGCCGTTGGAGCGCTACCAGTGGCCGCTGGGTTTTGCCGTGGGCCTCCTGGTTTTCTGGCTGCTCCTCGGAGAACGGCGGAGAGCCCGCGCGCCCCGCAAGGCGGCCGTCATGGCCCTGGCCGCGCTCGCCCTCACCCCCGGACTCCACGCGGCATCGACGGGCCTGCAGGATTACCAGTCCGGAAATTACGACAAGGCCCGGATGGCCTTCGAGCAGCAGCTCAAGTCTTCTCCCGGCTCGCGCGCGGTGCGGTTCAACGCCGGGGCCTCCGCGTATAAACTCGGCGACTTCGAACAGGCCATCACCCACTTCACCGACGCGCTCCTCTCCGAGGATAACAAACTCCGCGAAGACGCCTCATACAACCTCGCAAATTCCCTCGTCCGCCGCGGCGAGGCGGCCACCGACAAATCCGCCAAAAAAGCCGACTGGAAAAACGCCGTCGAACAATACACGGAAGCGCTCAACCTCGACCCAAAAAACAAGCGGGCACAGGAAAATCGCGACATCGTGAAAAAACTCCTCGAGGAACTCGACAAACAGGACAAGCAGCAGGACAAGCAGCAGGACAAGCAGCAGGACAAGCAGCAGGACAAGCAGCAGGACAAGCAGCAGGACAAGCAAAAGGACCAGCAAAACAAAGACCAGAAGCAGGACCAAAAGGACCAACAAAACAAGCAGGACCAACAAAACAAGCAGGACCAACAAAACCAGGACCAGCAGAACCAGGACCAGCAGAACAAGCAGGATCAAAACCAGCAGAACAAGGACCAAAAGGACGAGAAGAAGGACCAGCAAGGCGGGGGGGAGCAGGACCAGAAGGACCAGAACAACAAAGACGACCAAAAAGACCAGAGCGGACAACAGGACAAAAAAGACCAGCAGGGCAAGGACCAGCAGGACCGGAAAGATCAGCCCCAGGAGTCCCAGAATTCCAAAGACCGGCAAAACGCCGCGCCGACTCCCACGCCAGGTGAAAAGAAAGAGGGCGAAGTGAAAACAGCGGCAGGCGATCAGAAAAAAGATCAAAAATCCCCGGAGGAGGCCCGGGCGGCAGCCGCCTCCGAGGAACAGGGCAAGGACGGGGAGATGAGCCCGGCCCAGGCCCGCGCCCTCCTCAAGTCCTTGAACTCCGAGGAGGAAAAAGTGAATCTGATCCAGCAGCCCGCATCCCAGGAGGTCCTGCGTGACTGGTAATACTATGAAACGAGTTTTTGTCTCCCTTGCGCTGTCCGCGTTGTTGCCCGTTGGCCTGCACGCGCAGGAAGTGGCCGTCGGGCTGTCCGCCAACCAGGCCCAGGTGGGCGAGCCTGTCCAGCTCATGGTCACCGTGCGGGGGGCGAGGGGGGCCGACGTGCCGCAGACGCTCGAGGTGAAGGGCCTCCGGATCAACCTCGCCGGGCGGTCCACCCAATTCGAGATGCGCAACCTCAAAATGAGTTCGACGCTCACCTACACGTATCTCGTGGTGCCGCAATTCGAAGGGGAGTTCACCATCCCCTCCTTCGATGTCCGGATCGAAGGGAAGACGTTCCGCACGCAGGCGATGAGGCTTTCGGTGGGCGGCGGCACGCGGGTGCCGCAGACACCGGCTCTCCCCCAGAACACCGCCCCGCTCCCCCCGGGCCAGCTCCCGCCCCCCACCGAGGAAGGCGAGCCGTTTTTTGCGGATCTCGTCCTTTCCAAAAGGAAGGTCTATGTCGGGGAGGTCGTGCCGGTCGAACTCAGGTTTTATTTCAACTCCCGGATCGGCGGCCAGGTGGGCGAACGCCCGAACTTCGGAGGCGAAGGGCTCACCGTCCAAAAGTTTTCCAATGCGGCAAAACGCGAGCAGGTGGTGAACGGTGCCAACTACGTGGTTTTCAGCTTTCAAAGCGCGATCACCGCCGTGAAGTCCGGGACCCTGCAGATCCCCGAAGCCTCGCTGGAGGCCCGCCTGCAACTGCCCGGCAGAGCACCGCAGGGCATGGGGGACTTCTTCAACAATTTCCCCCTCCCGCAGGGGATGTTCACGGACAACCGCGAAGTCACCATCAAGACGAAGCCCGCGCAGATCGAGGTCCTGCCGCTCCCGAAAGAAGGCCGCCCCGAGGACTTTTCCGGCGCGGTGGGCAGGTTCGCGATGGAGGCGACCGTGTCCCCCAAGAAAGCCTCCTCGGGGGAACCGGTCAACCTGAAGGTGGCGGTTTCCGGACAGGGGAATTTCGAGGGCATGGGCGCGCCGGTTTTGACCGGCGACGAAGGCTGGAGATCTTATCCTCCGTCCGACAAATTCCAGTCCACCGATTCCATCGGTTTCACCGGGGAGAAAACCTACGAATTCGCCCTCATTGCCCGCCAGGATCAGACGCGGACGCCCGGCGTCCGATTTTCCTATTTCGATCCCGCCACGGGCAAGTATTCCGAGCTTGTGCAGGAGCCGCTCGCGGTCGATGCGAAGGCGGGCGGGACAACGCCTCCGGTTGCCTCCGGCACTCCCGGCACGCCACAAGCCGGAAAGCCCGCGCCGTCGGTCGCTCCGGCTTCCACGCCGGATGTCACGGTCATGGCCGGGGGGGCCACGAGTTGGACATCCCTGTTCTCCCGCAGGGAATTCCTGATCGCGAATGCGTCGCTCGCCATCGCATGGCTCGCAGTGGTCCTGGTTCTGACCATGCGCAAATTCACGGAATCACGCGCCGGACGGGAGCTGGCACGGAAAAAAGTCGTCCGGGACGCGTTCGCGGGCCTCAAGGATGCCGGGCCTCCGGATTTCTACGAAAAGGCGAGGGATTACATTTATCTGAGATTGGATGCGGGGGCGGACGATCTGGCTGCGGCGGCAAAAATCGATTCCTCCGCGCTGTCCCCCGAGGCCAAGGCTTCGCTCCACCAAGTGATCGAGCGCCACGGGGAAACCAAGTATGCCGCAGGCGGCTCGCCCCCGCCCTCCGTGGAGGAGCGCCAATCGGTCATGTCGATTCTGAAGGAATTGGAGGCCCGGTATGAAAAATAGACTCGCGCTCGTTTTTTTCCTCGCGCTCGGTGCCTTTGCGAGGGCGGACCTGCTCTCGGATGCCCGCGCCCGTTTCCAGGACGGCGAATACGACCAGGCGGCCAAGCTGTTCGAGCAGTCGCTCGAAAAATCCCCGCCGAGCGCCGCCGTGTTTTACGAGTTGGGCCGGGCTCTCAATAAAACAGGCCAGGAAGCCCGCTCGGCCCTGAACTTCCGGCGCGCATTGATCCTCGACCCCCGGTTTGCGCCCGCCAGATCAGCCCTGCAAGAAGCCAATGTCGCACTCGGGATTCCTCCGGTGAAACAGGGCTGGCGGACACGGGTCGTCGAACGCATCCCCCTGGACGCCCTGGGTCTGGCGGGCACCGTGCTCTTCTGGGCCGGAGCCTTCGCCGGCCTCTCGGCGTTTTTCCCACGGGGATTCCGCGGAGGCCGTCTGGTGGCCGGGATCCTGTCCCTGCTGCTCGGTCTTTCCCTCGTTTTGGCGGCCTGGTTGTGCGATCCGAGAATTTCGCTCGCCAACACGGCGGTTGTTCTCACCAATGGCGGCAGCTCGCTGCGCAGCTCCCCCGCCGACCAGTCCGAGAAACTCGCCTCCCTGCCACAGGGCTCCACCATCGATATTCTCTCCCAGCGCGGCCGGTGGTTCTACGGCCAGGCACCCGGAGGGACAAAGGGCTGGTTTCTCACCGAAGGAATTGTTCCTTTGATCCCTCCTCCCTGAATGGGACCGATGCGTCACGGAAAAAAGAGCGTGGGGGGCAGATCGGTCGGACAGGATGCGGGACGCTGCCGATGGATGCCGCGCCTGCGGATGACGCTCCTCCCCTTGGCCCTGTTCTCGGCCTGTGCCGCGCATGCGGGGTGGCGCGACAACCTGACATCCGACGTCGCCGGCCCGTTTCCGCCGATCCGCCCGTTCGAGGCCGAGTTCCGGATCGGATGGTCGGATATCGAAGCCGCGCGGGCGAAGGTGAACATCGGGTATCAGGGCCGGGATGTCAGGGTCGCCGGCTCGGGAGGCACGACCGGCCTGGCACGCGTGCTCTACCAGCTTGACGCCACGCTCGATGCAACCTCGTCCACACCGAACTTCCAGACCATCTATTCGGTGCAAAGGGAAAACTACGCGAAGCGTTCGATCACCACGCAGATCGTCGCGAGGCCCGATGGGATCTGGCGTCTCCGCGAGAATTTTCCGCCCGGTGAAAATCCGGCCCGATGGAAGAACATCAAGATCTCCCCCCTGAGAGATCTCTTCTCCGGGATGCTCTACATCCGGAGCCGGAAACTGGAGCCCGGCGAAACCGTCTCCACCGTCATCTTCCCGGGTGACTCGCCGTTCCTGGTCGAGATGAAGTCCCTTGGCACGGACAAAATCACGATCTCCGGATCGCCCCGCGAGGCGATCAAACTCGACCTCAGAATCCGCCGCATCAATTTGAAAAAGGGAGACGCCCTGGAGGCGCACGGCAAATTCCAAAACGGGACGGTCTGGCTGTCGGACGACGCCGAGCGGATCCCGCTCCGCGCCGAGGTCAACATTTTCATCGGCTACGTTTTTGCGGAGATCGAGTCGCTCGCGTTCCATCCCCTCTGAACCGCCGCCGACACCAGCTTCCCAAACCCCATGCACCGCAGCCCTCTCGCCGTCCTCAGCGACATCCACTCGAATCTGGACGCGCTCGAAGCCGTCACGGCGGAACTCGATGCCGCCGACATCGACAATGTCGTTTGCCTCGGGGACGTGGTCGGCTACGCGGCCTATCCCGAAGAATGCATCAACCTCATCCGGCGGCGCGGCTGGCACACGGTGCTCGGAAACCACGATGACGCCCTCGACAACACTTCGGCGAAGGAACAGATGAACGACATGGCCAACGCGGGTGTCCGGCTGGCGGAAAAACAGGTTTCGGGCGGCAACCGGGAATGGCTCGGATCGCTGCCGATGAAACTCAGCCGCGCGCACGCGGTTTTCACGCACGCCTCACTGGATTCCTCGGAAGAATGGCCCTATCTGATCGATGTGGAATCCGCCCTGCTGCACTTCCTGGAGCAGCAGATCCCGCTGTGCTTCGTCGGCCACACCCACCGGCCGATGGTCATCAACTGGCACCACAAGGCAAAACTGGACGTGGTCGTCCCCACGCCGGAAAAAATCCCGCTCCCCCGGACCGGAAAAACCACGATCAACGTGGGGTCGGTCGGCCAACCGCGCGACGGGGACCCCAGGGCCTGCTACACGCTCTACTTCCCGAACACCCATCACGTGGAGTTCCGGCGGGTTCCCTACGACGTGAAGGCCGCCCAGAAGGCGATCCGGAAAGCCGGGCTGCCCCCGTTTGCCGCGAACCGCCTCGCGCAGGGGTTTTAATCGTCCGCCGGGGCCGCCGACAGCACCTCGTCCAACGCGCGCTCGAACTCCTCCAGGCCCGTGCTCGGGATGATCACCGTATTCCTCCGTCCATGTGCCTCCTCGGTGATACGAAGAAAGCGCCCGCGTTCATTTTCCCGGTATTCAATAAAAATGTGTTTGCGCTCAACCTGAAGTTCGCGCGATTCCAGAATCGTATCCATGTAAACCGTGGTGGGACATGCAAACATCGCAACCCGCTGCCTCCAGTTCAACAGAAAAGTGAACCAACGGGCTTTGGGGCTTTTGACGGGTTCCAAAGTGAATCTGCGCTACTCCGCGCGCCTGACCTTGCGGTTCGGCTTCGCCATCACCTCGATCTTCTTCAGGACTTCGACCTTCACGGGGGCCACGCCGGAGTCGATCATGTCGATTTTCTCGGCGGCGGCCGTGCTCAGGTCGATGATGCGGCCCCGGATGTATGGCCCGCGGTCGTTGATCCGGACGATCACGCTTTTCCAGTTTCTGAGGTTGACGACACGGACAACGCTGTGCATGGGGAGGGTTTTGTGGGCGGCGGTGAGTTTTTTTGGGTCAAAGCGCTCACCGCTGGCGGTCTTCTGCGGCTTCCCGTAGAACGACGCCTTGCCGTTCAGGACGGAGACCGGTTTCGGGGCGTAGAGAGAGGGGAGTTGTTGCGTGTCCCCGGCTTTTCCCCCGGGGGCGGGATCGGTGACGAGTTGGCGCGGCGCAGCGCATCCGGAGATCCAGAACACACAAAGCACGGACAAAATGGGGAGGAGAGGGTGGATCATCCGGTTTCTTCCGAAGTAAACCTTGCAGGGGTTTTGGGAAAGAAAAACATCCGCCGTGGCGGCAGGGCACCCGCTTCGTCGTGCTTCGTCGTCTGGCGATACGGGAAAAAACCGGGAGCGATCCTATCCCTGTTCGCCCGCCCGGGTCGCCGCGACGAATTCCGCAGCCGAGCGTGTCACCTCCGCAGCCAGATCCGCCCGCGCTTTGGCAAATCGCGGGCGGAACCACGGGAACAGGCCGATCACATCGTGCAGGACCAGGATCTGGCCGTCGCACGAGGGCCCGCTGCCGATCCCGATCGTCGGGATGTTTATGGACCGGGAAATCTTTTCAGCGACGGGGGGGTGCACGAGCTCCAGAACCACGGCGCTGACGCCGGCCTCATCCAAAGCCTTGGCGTCCGCAATCAGGCTCACGGCTTCGGCTTCCGAGCGTCCCTTGATGTGATAGCCCCCCTCCTCCCGCACCCGCTGGGGCAGCATTCCCAGATGGCCGATCACCGGGATTCCAGCTGCCCTGATCGCCAGGACGATCCGAAGGCATTCCCGCCCGCCTTCGATCTTGACCGCATCGGCCCCGGCCTCGATGAGGCTCACCGAGTTCTCCACCCCCGCCTCGGGGGAGGGATAGCTCCCCGCCGGAAGATCGGAAACAATCCATGTCTTTGTCGCGCCACGCGCCACCGCCCGCGTGTGGTGCAGCATGTCCTCCATCCGGACACCCGTCGTATCCGGGTATCCCAAAACCACCATCCCCAAGGAATCCCCCACCAAAAGAAAATCCAAATCCGCATCGTCCAACAACTTCGCCATCGGAAAATCATACGCGGTCAAACAGGCGATCCTCCGCCCGGATTCCTTCGCTTCAACCAGAAAATTCAGTGTCTTTTTCAAAAGTGGAATACTGCTTTAATCGATTTGTCAAAAGAAGGATATAAATTTTATTAATGGGGAGAATTTCGGCACGGCCTCCAATACATCGCATAATTCGCGAATAGACAGAACACCATTCGGAAGGATTCTTTCCGGGCAGATATCAGCGAGAGGTTTGAGGACAAAAATCCGATCGGCGATTCCTGGATGCGGCACAGTTAGCGAACTATGCGATAATTGAAGATTTCCGTAATAGAGAAAATCCAAGTCGAGGGTGCGCGGTCCGTGGAATTCATGATCCGGCGGCCTCCCCAATTCGACTTCGATGTGTTGGAGATCGGCGAGCAGATCGAAAGGAGGGATCTTGGTGGAGAGTTCGATGGCGGCATTGAAGAAGGGCGGGGAGCCATCCGGGCAGTCCACAGGGGGAGTTTCGTAGACATTCGAGCAAAGGAACGGGCCGGAGCCATCGTGGAGGGCAAGGAGCCGCCTCCGGCCCTCGCGCAGGTAAGCGAGGCGGTCGCCGAGGTTGGATCCCAATGCGATGCCGACTCTCATGGCTAATTGGGATACACATCCGCAGCAGTGAGCGGAACGGGTTGACCATTCATGAGGGCCGTGTGAAAGGCGGAGGTGAACTTCCAGCCACGGGGTTTGATCTCCCCCCGTCGTAGCGCGACGTAGTCCAACTGACCGAGATCTTTGAAGAACTTGATGCGCCCTTGGTATTGTGTTTTCGTGTCTTCGTGCGAGTCCATCACCGGAGGCCGAGGACGTCCTGCATATCATAGAGGCTTGGCGGGCGGGAGATCGCCCACTTGGCGGCGCGGAGGGCCCCTTTGGCGAATGTCTCGCGGCTGGAGGCTTTGTGCGTCAGTTCCAGGCGTTCTCCGGAGTTGGCAAAGATGACCGTATGGTCCCCCACGACGTCACCGCCGCGGATGGCGTGCATGCCGATCTCTGTTTTGGTCCGTTCTCCGACCATGCCCTCCCGCCCGTGCAGGACGTTTTTTTCGTAGGAAAGGCCGCGCGCTTCGGCGAGGATTTCCGCCAGCCGCCGGGCTGTTCCGCTGGGAGAATCCTTCTTCAGCCGGTGGTGCATTTCCACGACTTCCAGATCGAAGTCCGGGCCCAAAATTTCCGCGGCTTTTTGCGTGAGCCAGAAGAGGGTGTTGACCCCGACGCTGAAATTCGGGGCAAAGACGATGGGAATTTTTTGCGAGCAGGCGGCGATCCGGGAGCGGTCTTCGTCCGTGTGGCCGGTGGTTCCGATGACAAGGGGTTTTCCGGTGTCCGCGCAGACCTCCGCCACGGCGGCGGTAGCGGGGGCATGGGTAAAGTCGATGGCCGCGTCGCAGTCGGCCAAGGCGGCGGGAAAATCATCCCCCGCGTCGATTTCCGCCGACACGGCGAGTTCGGGATCTTCCGCCGCGCAGGCCACAAGAGTTTTTCCCATGCGGCCCTTCGCTCCGTTGATCAGGAGCCGGATCATCCCAGTGCCTCCAGGGTTTTGCGGACGCGCGCCGCGTTGGACCCGGACATCTCGCAAAGCGGCAACCGGACTTCGGAGGATATTTTTCCACGGAGAGAAAGCCCGTATTTCACCGGCACCGGATTGGGCTCGATGAAGAGGTCTTTGAAGAGCGCATAGAACCGGGTGTGGATCTCCCGTGCGCCGGACGGGTCGCCATCGAGCCAAAGCCTGACCATTTTTGAAATCTCGGCAGGGAAGAGATTCGAGGCCACGCTGATCACCCCGACGGCCCCCACCGACAGGAACGGAAGCGTGAGGGAATCGTCGCCCGAGAGGATTTCAAAATCCGGGGGCAGGGCTTCCCGCAGCTGGCTCACCCGCTCGACCGAGCCGCCCGATTCCTTGATGGTCCGGATATTCGGGCAGTCCCTGCCAAGGCGGGCCACCGTCTCCACGCCGATTTCAACGCCGCAACGTCCGGGGATGCTGTAGAGAACCAACGGGATTTTGACCGATTCCGCAATCGCCCGGAAATGCCTGTAGAGTCCCTCCTGCGAAGGCTTGTTGTAGTAGGGCGCGACCAGGAGAGCCGCGTCGGCACCGAGCCTCGCGGCTTCCACGGTCAGGGCAATCGCCTCCGAGGTGGCATTCGATCCCGTGCCGGCCATCACGGCGCACCTTCCGGCAGCGGCTTCGACTGCGGTGCGGACCACCTCGTTGTGTTCGTTGTGATCCAGGGTCGGCGATTCCCCGGTTGTCCCCACGGGAACAATGCCGGTGATCCCGCCGGCAATCTGGTCTTCGATGAGCGAGCGGAAGGCTTCCGCATCAAACTTGCCGCCACGAAACGGTGTGACAAGGGCGGTATGGGTTCCTGAAAATGACATGAAAAACCCCTACAATGAAACCCGCTCCACGGAAACAAAATCCGCATGGGGTGTCGGCGACGGTTCGATGGCGGACGATTTTCGTGCGGTGCCACAACCCGAATGTTTCTGCTTGCTTTGCAGAGGGGTTTTTGATTAGAAAACGCCTTATGAAAGCTGCCGCCCTCCTGCTCATGTTGACATTCGCCGCCACGGCGCATGCGGATATTCAATGCCCTCCTGCATCGGACTACGGTCCGACACGCAAGTTGGGGCGCGGGCTCGGGAACATCGCGTTCGGCGTCACCGAGATTCCGGATCAGATCTTCGCGGTCAACTACGCCGAAGGCAACTCTGCGGCATGGAGCTACGGGTTGGTGCGCGGCGTCGGTCGCTGCTTGGCCCGCCTCGGCTACGGGGTTTACGAGGTCGCCCTCTTTCCGTTCCCGACAAAAAGGGGAACCTACTACCCTCCCTACCGCAGCGACATTCCTTGGATCAATTCCGGCTACCAGGAGTTCCCACCGGAGCTCGGCTTCGACACCCGGTATAATTATTGCCGCAGCTACCAGCGCGACCCGAACTGACCGGGACGCTTCCCCTCTTTCCCAACGACCGCCTGCGGATCCCTGCGGCGGTCGTTTTTTTATCCCCCGGGAATCCAGTCCGTTTCCTCCACTCCGGCGAGATGGTTTTCATACTTCGCGAGGAGGTAGAGGTAGTCCGACAGCCGGTTGAGAAAAATCATCGGCTCGCGCGCGACCGGCTGCGATTCCCCCCCGACCATTAACGCTTCCCGTTCAGCCCGCCTGGCAACCGTCCGTGCGAGATGAATCTGGCACGCTGCCGGGGAGCCCCCGGGGAGCACAAAATTGTTTTTTTCCGGAATTTGCGCCGCGATGCGGTCCATTTTGCGCTCGATCTCGACAACCGCCTCCTGCGTGATGCGCGTTGATTGTCCTGGTTTGAGGACTGTGGCCAGATCCGCGCAGAGGTCAAAGGTCTGGGCCTGAAGGTCGAGCAGGGCCGCACGCACGGGCTGGGTTGGGCCCGCTGCGACAGCGGCTCCGAGAATCGAGTTCATTTCATCCAAGGTGCCGTATGCGGCGACGCGCGGGTGGGTTTTTGGGACCCGCTCCCTGGAAAAAAGACTCGTCTCGCCACGGTCGCCGGTGCGGGTGTAGATTTTCATGGACGCCCCTCGAATCGCATAAATTGGCGCGTGCACCAAGCCGAAAACCCCGGCAGCTTCCTGTAAAATTTCTTGCACCGCCGGGGCCCCGGCGTTCAATGTCCCGCCCCATGATCAGGCACGACAACCGTTCCCCCGGGGAACTCCGCAAAATCGAAATCCAGCCCGGCATCGCCCCGCACGCGCAGGGGTCCGTCCTCATCGCGTTCGGAAACACCCGCGTCATCTGCACCGCGATGATCGAGGAGTCGGTTCCCCGCTGGATGAAGGAGCAAAACGTGACCGGTGGATGGCTGACGGCGGAGTATTCCATGCTCCCCTACTCGACGCTCACCCGCAAACCCAGGGAGTCGGCGAGGGGGAAACCGGACGGGCGGGGCACCGAAATCCAGCGCCTCGTGGGCCGCTCGTTGCGCGCCGTGGTGGATCTGGAAAAGCTCGGTTCCCGCACGCTCTGGGTCGATTGCGACGTCCTGCAGGCGGATGGCGGGACGCGCACTGCGGCGATCACCGGGGCTTCGGTCGCGGTCGAGCTGGCCTGCCGGGCCCTCGTGGAGCGGGGCAAGCTGGCCGCCCTCCCCATAAAAAACCGGGTGGCCGCCGTGAGCGTCGGCATTGTCGGCGGCGGGGTGCTCGTGGATCTCGATTACCTCGAGGACAAGGACGCGGAGGTGGACATGAATGTCGTCATGACCGACAAGCTGGATTTCGTGGAGATCCAGGGTTCCGGCGAAGAGTCCGTGTTCAGCGCGGCGCAACTCGACGCAATGGTCGCCGCCGCGAGAAGCGGTATTGCCAGGCTCCACGAAATTCAGAATGCTGCGCTCTCGATCTCATGAAAAAAGCACTCATCACAGGCATCACCGGGCAGGACGGTTCGTATTTGGCCGACCTGCTCCTCTCCAAGGACTACGAGGTTCATGGCATCATCCGCCGGGCCAGCACGTTCAACACCAACCGGATCGACCACCTTTACCAGGACCCCCACGTCAACGGCGTGCGGCTGTTCCTCCATTACGGCGACCTGGCGGACTCGGTGAATCTCGTCAAACTCATCTACGAGCTCAAACCCGACGAAATCTACCACCTCGGCGCGCAGAGCCATGTGCGCGTGAGTTTTGACATCCCGGAATACACCTCAGATGTCACCGGGGTCGGCGCGATCAGGATTTTGGAGGCCATGCGGGAAAGCGGGGTCGATTCCCGTTTCTACCAGGCTTCGAGCAGCGAGATGTTCGGGAAAGTCCAGGCCGTCCCGCAGACCGAGACGACCCCGTTCTGGCCGAGGAGCCCCTACGGATGCGCGAAGGTCTTCGCCTACTGGGCAACCGTCAACTACCGCGAAAGCTACGGCATGCACGCTTCGAACGGCATCCTTTTCAACCACGAGAGCCCGCGACGGGGCGAAACCTTCGTGACCCGGAAAATCACGCGCGCGGTGGCGGCCATCAAGGTCGGAAAACAGAAGGAGCTCTACCTCGGCAACCTGGATGCCAAACGCGACTGGGGATACGCCCCGGAATATGTCGAAGGCATGTGGAGGATCGTCCAGCAGGACGCTTCCGACGACTACGTTCTCGCCACGAACGAAACCCACACCGTCCGGGAGTTCGTCGAGGAAGCCTTCGGCCACGTGGGCCTGGACTGGAAGGAATTCGTCAAATACGACGCCCGCTACGAGCGCCCCGCCGAGGTCGATCTTCTTGTCGGGGATCCGGCCAAAGCCAAAAGGCAGATCGGCTGGGAACCCAAAACCAAATTCCGCGACCTCGTGCGCATCATGGTCGACGCCGATCTCGCGGACGCAAAATCAAAGTAAACTCGAACGTCTTCCTGCACCCGCCGGTTCCTTCTTTCCGGCCGGGCTTCGCGGCCTTGAAAAGGAATCGCATCCCGAGAAGCCGGAAGATGCCAGCGGGGGCGAGCCCCCATATTCCAGGCATCCCGTCATGACACAAATCAAGGAAATCCCCCCAATTTGAGAAGTTCGCTTGCCGAACCGTCGGCCCGCAGGCAATTCTCTCCGCCTTATGAGCAGACTTGAAGGCAAAGTGCTGGTGGCGCAGGGGGGCGGGCCGACAGCGGTAATCAACCAGAGCGTGGTCGGGGTAACTCTCGAGGCACGGAAATTCAGCCAGGTGAAGGCCGTTTACGGCGCGATCCATGGCGTGCGCGGGATCATCGAGGAAGACTTCATCGACCTGACACGCGAAACATCCCACAACCTCGAGCAGGTCGCGGACACCCCTTCGTCGGGGTTGATGTCCACCCGGGACAAACCGGACGAGGAATATTGCTCGCGCATGTTCAAAGCCATGCGGAAGCACGATATCCGCTACTTTTTCTACGTCGGCGGCAACGACTCGTCCGACACCGTCCGCATCGTCAACGAGCAGGCGGAATCCGCAGGCTACGACTTCCGGGCCATCCACATTCCCAAGACGATCGACAACGATCTCGCGGTGAACGACCACTGCCCCGGGTTCGGCTCCGCGGCACGGTTCGTTGCCCAGGCGTTCATGGGCCTGAACCTCGACAACCGCGCGTTGCCCGGAGTTTTGATCGGCGTGGTGATGGGCCGTCACGCGGGCTTTCTCACGGCCGCCTCGGCGCTCGCCCGCAAATATATCGACGACGGCCCCCACCTTGTCTATGTGCCCGAGCGCGCGTTCTCGACAGAGCGTTTCCTGGCCGATGTGGACCGCGTCTACAAAGAGTATGGCCGTTGCATCGTCGCGGTCTCCGAGGGGATCCAGGACGAGAACGGGGAAAGCATCGCGGCGAAACTCTCGAAGGAAGTCGAGCGTGACGCGCACGGCAACGTGCAGCTCTCGGGCACCGGCGCCCTCGGCGACCTGCTCGGCGACGAGGTCAAGGCGAAGCTCAAGATCAAGCGGGTGCGCTCCGACACATTCGGCTACCTGCAAAGATCCTTTCTCGGAGTGGTCAGCAACCGGGATGCACACGAGGCCCGCGAGGTCGGCGAGATCGCCGTCCAGTATGCCATGTGGGACAACGTGGACGGGTCGGTGGTCATCCGCCGCCCGGTCCTGAACTACAGCGCGTCCTACGATCTGGTCCCCATCCGCGAAGTGGCGGCCAAGACCCGGCACATGCCCGACGAGTTCCTGATCGCGGAAGGCAACCACGTGACACCGGAGTTCCTGACCTACTGCCGCCCGCTGGTCGGCTCGAATTTCCCCGAGCCCCACCGCCTCCGCGCCCCCCGGGTCCCGAAGATCGAAGGGTAGGGCGGTCCGATAACGCGAGGGAGGGCGAAGCTCCGTCCTGGGAGGGCGAAGCTCCGTCTGAGCCGTAATAAATTGGGCTCCCACACCACCGGCAGCCGGGAGGCTGCTGGGAAGCGGGCATGGCAAAGGTTCGCCCTCCCATCGTTGGCATTACGCGCGGATTTGCGGATTTTGGGGTTCGCGCCGCGCTTGATCCCAAAGATGTTCGAAGGTAAGCTGGCCTTCTTTTCCCATGAAACCCGTCACGATCTACGACACAACCCTGCGGGATGGCACCCAGGGCACCGGCATCTCCTTCTCGATGCTGGACAAGATCCGTGTCGCGGAGAAATTGGATTCGTTCGGAGTGGACTTCATCGAGGGCGGATGGCCGGGATCGAACCCGCGCGACGTGGCGTTTTTTGCGGAAGCGGCCAAGCGGACGTGGAGACACGCGAAAATCGCGGCCTTCGGAAGCACCCGCCGCAGCGGGGTCCCCGTCGAATCGGACCCGCAGGTGCGGACGCTTCTCGAAGCCGGCGCTCCGGTCGTCACGATCGTCGGCAAAACCTGGCTCCTCCACGTGACGGAAGTCCTCGGGGTTTCCGCGGACGAGAATCTGGACATGGTCGCCGACACGGTCGCCTTCCTCAAAAAAAACGGGCCCGAGGTCTTCTACGACGCCGAGCATTTTTTCGACAGCTACAAGGATGATCCGGGCTATTCGATCCGCACGCTGGCCGCCGCGAAGGACGCCGGCGCGGACCTCGTCGTCCTCTGCGACACAAACGGCGGCACTTTGCCGGACGAGGTCGGACGGATCACCGGGGAAGTCATCAAAGCCCTCGGTTGCCGGGTTGGGATCCACACCCACAACGACAGCGGGCTGGGAGTCGCCAATGCCATCGCCGCCATCGCCGCAGGCGCGTGCCAGGTCCAGGGCACGATCAATGGCTACGGCGAGCGCGTCGGCAACTGCAACCTGACGACGATCCTGCCCACCCTTCAAGTCAAGATGGGGATCCGCGTTGTCCCGGATCTCGCGCGGCTGCGCGAAGTCTCGCGCTTCGTGGACGAACTGGCAAACGTCCCGCAGGATATCCGCGCACCCTATGTCGGCGGGGCGGCCTTCACCCACAAAGGCGGGCTGCATGTTCATGCGGTTCAAAAGCTCGCCCGGAGTTACGAGCACATGGACCCCGCGCTGGTCGGAAACGCCCAGACGATCCTGATCTCCGACATGTCCGGGCAAAGCAACATCCTCGCCAAGACCAGGGAACTCGGATTCGAGTTCCAAAAAGGCTCTCCCGAGGTGGCCGCGATCCTCCGGCACGTGAAAGACAGCGAAGCCGCAGGCTACGAGTTCGAGGCGGCGGACGCCTCGTTCGACCTGCTGGTCCGCAGGACACTCGGACGCCACCACCCGCTTTTCGACCTGCGCGAATACCATTGTTCGTTCCGGCGGTCTGCGCTGCACGGATTCACCACTTGCGAAGCGACCGTCAAACTCCAGGTCAACGGGGTCGCGGAATATACCGTCGAAGAGGGCGACGGACCGGTGAATGCCCTCGATGCCGCGCTCCGCAAGGCGCTCCGCCCATTCTATTCCTGGATCGATGCCCTGCGGCTCGCCGATTACAAAGTCCGGATCGTTGACGGAGCCCGCGGCACGGCCGCGCGGACCCGGGTGCTCATCGTCTCCACGGACGGGCACTCCTCGTGGGGCACGGTTGGAGTCTCGGACAACATCATCGAGGCAAGCTGGCTCGCCCTGGTGGACAGCTTCGAATTCTTCAGCGTCAAGCAAGGGTCGGCCTGATATTTTTGCGAGGCTCATGGAGCGCCGCTCCAACCGGCTATTTCCGGTAAATCGCGCGGATCGGGTGCTCGTCCAAGACATTGGCGCGGATGCCTCCGAGTTTGTCCGGATCGTAGAGCTGGATTCCGACATAATAGTAAATCGGGGCGACCGGAACGGCCTGCCGGACGAGGAGGTCTTCCGCCTGGCGCAAAATCCCGAGGCGTTTTCCGGGATCCGCCTCGCGCGTCGCATCCGCGATCAGTTTGTCGTATTCCGGATTGCTCCAACCCGTGCGGTTGTTTCCGCCGCCGGCGAGGAACATGTCGAGGAAGGTATTCGGATCCGGGTAATCCCCGACCCAACTGGAGCGGGCGATGTCGAAGTCGAGCAGGGAGAGCGAGTTCAGGTAAACCTTCCATTCCTGCCGGACAAGGTTGACGTTCACGCCGAGCGTCTCGCGCCACATGCTTTGCAGTTCCACGGCGATCGCCTCGTTCAGCTCGCTCTTGCTGTAGAGGTAATTGGCGAGAGGGAATCCCCTCCCCTCGGGGAACCCGGCCTCGCCGAGAAGGCGCCTGGCGGCGGCGGGATCGAAGGGCAGCCCGACGGTGCCCGCATAGCCCGGAATCCCGGGAGGCACGAACCCCGGTGCCGGAAGCTCGCCGGCCCGTGTGATTTTTTCGACGATCTTCTTTTTGTCGACGGCCAGCGAAAACGCCCTCCGGACCTTCTCCTCCTTGAACGGACCCTTTTCGCAGTTGTAGCGGAGGAAATAGATCCCAAGGAACGGTGCCGCATGAAACCACGGCCTGCCTTTCAACTCGTCGAGCAGGGCCGGCGGCGCGAGCCCCTTGTCCATCACGAGGTCCGCAAGCCCGCTCGCGTAAAAGTTGAAGGCCACGTTCGCATCCGAGATCGGCAGGACGTCGACCGTCTCCAGCGACACCTTGTCCTTGTTCCAGTAGTGCGGGTTTTTTTTCAGGCGGATCTTGTCGTTGATCCCCCAGGATTCGAGGACGTAAGCGCCGTTCCCGATGATATGCCCCGGCTTCACCCACTCGTCCCCCACCCTGTCGATGAGGTCGACGCGCACCGGCTGCAAAGTGGGAAACGCGCAGAGTCCGAGGAAATACGGCGTCGGGTTTTCCAGTTCCACGACCAGCGTGCGTTCGTCCCGGGCCTTCACCCCGACTTCGGAAAACCCCGTGATCCTCCCCTCCGCGAACGCCTGCGCGCTTTTGACAGGGAAGAGCTGGTAGTTGTATTGCGAACCGGTTGCCGGAGTGAGGGCACGCTTCCAGGAGGAGACGAAATCCCCGGCCGTCACCGCGCGCCCATCGCTCCATTTCGCGTCCGGGCGGATGCGGAATGTGTAGGTGCGTCCGTCCGGGGAAATGTCCCACGACTCCGCGACGCCCGGGACGGCATGGCCGTTTTCATCGTAGGCGCAAAGCCCCTCGAAAAGCGCATTCACGATCCGGCCCTCCGGCTGACCGGTGATGATCGCCGGGTCGAGGGTTTCGGGCTCGGCCCCGTTGATGAAGACGAGGTCGGCCCGGCGGGAACGCGCATCGCAGGCCGCAAGAAATGCCATGCAAAGCAGAGCCGATGCGCGTAGATTCATGGCTGTATGAAAGCGATTTTCCCATCCGCTGCAATGCCGGATCGCGGGCCCGCCGGGCGAAGGAAAAAAGGCTGTTGCAGAAGCCTTCGACATCGAATATCCCCCCCCTTCATCACATGAATCCGGTGGAACAATCCATCCATGAGATCGGGGCCCGTGCCCGCGCCGCCTCGCGGGAGCTCGCCAAGCTCTCCTCCGCGCAAAAATCCACGTGCCTGCTCGCCATGGCGGACGGGCTCGTGGCCGGGACCGACAAACTTCTCCGCGCGAATGCGGACGACCTCGCACGCGCCGAAAAGAGCGGACTCACGAAAGCCGCCATCGACCGCCTGCGCCTGACCCCGGAACGCATCGCCGGGATGGCTGCAGGAATCCGGGAAGTCGCGGGGCTGGCCGATCCGGTGGGCGAGATCCTCCGCGAATGGACGCGCCCGAACGGGATGAAAATCTCAAAAATCCGCACCCCGATCGGAGTCGTCGGGATCATCTACGAGTCGCGCCCGAACGTGACCAGCGACGCGGCGGTTTTGTGCCTGAAGACCGGGAACGCCGTGATCCTGCGAGGGGGATCCGAGGCGATCTCCTCGAATCTCGCGATCTCAAACGCCCTGCAGGCGGGAGGGGCAGAAGCCGGGCTGCCCGGGGGCTCGGTCCAGATCGTCCCGACCACCGACCGCGAGGCCGTGCGCATCATGGCGCAGATGGACGAGTTCATGGATGTGATCATCCCGCGGGGCGGGCATTCGCTGATCGAGAATGTCGTCTCGCACGCCCGGATGCCGGTCATCAAACACTACCATGGAGTCTGCCACGTCTACGTGGACAAGGGTGCCGACCTCGACATGGCCCGCGAGATCGCAATCAACGCGAAGTGCCAGAGGCCCGGGGTCTGCAATGCGATGGAAACCCTGCTCGTCCACCGCGATGTCGCCGCCGCATTTTTTGAAAATGCCGCCCCCGCCTTCCAAAAATTCCCCGTCGAAATGCGCGCGGACCCGGAGGCGTTCCGCCTGCTCGCGAGCCTCGGTTACGGACCGCTGGGCGAGGCGGACGAAAATTCCTGGCGCACCGAATACCTCGAGATGATCCTCTCGGTGCGCGTGGTCGGAAGCCTCGACGAGGCGGTCGCCCACATGGAAAAATACGGCTCGCACCACAGCGACGCGATCGTCACCGGGGATCCGTCCGCTGCGGAGAAATTCCTCCGCGAAGTCGATTCGGCGACCGTCTACTGGAATGCCTCGACGCGCTTCACCGACGGCGGGGAGTTCGGGTTCGGTGCCGAAATCGGGATCAGCACCGACAAGCTCCACGCCCGTGGGCCGATGGGGTTGGAGGAGCTCACATCCTACAAATACCTGATCCGCGGCACCGGGCAGATCCGCTGACCGGCGGAGCCGATTCGAACGTGGTTGGGTTTGTCATTATTGACATGACCTTCCTGCCACGCCAACCGCCCCGCCCCCCGGTTCCCTTGTTGAGAAACGGGGATCACTCCTCGTCGAGCCAGCGGCAATACGTTTTGACGAGGGCGTCGCAGATCTCGATCAGGCGGAGTTGGGTTTGGTCGAGGAACTGGTGGAGGCCGGTGGAGAAGACGGTTTCGATGTTGGTGTAATCGAGGTTCGAGCGGAGCATCCCGCAGAGGCGCTCGGCCTCGTTCGAGAAGTGGGCGCGCCCGCATCCCGAAATCTGGTGCAAGGCGAGGTCCAGGCTGTCCACGCAAAACCGGAGCGACCGGGGAAACGAGTCGTGGAGGATCAGGAACTCGGCGACTCCCCAGCTCGTCACCTGGCCGCGCGAGATTTTCAGGAACGCCTCCATGGCGCTGCACGAGCGGAGGACGGCCATCCACTGGGTGATGTCGACGTTGCCGCCCACCTGTTCGCCGAAGGGCAGGAGGATGTGGTATTTGATGTCGAGGACGCGCGAGGTGGAATCCGCCCGTTCGAGAAATTTTCCCACCTGGAGGAACTGCCATCCTTCGCCGTGGGTCATCGTGGCGTCGGTGATCCCCTGGAAGGAGTGGAGGCTGTCCACGAGGGAACGGTAGAAATCGATCGGGCTGTCGATGAAGGCGGAGCGGGCGGCGGAGCTGTTCAGGTGGAGGTAGAGCCGGTTGAGCTGCTCCCACATTTCGCTGGAGATCTGCTCGCGGACCATGCGCGCGTTTTCGCGGGCGAAGGTCACGCTCGAGAGGATCGAGTGGGGGTTTTTCTTTTCGAAGGTCACGAAGGCCATGACCGCGTCGCCGGAGATCCCCTCGTGAATCTCGTTGAACCGCTCCTGGTCTTCGAGGGTCGCCAGGATCGGCAGCCAGTGTTGCTGGACCGTCCCCTCGCCCTGGTCCTCGAAGTCGAGAAGAAGCTGGATGTTCACATCGAGGATGCGGGCGTTCGCCTCCGCCCGCTCCATGTAGCGGCTCAGCCAAAAGCAGGCATCGGCGACGCGGCTCAGCATGCGCCCTCCCTTTCGTCCAGAACCCACGTGTCCTTGCTCCCTCCGCCTTGGGAGGAGTTGACCACGAGGGAGCCTTTGCGCATCGCGACGCGCGTGAGCCCCCCCGGAATAATGGTCGTCTTTTCCCCGGAGAGGATATACGGGCGGAGGTCGATGTGCCGACCCTCGACCCTGCCGTCCACGAAGCAGGGCGAGCGCGAGAGCTGCACCACGGGCTGGGCGATATAGCCGCGCGGGTCGGCGTTGATCGCATCGCGGAACTTCGCGATTTCCGCCTTCGACGCATGGGGCCCGATCATCATGCCGTAGCCGCCGCTCTCGTTCGCCGCCTTGACCACGAGTTCCGGCAGGTGGGCGAGGATGAATTTCCGGTCGTCCTCCACGGCCGAGAGGTAGGTTTCCACGTTCGGCAGCACCGGTTCCTCGCCGAGGTAGTATTTGATCATCGCCGGCACGTAGTAGTAGACGGCCTTGTCATCGGCGACCCCGGTGCCAAGCGCGTTGGCAAGGGTCACATTGCCCGCCCGGTAGGCTCCGACGATGCCGGGCACGCCGAGGACGGAATCCTTGCGAAAAACCTTTGGGTCCAGAAAATCGTCGTCGATCCGGCGGTAAATCACATCGACCTTCTTCAGGCCCTTGGTCGTCTTCATGAAAACGCGGGAGTTCTCGATGACGAGGTCGTGCCCGACGACGATCTCGATCCCCATCGCCCGGGCCAGGAACGAATGCTCGAAGTAGGCGGAGTTGTAGATCCCCGGACTCAGCACCACCACCGTCGGGTCCGGGTTCCCGTGCGGGGCGACATGGCGCAGGGAGGCCAGCAATTCCTGCGGATACCGCCCGACCGGGCGCACCGCGTAGCGGTTGAAAAGCTGCGGGAAAACCCGCTTCATCGCCTGGCGGTTCTCCAAGAGATACGAAACCCCGGAGGGGCACCGCCCGTTGTCCTCGAGGACCAGATAGCGCCCGTCGGCACCGCGGATCAGGTCCGTCCCGCAGATGTGGATGTAGATGTCGTGCGGGATATCAACCCCCACGAGCTCGGGGCGGAAGTGCCTGGCGCTCCGGATGAGTTCGGCCGGGATGATCCCGTCCGTGAGGATCTTCTGCTCATGGTAGATGTCCCGGAGAAAGAGGTTCAGCGCGAGGAGCCGCTGGGTGAGCCCCCGCTCGATGCAGGCCCACTCGTCGCCGGGAATGATCCGGGGGATGAGATCGAAGGGCATGATGCGCTCGGTGCCTTCATCGCCGCTGTAAACCGTGAAGGTGATCCCCTGGTTCAAATACGATTTTTCGGCGAGGACGCGCTTCCGGTCGAACTCCCCGGAATCCAGCTCCTCGAACTTCTGGAGAAGCTGCACGTAATGGGGGCGGACCTGTCCGTCCGACCCGAACATCTCGTCGAAAAACGGCCCTGTGTCGTATTGTTGGAAGATTCCCTGCATCCCGGACGGCAACCTCGCAAAGTTGTCCCGTCAAGAAAAGCGCAAAATGCGGGATCAGCCGACCTTCAACTTCAGCGGGTCGCCTTCGATGGGGTGGGAAACGCCGCCAAACTTCGGGTAGATGAAGCGCGCGGTGATCGAGTTCGCGCGCGTCAGGCCCCTCGCGACGGGGACTCCGTTTTTTTTCAAAAAGTCCAGGGAGGCGGCCAGCAAGCCGCTCGCCAGCCCGCGGTTCCGGTATTCGTGGAGGATGCAGGGGCCGCTGGAAAGATGGTTTTCGGCGTCGGGCCCGACATCCAGCACCGACGCCCCGATGACGCGGGCCCCGTGCACGAGGACCACGCAGGATGGCTCCGGAAGCGAAAATCCCGCATCGAGATCCAGGGCGATTTTTTCCCTGAGGGGGCGGCTGACATCGCCCCAGACCGAGTCCATGGAGAAGGCGCTTTTGATGGCCTTGGAAACACTTTCCTGTTCGGATTTCTCCGCGACACGGATGATGAAAGGTTCGAAAGAAACCTCCCTTTCCGGAAGACCGCTTGTCTTCCATTCGAAACAGAGCCAGGAAATCATAGGGCCGAGCATGCGCGTCGAAGGACGCAAGGATGCGATCAGGAGACCCCCTGATCATCGCGGCTCACCCACCAGACGCATCCGAGAAGCGCGGCGGAGAGCACGGTGAAAGCAGAAAATGTAAGCATAGGCAGCGGCGGGGAAATCCCAAGTTTTCCGCCCCGAGTCAACAACATTCCGCACTTCCCGCGAAATTCACGGCAGCTCGATCCGGAAAAAGTCGCGGAAAACCTGGCGGTAGACGTCGCGTTTGATGGGAGGCACCCACCCGATCTGGAAGGATTCCGGTTTGATCCACCGGAAGTTGCGGAATTCCTTTTTATCGACCGCGATCTCCCGATCGCCGAGCCACTCCGCCTGGTAGTAGAACTGCTCCTGCCCGTCGCATCCTTCCTTGCGGCAGCCGGACCGGAAGACATACCGGTAGGGGCCGTGGTGGCAGAGGACGCGGTAGGCCTCCGGCGGCAGCGCGATTTCCTCCAGCACCTCGCGCCGCAGGGCCTCGAGGTCCGATTCCTCCTCGCGGGCCCCCCCCTGAGGGAACTGCCACGAACCCCTGAAGTCGCTGCGTTCGCAGACGAGGATCTCCCCTCCCGGCCTGGTGAGAATGAGGGCGACGTTGCGGCGGAATTTCATGGGCGAAAAATCATGCCGCCGGTTGCTGCTGGGTCAGGCAATGGAAGGCACCGAGCCCCCAGATCAGCTCGCGACAGTCGATGCCCACGATTTTGCGGTCCGGGATGGCCTCGCGCAGGACCGATTCCGCCCAGGCGTCGTTGCGCTCGCCGAAGAACGGGAGCAGGACGATTTCGTTCGCGATGTAAAAATTGGCGTAGCTCGCAGGAAGGCGGAGGCCCTCGCGCACGATGCGCCGGGGCATGGGCAGGGTGAGCACGTGGAGCGGTTCGCCGTCCGGGAGAGCCATTTCGCGCAGTCGTTCGAGGTTCGTCCGGAGGGGCTCGAAATTGGGGTCGTTTTCGTCCTCCTCCGTCGCGGCCACGACCACCGCCTTGGAGACGAACCGGGCGATGTCGTCGATGTGCCCGTCGGTGTCATCCCCCTCGATCCCGTCGCCGAGCCAGAGGACCTGGCGGACGCCGAGCGTCTCGTGAAGTTTCTTTTCGATCTGGTGGCGGTTGAGTTTCGGGTTGCGGTTCGGGTTCAGCAGGCAGCTCTCGGTGGTGAGCACGGTGCCGGAGCCGTTGACATCAACCGATCCGCCTTCGAGGACGAACCCGTCGTGGTCGAGGACGGGCAGGCCGAGTTGGGCGGCCAGTTTGTGCGGGACTTCATTGTCGGCCTCGAACGGCGAGAGCTTCCACCCCCAGGCGTTGAACTCGAAATTGAGAACCGCGAGCCGGGGGGCGGATTTCCGGCGAACGAAGATCGGGCCGTGGTCCCGGCACCACGGCTCGTCCGTCGGGATGCGGAAATACTCCACGCGCTCCACGGGAGTTCCGCGCAGGAGGTGACGGACGGATTTTTCCTGCTCCGCGTCCCGGACATTGATTCTCACGGTCTCCGACTCCGCGAGCGCCGCAACCATTTGAACGAAGGTCGGCACGACGCGGTCGTATGAGCCCGGAAAGCTGTTGCACCCCGGCTGGGGCCAGGAAAGCCACGTGGCTTCATGGCGGTCCCATTCGGCGGGCATCGCGTATCCTTGTGCGGTCGGGGCGGAACTCATCTCGCGAGAGCATCCGCGCGGAGGCGAGGGAAAAACAAGACGAATTTTGTAACATCTCCGACATGCTGCGATTTCCCTTCCGGGGCGCGGCGCAATTTGTTATGGTCCGGGCGATGAGCGATCATATCTACAAAAAAATTGAACTCGTCGGCTCCTCTCCGAACAGCATCGAAGAAGCGGTCCAGAACGCGGTCGCGAAAGCCGCCCGGTCTCTCCGCAACATGCGCTGGTTCGAAGTCGTCGAGACGCGCGGGCAAATCGACAACGACCGGATCGCCCATTGGCAGGTGACGGTCAAGGTGGGCTTCACGCTGGAGGATTGATCGCATGACACCATCACACGACGGGGGTTCGCGCAGCCGGGTCTGGTTCATCGCCGGGGGGATCCTTTCCCTGCTGGTCGGCGTTTTTGCGGTCTCGGCCCCCGGCATTTTCTCGTTCTTCCTCACGCAACTGATCGGGGCGCTGTGCCTGGCCACCGGCCTTGTCGCGATCTTCCAGGCGCTTTTTGGGAAAAGCAGCCCGCACCGTTTTCTCTCCTCGCTTTCCGCAGTCCTCCGCATCGCGGCGGGATCGGCGCTCCTGTTTTTCCCGCTCGCCGGGATGGCCGCGCTCACGCTGATCGTGGCGGCGATCTTCCTGACCGAGGGGATCGTGTGCCTCGTGACCTCCTTCCGGATGCGGGCGAATCCCGCCTGGGTCTGGCTGCTGCTCAATGGCGTGGTGGCCTTGCTCCTCGGAGGGATGATTTACGCCAAGTGGCCGCTCGACTCCGCAGGGATCCTCGGGATCCTTTACGGCATCCAATCGCTCTTCAGCGGATCGGCGATGTTGATGATGGGCCTTTCGTCCGTGTCGGCTGAAAAGACCTGAGCATCGGGGTTTCCCGGGAATCCCGCCCGCACCCGGAGTCCGTTACGACTGCCGCGCGAGAAGCCTTTCCGCGAGGGCGCGGAGGACGTCGGCGCGCCCGCCGATCGGGGAGAGCGAGCCGAGAGCTTTTTCGGTGAGCCGGGCGGCTTCCTTTTTCGACTCCCCGAGGCCGAGGAGCGCGGGGTAGGTGGTTTTTCCGGCCGCAGCGTCCTTCCCCGCGCTCTTGCCGAGATGTTCGCTGGATTGGGTGACGTCCAGGATGTCATCGATGACCTGGAACGCCAGGCCGAGGTGGTCGCCGAATTCCCCGAGGATGCGCAACACGCGCGGGGTCGCATTCGCGCTCATCGCCCCCAGTTTCAGGCTGCAGACGATCATGGCCGCGGTTTTCCCGCGATGGATGAACCGCAGATCCGACCTGCTGGATTTTTTCCCCTCCGCCTCCAGGTCCGCCACCTGGCCGCCGATGAGAAACCGGCTGCCCGCCGCCCGGGCGAGCTCGGCGACGGAATCCGCCAGGCCATATCGCCCGGTCGGCCTTGACTTCGCGAGAATTTCGAACGCCGCCGTGAGCAGGGCGTCGCCCGCAAGGACGGCTGTTCCCTCCCCGAAGACCTTGTGCGAAGTCGGGCGGCCGCGCCGCAAATCGTCGTCGTCCATGCAGGGCAGATCGTCGTGGATGAGCGAGTAAGTATGCACGCACTCCACCGCACAGGCCGCCGGCATGGCATCGGACAAACGCCGGATCCCGCAGGCGCGGGCCGCCGCCAGGCAGAGCACCGGGCGCATCCGCTTCCCCCCGGCAAACAGGCTGTAGCGCATGGCCCGGTGAATTGTCGCCGGCTTCGCCGATTCTTTGGGAAGCCACTGGTTCAGCATGCGGTCCACGGTCCGGGTATCGCAGGCGATCAAGGCATCGAGATTCATCAGGAACGCCGGTATCTACAGGATCGGTGCCGGATCCTGCAAGCACAGCCGCAGGGAAGAGTCGTGTTGGCGGGGAATGATCCCGGGCCAAACAAGAAAAATCTCGTCCTGCACCCTTGTTTCGAACCGCTTCCGGCGGGCTTGTCGAAGAGGGATTTCGGGGTAACGTGGCGCGATGACTTCGATTGATCCAGGGGCGGTTCCGGATGCGGCGGGCCATTTCGGCCCCTACGGGGGGATGTTTGTGCCGGAAACGCTGATGACGGCGCTGCAGGATTTGGAGCGGGAGTATCGCGCGGCGGCGGCGGACCCGGAATTCCAGGGGGAACTGGCCGGGCTGCTGAAGGATTTTTGCGGGCGTCCGACCCCGTTGTATTTTGCGGAGCGCCTGACCGGGCGGCTCGGCGGGGCGAGGATTTATCTCAAGCGCGAAGACCTGCTGCACACGGGGGCGCACAAGATCAACAATGCGATCGGGCAAATTCTTCTGGCACGGCGCATGGGCAAGACCCGGGTCATCGCGGAAACCGGGGCAGGACAACATGGCGTGGCGACGGCTACGGCGGCGGCGAGGTTCGGTTTGGAGTGCGTGATCTACATGGGGGCCGTGGACATGAAGCGCCAGGCCCTGAACGTGGCGCGCATGAAATTTCTCGGCGCGAAAGTGGTGGCCGTGACGGTCGGGCAGGCGACGCTCAAGGAGGCGATCAACGAGGCGATGCGCGACTGGGTCACCAATGTCCGCACCACGCACTACATTCTGGGCAGCGCGCTGGGATCGCACCCGTATCCGATGATCGTCCGGGATTTTCACAAGGTGATCGGCGAGGAAACGAAGCGGCAGATCCTCGGACGCGAGGGTCGGCTGCCCGACCATCTCGTCGCGTGCGTGGGCGGCGGAAGCAATGCCATCGGGTTTTTCCACGCGTTCCTCGGCGACGAATCCGTGCGCCTGACGGGCGTCGAGGCGGGTGGCGAGGGCATCGTGCGCGGACGTCACGCCGCGAGGTTCCAAGGGGGAAAACTCGGGGTCCTGCAGGGGACGAAGACGTGGCTTCTCGCGGATGACGACGGTCAGATCGAGCTCACCCACTCGGTTTCCGCCGGGCTGGATTATGCGGCGGTCGGGCCGGAACACAGCTTCTATCGCGACCGGGGCAGGATCACCTACGACTATGCCACCGACAGCGAGGCGCTTGCCGCATTCCGCACCCTGGCCGAAGTGGAGGGGATCATTCCCGCCTTGGAGTCCGCGCATGCCATCGCCCATGTGATCAAAACGGCCCCGTCGTTGTCGAAAGAGACGCTCGTCATCGCCAACCTCTCGGGCCGCGGGGACAAGGACGTCCAGCAGGCTGCGGAATTCCTCCTGAAATGAGCGCCGCAGAAAAATTGATCCCGTTCGAGAGCACCCCCAAGGGGGCCCTGGGCATCCCGCAGGCCATCGCAAAATCGCAGGATTTCCTCCTCTCGATCCAGCGTCCGGACGGGCGTTGGGAGGGGGAGCTTTTCGTGGATGCGACGCTGTGCTGCGACACCATTCTCTTCATGCACTGGAGGGGGCATGTGGATGCGGATCTCCAGCGCAAGTGCGCCAACCACATCCGCAACCGCCAGACGGAGGACGGGGGGTGGAACATCTTTGCCGGCGGCCCCTCGGAAATCAACGCCTCGGTGAAGGCGTATTTCGCCCTCAAGCTGGCCGGAGATTCCCCGAACGCGGTTTGGATGCGCGAGGCGCGGGCGAACATTTTGAGGCTGGGCGGCATCCCCCAAATGAACACCTACGGACGACTCTACCTCGCGTTGCTGGGCCAGTTCCCCTGGGAGTTTGTGCCGATGGTCCCGCCGGAGATTTTCCTGCTCCCGAAATGGTTTTTCTTCAACATCTACGAGATGTCGTCGTGGAGCCGGACGATCATCGCCCCGCTCGCCATCCTCAACCATTTCAAACCCGTCCGCGCGCTTCCGCCCGCGTTCCACCTTCACGAACTCTATCCGGCCGGGCTCGAAAACACCGACCTCTCGCTGAAAAAAGATCCCCGCTTCTGGGCCTGGAGAAATTTTTTCCTTCGCTGCGATGCGGCACTCAAGCTCTACAACCGGTTCCCGTTTCACCCGCTGCGTCGACGCGCCCTGAAAAAGGCGAGAGCGTGGATGACCAAGCGCATGGGGGAGGGAAGCGAGGGGCTCTCGGCGATTTTTCCCGCGATGCTCAACGCGATGATGGCCCTGCGGGTGCTCGGTTACGCGGACGACCATCCGCTCATGAAAAAAGCCTGGGACGACTTCCGGGGCCTTTTTGTCGAGGACCCGGAGGATTTCCGCATCCAGCCGTGCCTCTCCCCGGTCTGGGACACGGCGATCACCACGATCGCGCTCGGGGAATCCGGCCTGGGAAGCAAACATCCGGCGCTACGGCGCGCGGCGAAGTGGCTCGAGCAGAGGGAGGTCCGCTTCCGTGGCGACTGGGCGGTGCGTTTGCCGGACCTCGAACCCAGCGGCTGGGCGTTCGAACATGGAAACAAGTATTATCCGGACACCGATGACACGATGATGGTCCTGATGGCGCTCCGGCAGGTGGAGCCCGAGAATGAATTTTCCCGCAACGCCCTGTTCGAACGGGCTCTCAAGTGGCTCCTGGCCTTCCAGTGCCGGGACGGCGGATGGGCCGCCTTCGACAGGGATGTCACCGCCTCATGGCTCGAACACGTCCCCTTCGCCGACCACAATGCCATCCTCGATCCCACCTGCAGCGACCTCACCGCGCGCGTGCTCGAACTTCTCGGGGCCATCGGCCACGACCCGCGCTCCCCCGAAATCCAGAGCGCCATCGAAATGTTGCGGAGAACGCAGGAACCCGACGGCTCCTGGTATGGACGCTGGGGGGTCAACTACATTTACGGCACCTGGCAGGCCCTCCGCGGCCTGGCAGCCATCGGAACAAACATGGAGGAGGAATGGATCCGGCGCGGACGCGATTGGCTCGAGAGCTGCCAAAACGACGACGGCGGCTGGGGGGAAACGTGCGAGAGCTACAATTTCCCCGCGCTGAAGGGCCGCGGCCCCAGCACGGCAAGCCAGACCTCCTGGGCACTCATGGGCCTGTGCTCCTGCGGCGACGCCTCACGCGAGTCCATTGTCAACGGCATCGACTGGCTCGTCAAAAATCAAAACCCCGACGGTTCGTGGACCGAGGAATACACCACAGGCACGGGATTCCCGTGCGTCTTCTACCTCAAATACGACATGTATCGGAACCACTTCCCGCTCCTCGCGCTGGCCACCTATGCGCGGATGGACGGCCCGTGCGATCTCTGCGGTTGAAGAAACCACCCGATTGAATCTCTACACCGACATCCTCCGTCCCTGCCTGTTCCGGTTTGACCCGGAAACCGCCCACCTCCTTGCGATCACCGGACTGCGACGGACTCCCGCGCCTGTCCTGCGCGCGATGTTCGGCCCCCCCGTGGAGAAGCCGCTCCGGCTCTTCGGACTCACATTTCCGAACCCCGTCGGCCTGGCTGCGGGCATGGACAAAAATGCCGAAGCCCTGGGCGCGTGGGAGGCGCTGGGATTTGGATTTGTCGAGGCCGGAACCGTGACCGCGCATGGGCAGCCGGGAAACGACAAACCGCGTTGTTTCCGCTTTCCCGGCCAGCAGGCACTCATCAACCGCATGGGCTTCAACAACCCCGGGGCCGAGGCCGTCGCCCGCACGCTTTCCGCCCTCAAATCCTCGGGCCGCTGGCCGCGGATTCCCGTCGGAATCAACATCGGGAAATCCAAAGTCACCCCGCTCGAAAACGCCCCCTCTGACTACGCGGCCAGCTTCCGGCAGCTTCTTCCGTTCGGGGATTACTTTGTGATCAACGTCAGTTCCCCGAACACCCCGGGTCTCCGCCGACTCCAGGACGGCGAATCGCTGTCCGCGATTGTCCGCGCGCTCAAGGCCATCGATCCCGCAAAGCCGCTTCTCGTGAAAATCGCCCCCGATCTTTCCGATGAGGCGGTCCGGGAAATGGCAGCGCTCGCGGAGGCCGAAAAACTCGATGGCCTGATTGCCACGAACACGACCCTCGACCACTCGTCCGTTCCCGCAGGCAACGATCAGGCCGGCGGCCTCAGCGGTTCGCCGCTGCGACCCCGATCCACCGAAGTGCTCAGGATCCTGCGTTCTCAAACCGGGCTCCCGATCATCGCATCCGGCGGCGTGATGAGCGCGGAATCCGCGCGCGAAAAGCTCGAGGCCGGTGCCTCGCTCGTCCAAATCTACACCGGCTTCATCTACAGCGGCCCCGGACTGATCCGGGATATCTCCGGAGTCTGGAACACGCGGGGGAGGGACATCAACGCCAGCGAAAATTGTTGCCCCGGTAAACGGTCACCGGCTGGACCGGGTAAACCGGCTGGGAAACCTGGATGACCCCCTGGCCGCCGTTGACGAAGCCGGAGACCGTGCTGAACCGGGTGGTCGTCCCAGAGTAGTAATACGTCGGCACCGGGTTGTAGTAAACCACGGGAGCGCAGTAGCCGGGATAGATATGTTCTTTTCCGGATGTGGGTTGTTGGGGCATGATCCCGCAGATGAATGAAGTGCGCGTGCGTGTTCCCGCCTCGACGGCGAATCTGGGCCCCGGATTTGATTGCCTCGGGATCGCGCTCCGGCTTTACAACACGACGACCGTGAGGCGCGGGCGGGGGCCGGCCAAGGGAGAGATGGCCGGGGAGGCCGCCGCACTTTTTTTCCGGGAGTCCGGGATCCGGAGGTTCGCGTTTCACTGGGAGGTGGAGGGCTCGGTGCCCCGTTCCCGCGGTCTCGGCAGCAGCGTGACCGTCCGGCTCGGCGTGCTTCATGGCCTCAATGAGCTGGCCGGGCGGCCGCTCGGACGGGCGGACATTTTCCGCCTCTGCGCCATGCTCGAAGGGCATCCGGACAACGCGGCCCCAGCCGCGTTCGGGGGGTTCACGATCTCGCCCCCCGTCGGCAGGCTCCAGCGATACAAGATCGGAAACGGCCTGCGATTCGCGCTCCTGATCCCCGGGTTTGAAATATCGACTCCGTCCGCAAGAAGGGTTCTGCCGGGGAGGATCCCCCTGAAGGATGCCGTCTTCAGCGCCGGATGCGCGGCCGCCATCTCGGCGGCATTCGCCACCGGCAGCTACCAGGATTTGGCCGGGTGCCTCGATGACCGCCTCCACCAGCCCTACCGCGAGCCGCTGATCCCGTTTCTCCAGCCCGTGATCCACGCCGCCCGCAAAGCGGGTGGACTCGGTGGCTGGCTGAGCGGCTCGGGGTCCACGATCGCCTGCGCAACACTCAAAAACCCGGAAAAAATCGCCGGTGCCATGCTCGCCGCGTCGGATCTGGATTCCGCAGTGGCCGTTGTCGTGGGTGCCGACAACTCCGGCGTTCGAATCCTCCCATGAGACGTTGGATCGAGGGGCTCGAATCTTTTGCGATCGATGTCATCCTCGGCCGCCGGTATGGCCGCCGGGCCGATCTGCTCCGCGGGTTCCTCTGGATGCTGTCCCTGCTTTACCGGGGGATTGTCCAATCCCGGCTCGCGCTTTACAGGAACCGGATTTTCCGGAGCCACTCGCACGGGTGCCTCGTGATCAGCGTCGGGAACCTGACGGTCGGCGGCACCGGCAAGACGCCGGTCGTCGAACTTCTGGCCCGCGCTCTCCAGCAGGGCGGGCGGCGCGTCGCCATCCTGAGCCGCGGATACAAGAGCGTCCCGCGCCCGCTGCTCCTCCGGCTCGTGGACCGGGTCACGAAAAAGAAAGCGGTCTTCGTCCCCCGCGTCGTCTGCGACGGGCGCTCGCTGCTGCTCGATTCCCGGACCGCCGGCGACGAGCCGTTCATGCTGGCGAACAACCTTCGCGGCGTGGTCGTGCTCGTGGACCGGGACCGCGTCAAGAGCGGCTCCTACGCGGTGAGAACCTTTCGATCGGACACGTTGATCCTCGACGATGGGTTCCAATACGTCCGCATGCGCCACGGGCTGGAGGTCGTGCTCGTGGACCGGCAGGCCCCGTTCGGAAACGAGTTCATGCTCCCCCGCGGGACCCTGCGCGAGCCACCCCGCAACCTCCGCCGCGCCACGCACATATTTCTGACAAAATGCGACGGGTCGGACAACGGCGCGCTCATCGGGAGGATCCGCCGATACAACCGCACCGCCGACATCATCGAATGCGCCCACCGTCCGAAGCATCTCCGGAATTTCGTGACCGGCGAGGTCAAGCCGCTCGAGTTTCTCCGCGGCCTGCGGGTCGGCTCGATCTGCGGGATCGCGGTCCCGGAAAGCTTTGAAAACGCGCTCAGAAAACTTGATGCCGAGATCGAAATCTCGAAAACCTACGCCGACCACCACCGGTTTTCGTCCAAGGAGATCGAGTCGTTCATCCGCCGCTGCGTCCGGCGCGAGCTCGATGCGATCCTGACCACGGAGAAGGATGCCGTCCGCATCCCGCGCATCCTGGAACCGGAAGTCCCGCTCTATTACCTCCGGGTGGAAATCGAGATCCTCGCCGGCCAGGCCTCCTGGGAGCGGTTCGTCGATCGCCTGACGCACCGGCAGCCGGTCGTTGCCCCGATGCGGTTTTATTGACCCGCCGGGCTCCCTGCGCCCCCGGGGCTTGAGGCGAGGGGTTGCAGAGGGCCGGTTTTTTGCTATTTTTGAGGCCCTATGATGACATGGATCCTTCTGATCGGGGTCCCGATGCTGATCGGGCTCTGGGCCCAGTCGAAAGTCTCCGGCGCATTCAAGCGCTGGAGCCAGGTGCGCGCCAACTCGAATCTGACCGGGGCCGAAGCCGCGCGAAGGATCCTTTCCGCCGCAGGCATCAACGATGTCGAAATCGTGGCCATCCGCGATGCCCTCGGGGACCACTACGACCCTTCCCACCGCCGGCTTTGCCTGTCGCCCGAAGTCTATGGGACCCCCTCCGTTGCGGCCCTGGGGATCGCCGCGCACGAGTGCGGGCATGCGATCCAGCACTCGAAGGCCTACGCGCCGTTGCAGTGGAGGATGCTCGCCGTGCCGGCCACCCAATTTGCCTCGCAGATGATCTTCCCGATTTTCATCGCCGGAATTTTCTTCCACGCCTTCCACCTGCTCCTCGTCGCCATCGCCTGCTTTCTGGTCATCGTGGTCTTCAACCTGATCACGCTGCCGGTGGAGTTCGATGCCTCGCGTCGCGCGAAAGTGATCCTCCGGCAAATGGGGATGGTCCGCCAGGGCGAGGAGGAGGGCGGGGTGAACGATGTCCTCGATGCCGCAGCCCTCACGTATGTCGCGGCGTTCGTGGCGGCGCTCGGGCAGCTCATTTATTTCATTCTGCAGGCCAACCGGTCCAGGTGATGCCGCCGGTCGTCCTCACGATTGCGGGATCGGACAATTCGTGCGGGGCGGGTGCCCAGGCGGACCTGAAGACGATCACGGCGCTCGGCGGCTACGCGCAGACGGCCATCACGTGCGTGGTGGCGGAAGTCCCCGGGCGCGTCTCCGCCATCCAGCCGGTCCGCCCGCGCATCGTGGCCGAACAGATGAGGCTGAGCTTCGAGGCGTTTCCGGTGGCGGCCATCAAGACCGGCATGCTGTATTCCGCCGCCATCATCCGGGCGGTCGCCGCGGAACTCGGCAAGCTTCCCGCGCTTCCCCCGCTGGTCGTCGACCCGGTCATGGTCGCATCGAGCGGCGACCCGCTTCTGAAAAAACCCGCGATCTCCGCCTGCGAAAACCTCCTCTTCCCGCGCGCGGCACTGGTGACCCCGAATCTCGACGAGCTCCGCATCCTCTCCGGCATGCCCTGCCGGAACGTCGCGGAAATGAAGGCCGCCGGCCGCTTGCTCGCCCGCAAATTCGGCGTCCCGTTTTTGCTCAAAGGCGGCCATCTCAAGTCCCGCACGGCGGTGGACATCATCGCGGACGAAGACGGTTTCGAGGAATTCCGCGCGGGCTTCATCCGCGGAGCCGACACGCACGGAACCGGATGCACGTTCTCGGCTGCGATCGCCACCGGCCTCGCCTGCGGGCTCCCGCTCGCGGAAGCGGTGGCGCGGGCAAAATCCTACGTCACCGCCGCGATCGCCAGCCGTCTCCGCTGGAAAAAAGCCACCGCGCTCGACCACTGCGCCGCTGCGGTTTGAATTTGCCCCCCCCAAATCCGCGCGTAAGGGAAGAAATGAGAGGGGAGCGGTTCGACGACATGTCGATAACGCGAGGGAGGGCGAAGCTCCGTCTGAGCCGTAATAAATGGGCTCACACGGAGGTTCGCCCT